>JBAYTA010000007.1:0-35128 GCA_041675865.1 Bacilli bacterium | reverse complement strand
TCTAATAATTTTATATATTCTTCATTACCTTTTAATTTAACGAAATCACCACGTTGTAAATCATTCCAAAGAGCAAAAGATTCGTTACCATATATTTTTGTATTACCTGAATATGAAATTTGTTCTCTATCATCTTCGATGTGATTAAATAACAAAGATGTATGTTTAAAAACTTTTGGTCTACTATCACTTTCTATAGCACATTCACAACATATTTTGAGATGATGTAATGCCTTTACAATATCATCTAATTTTAAATAATCAATTGCAATGAATCTATTGACTGTTTTTAAATACCACAATACTTGTATTGGATAATCTTTATTTTCAAACATAATTTGACAAACTTTATTAAATTTATCCAATGCAATTACCTTTTCGTTTAGTGGATAAGTTTCGTTTTTTCTCATATCCATAAGTTGATCCCAGAAATCACCAATAATACAACAAAGTTCTTGTTGACAATATTTTGTCAATTCCTCCCCATCTAGCACATATGATGAATAATAGTCTTTTTTAAGTTTTGGCTTAATATGATTATTAAATATATCTTTTAATTTTACTTTATCTTTTTTATGTAAATATAACCAAAATAGCTTATCATATGCTTTGCTTTTTATCTCTTCATTACAAGAAAGTCTAACAAGTCTTTCAAGCACTTCAATTCCTTCATCAATTATTGATTTGTCTTCATTATGTGCCGCACTACAAGAATCAGCGTACATTAGTTGCAACTTTTCTACGTGTGGATATTTCTCATAAATTTCCTTCATATATTTATGTGCTCCAACATTATCACCTTTAACTTGGTATTTATGATATTCTTTTGTAACTTCTTCAATTAATTTATCATTTTTAAATTTATCAGTACCTAACAAATAGTCAACTGTCACATTGAACACATTTGCTATAAGAGGTAATAAAGTAATATCAGGATAACTTACTGATGTCTCCCATCTTGAAACAGCTTGTGTTGATACACCTAAATATTCTGCAAGCTCTTCTTGAGACATCTTTTGCTTTTGTCTTAATTCTTTTATTATTGAACCTATATTCATAATAATTTCTCCTTTATTAATGTATTGTAATGGCCAATTACACTAATATTATATATTGTTTAATTGCAAATAACCATAACTCATTTGAAGATAAAAAATCAATCAAAGCGTGATATTACTATTATTATATTATATTTTCATAATTATTACTAACATTATGTTACACATTAGTTCAAATCCCATCAACCGACTATTTTTCCAACTACCATAAAATACCCTATATTCAAATCCCTTTAATTGCTAAAATCTAATAACTTTACTGAAAAATAAAAAAATTGCTCCAAATATGGAACAAAATCTTTAAACCAGGTTTTAAACCTCTATATTTTCACTATAAATATCATTAATCTACGATTAATATTGATGACTTATAGACACATTCTAATGGGGCGACCGATGGGAATCGAACCCACGAATGTTGGAGCCACAATCCAATGCGTTAACCACTTCGCCACGATCGCCATTTTTAAAATTGGCAGGGGTAGAAGGACTCGAACCCTCATCTACGGTTTTGGAGACCGCTGCTCTGCCATTGAACTATACCCCTAGACCAATGCAATAATTATTATACTAAATTTTCTTCAATTTTGCAAGTCTTATTTTTATTTTCTTTTTGGTTTGAAAACAAGTTAAGAAAACTGTCTATTATACTGTTTCTTTTTTATTTATTGTATCCATAAATAGCTCTGCTATTTCTTTAGTTGATAAATCTTTTATAACAGAAAATGGAATTACAGGAAAAATTGTTATCTTTCTATATGATCTTTTTGGCCATCTTTCCCTAACTAAATCATTTCCATCAAATCTGATTGGAAGTAATCCGGCTTCTGCGCTTTTTACAAGTCTAAAAGCACCAGCTTTCACATTCTCTACATGTTCATTTAATCTGTTTTTAATTGTTCCTTCTGGAAACAATAAAATTGTTTGATTGTTTTTCACAACATCAACTGCATTTTCCAAATCCTTCAATGTTTCTCTAGGATTGTCTCTATTAATAGGAAATACATCATATGCTTTTAACCAAGCTCTCAAAAACGGTATTTTCAAAACTGATTTCTTAGGAGTTAAAGTTAGGGGTCTTGGAAATACTTGCATTAACACAAATGCATCAGTATATGATTTATGATTTGCATAAACGACTATTCTATCATTTAAAGGTACATTTTCAATTCCTTCAACTTCAATTTTCATATTTAAATAACAGCTATTTAAAAATTCTGCTAATGATTTCATTAAATAAGTCTTATATGGATTTGTTGATTTTAATAGCAATACTAAAGGGAAATTTAATAAATAGAAAATTATAACCACTAAAAACGCTAGTATATAACTTGTGAAAATCCAAACTAAAAAAAGATATGGGCTAATATATATTGTAGATAGCCCTAGAAATGCTAAATAAGAAATTATAAAAATTAAAGTTGTCATTGTTAGTCTCCTGTATAGGTTTAGTTTATTATACAATAATAATATCTAAATCTCAATTAATTTTATCAGCTTTTATAGACAAAAAGATGAGCAATGCCCATCTTCTTAAATGACAAGTTTTTTATATAATTTTACTCCTACTTTATAAAGTAGAGTTACCACAATGCTTGTTATTATTAAAATAAATAAGAATGCTCCTAAATATGCCAGTAACAATTTCTTCGTATTTTGTACAATAAGAATAGCTAGAACAAATATTACTGTAACAATAACAAAACCGATTCCCATAGTTACTAAGACACTTAAACTTTGTTTTACGGCTTTCACATCATTTTCATAATCAAATCTCGGAAATTTCAAATTAACTAATAATCCTAAATAGCTCATAAAGATTGTAAATAATAGCGGTATAAAGAAAATCATTAAGTAATCTATAATTAAAAGATCAAATAAAAAGATTGCAATAACCGTATTAATAATTATAAACGGAACAGTAATAACTAGGTTTATAAATATTTTCCCATGGAATATTTTCTTTGGACTTATAGGTGCAGACTTTAAAATCCAAAATTGTTTTCCTTCTATAGATATACTAGAGGCAGTAGTTGAAGTAATACCCAAACTAAAAACAATCGCACTTACTACAATAGCTCCCAAATATGGAAATGATGAAAAATCTATTCCAGCATCAGCTAAAGTTGATTCTAAAGCAATACCAAGCAAAACTACCATAATTGTTGAAAGAAGTGGACCAACAATTGTGTTTAAAACATACATTGGTGAGTTAAAATATCTTCTTAATTCTTTTTTAATTAATGTAAATCCTTGCGACTTTACTTCTAATTCTTCCATTTTATAATTACTTTTACTTATGGCTGATGCAAATTTTGTATTTGCCTTTAAATAAAACTTACCTATTATTCTAGTAAATAACACAAATGGAATAACAGAAACTAATACGAAATATAAGAACTCTAAATAGTCACCTCTTATTCCATTATAAGCCCATTCTCCAGTAAACCGTAGTATAGAATTAAGTGATTTAATAAATGAAGTAGGGTCTTCTTCTACCATAGAAGACATAAAACTTATAACCATAATAAAAGTAATTAGAAATAAACTAAACAAAATAGTTATAAGATTTTTGTATTTGAACTTCGGAATTATTATACTTAGAATATAAGCTAATAAAACAGAAACTGCAACAGGCAGAAACGGTCCTATAAAAAATGTTAAAATTGAAAATACCCAGTATATTGCATTCGTTGGAATAAAGATTGCGTATATAATTATTGCTGGGATGTAAATAAGAGAAAAGATAATATAATTTATAATTAATAAATATGTAATCTTTGTTAAAACTATTGTGTTTTGTTTTATTGGTAAACTCATAAGCAAATCAAAATCTTTTGATTTAAATAAAAATCCAGTTGCATTAGTAATAGTGATTAACAACGACATAAAGATAGATGCGATAATACCCAAACTTAATATAACTTCAGGTTGATTAGCTTCATTAAATGTAAAACCAAATAAATATATATAAGCATAAGATGATGCATAAACGAAAATAGCAAGTACTATTAATAACAAAATTTTAGGAAAACTAAATTTTGTAGTATCATCTTTTTTTCTTAGCTTATTAATAGCAAAACTATTAATTATACTGTATTTTAAAGTTGTTAAAAAGTTACTCATTTGCAGTCTCCAAGAATACATCTTCTAATGATTTATCACCCTTAACGTCTTCCATTGTTCCAAATGCAATGATTTTACCATTTTTTATAATTGCAACTTTATCACACAGCTTTTCAGCAACTTCTAAGACATGGGTAGAGAAAAATATACTTGAACCTTGGTTACACATTTCTTTCATAACTTCCTTCACTTGGAAAGATGCTTTTGGATCTAGTCCTACAAACGGTTCATCTAGAACCAATAATTTAGGTCTTCTTGCAAGTGCAGAAATCAAAGCTAGTTTTTGTTTCATCCCATGTGAATAAGAAGAAATCAAATCAGCAAGATTTTTCTCAATTTCAAACATTCTAGAATACTTACCTATATCAGCATTTCTTTGATCTTTATTTACTTTATATATATCACAAATAAAGTTAAGATATTGAATACCTGTTAATTGTTCATAAAGATCAGGGTTATCAGGAATATAAGCAATAATAGATTTACAATAGATTGGTTCTTCTTTTATTGAATGGTTATCAATAAAAATATCTCCTTCTTCAAAATCTAAGATCCCAACAATAGATTTGATCGTTGTTGTTTTACCAGCACCGTTGTGACCTATAAAAGCAAAAATCTCACCTGGTTTGATTTCAAGACTTAAATTATCTACTGCTTTTTTTCCTTTAGTATACGTTTTTGATAAATTTATAATTCTTAACATTAATTTCACCTCAATAATTATTTTATTATATTTCCCATTAAATATCAATTGTTTTTTTTTTTATTTGCTGCCAAGGTTGTAATATTTTATTTTTTTATTATATTTAAACATAGAACTAAAGTGAAAAATTAAAAGCTGTTTGAATGTGGAAAGTTTAGGTTTAATATAAAAGGTGAAGCAAGGATTGTTTATCCAAATTGCTTCACCTATTTTTTGGAACTTATTTGTTTCTTTACAGCACCAATTTTTTTATCTTATTTTTGCTCTATTTAGAATTTCATCCATTCTATTTGCAACTGCACTTCCTAAATGGCGATATATTTGACCATCTACTGTACCAGGATAATAACCAGGATGAGTAACTAAATCAGAAATATCTTCATCTTCTAATATTGCATCATAAACTGCACTTAAAGGTGGGCAATAGCCAATATAAGTTGCATTTTCTAATGCATTATCTTCATCTAAGAAAAAGTTAATAAATGCATGTGCTAAATCAATCTTCTCTTGTGATGCTGATGTCTTAGGAATAACCATTGCATCAAACCAAACATTATTTCTTTCTTGATCAACAAACATATCAAATGTTACATCTATATCATTGTCAATAGAGAAATATAATTGGTCAAAGAAGTCACCGGAATATACTAAAGCAATATCTAAGTTTTTAGATGCAACTGCTTCTTTTAAATCATCAGTGCCCCAATGTGAATAGTTAAATCCTTTTAAAAGTGCTTCAACTTCATTAAAGTCTGCGTCTATAGTAGTATTTAAATCTTTATCTAAATATAATAACCCAGCAGCAACAGCATCTCTACTAGAATCATACATTCCTACTGTTACACCACTTGGGATAATATTTTGTTCAAAAAATACAGCCCAACTATTTTCTTCAACTAATTCTTTTACTCCTTGTTTGGAATCATTATACATAATCCCTAATGTTCCCCAAAAATACGGAACACCATATTTTTCATTACCTTCAAAATAATTGTCTCTTAATTCTTGAAGTTTAGGATCAAATTTATCTTTACTATAATTTGGCAATTTAGAAAAATCTAATTCGTGTAAAAGATCATCTTCTACCATTCTTTCCATCATATAATCACTTGGAATTACTATATCGTATTGACCAGCATTGGTTTGAATTCTATTATGCATCGACTCGTTTGATGTGGCTTCGGTTATTACCACTCTAACACCAAATTCTTCTTCAAATGCAGCAATAACATCTTCATTGATGTATTCGCCCCAGCTTAATACATAAAGCTTTTCGCGTCCATCACATCCAACTGCTATTACTAATAAAATAATGAAACTTAAAATACTTAATACTTTTTTCATTTAATTTTCCTTTCTCTTTACTTTATTTTTCTTAGATGCGACTATATTATACACTATTAAAGCAAATAATGTTAAAAGAGTGACTATAGAATTATATGCATAACCTTTTGGCCATACTAATGACCTTCCGGACAACTTTTGATTTGCATAAATCCACATAGAGAAGTTTTTAATTTCTTCACCTGCCACCATATAACTGATTACAAAGTCATCAAAACTCATCGTAAATGCTAGTAATGCACCAGTCATGATACCAGTAGCAATAGATGGAACTATAACTTTTCTTAGTGCGCTCCTTGGTGTACATCCAAGATCTAGGGCAGCATCATATAAATTTTTATCCGTTTCGTTTAGTTTTGGTAAAACACTTAAAACTACATAAGGAATAGAGAAAAATATATGTGCTATTAACATAGTTGGATAACCTAATATGAATTCATTTCCTATTAAAATACCAAACATTTTAAATATAAAGAATAACGATACACCAGTTACAACATCAGCGTTTAATACTGGAATATTGTTAATTATTATCATTCTTTTTCTTCTGTTTTTATTTAATGAATTAATACCAATGGCAAATAATGTTCCCAGGATCGTTGCAATAATAGTAGATATTATTGATATTGATATAGTTACTAGTATTGCATTCATTAAATTTCTATCTTGAAACATTTCACTATACCATTGTAAAGTGAAACCACCAAAACTCGTACCTTGTGCATTGCTGTTAAAGGACTGAATTATAATAACAAGAATTGGAAAATACATTAAAAAGATTATCGTTCCTAAAAACACAAATTTTAAAGTTGAATTTATCTTTTTTCCAACATTGTTTTTTCTTGGAAGAATATTACCTAAGTTAATCATAATAAGGTTTCTCCTTCTGAGTCTACTTTACTTATTATATAAAGAGCTCCCATAACAACAACTAAAATTACTATAGAGATTAAACTGCCTACAGGATAATCCACTGCAGAACCACTTAAACTCAAACCAAGTTTATCTTCAATAATATTACCAATTAATTTAATTCTTCCTAAACTTACAATTTGAGGAATAGTGAATGAAGTTGCAGATGGTAAAAACACCATAATAATTCCACTACTTACACCTTTTAGTGATAAAGGAAGCGTTACTTTAAAAAATGATTTACGATCATTTGCTCCTAAGTCTTTACTAGCTTCCAATAAGGAAGGGTCTATTTTTTCTAAAACAGTAAAAATTGGAAATATCATAAATGGTAAATAAACTATAACCATTACAAGTACAACAGCAAATTCTGTTCCACTTAAATTTAAACTTATTCCAAACACATTTTTTAAGAAGCCTTCTGGAAGTAATAATTTATTAATTGTATTGACTCTTAGCAACATATTTGTAAACATTGGTAATATTAAAATTAGTAAAAAACTAAATTTATTTTTAATCTTTAATCTAGAAACTATATATGCAACAGGATATCCTAGAAATATACATAGAACAGTCGCAATTGTTGCTAGTTTCAGTGAGTTTGAAAATGCGATCGCTGTTTCTCGATTAAATGTTTTTTGGAAAGTAGTAAAACTAAATATTGCTTCATTTACTTTAAAACCTTCCATTTTCATAAACGATAATACAAGCATAAGTAATATAGGTATGATTGTTAAAACAATCATCCATATTAAATATGGAGTTGCAAAATGTTTATATTTATTCATCTTTAACCTTCATTAAATGAATCTCATACGGATCAATACTTAAACCTATTTTAGAACCAATACTCGCATTTTCATATTTATGTAAGACAAATTCTTGTCCATTTACAATTGCACAAATTTCAAAGTGAACACCTTTAAAAATTGTTGCATCAACAATACCAATTAATTTTGCTTCTTCAATATCTACAACATCAAAATCTTCTGGTCTAATTACTACATCACAAATTTCGCCAACTTCAAAGTTATCATCTACACAATCAAATACAGACCCCATAAATTCGACTTTCCTATCACCTAAGTACTTACCCCTAATTATATTGCTCTCACCTATAAAACTCGCTACAAAGCGATTTTTCGGCTCATTATAGATATCTTCTGGGGTACCAATCTGCTGTATTACACCTTTATCCATTACGACTACCGTATCAGACATTGTTAGGGCTTCTTCTTGGTCATGGGTTACAAAAATAAATGTAATACCTAATTGGCGTTGCATTTCTTTAAGTTCATACTGCATGTTTTGACGTAGCTTTAAATCAAGCGCAGCAAGTGGTTCATCCAGTAATAAAATTTTAGGTTTATTAACAACAGCTCTAGCAATAGCAACTCGTTGTTGTTGTCCACCACTCAATTGATTAACTCTTCTATTTTCATAACCTTCGAGTTTTACTAATTTCAAAGCATCTTCAACAGCTTCTTTAATAGAGTGCTTACTTAGCATTAAAGATTTTGCTGATTTTATCTCTTCTGCATAATGAATATTTGCAGTTTTTAATTCATCCTCTAGTTCTTTAATATCTAGTGAATGTGCAACCTTTCTTAATTCATTTAGTTTATTTTTATATTTATCATAAACTTTTTGCTTATTGAATTTATTTTTTGCTTCTTCTTTAACTTTTGCTTCAAGTTCATATAACTGCTCTTTTGCTTCTTCAACTGCATCTTCATCAACTGCTTCTTCTAGAGCAGCGATTCTTTCTTCTAAGTCAGTTATTTTCTTTGTATATCTTTTTTCAACATCTTCTAGTCTTGAGGCTACTAAATTTTCTTTTTCCTCAATTATTTGCTCTTTTATTTCTTTCTTGATTTCTTTTAATCTATATTTTATTTCAGCTTTTTCTTCTTGAGTTGTTGATTTAGAATTTAGTTGTGTTAACAGAGTTTTTCTTTCACTCTCATAGCGTTTTCGCACTTCTGATTTTAACTCTTCAAAAATACGATTATAATTACGCAAACCAAATGCAACATTATCAAAAACATTTAGATGCGGAAACAACGCATACCTTTGAAATACTGTATTTATAGGCCTTTGATAAGCTGGAATATTATTCACAATCTCACCATTTAATACAATCTCTCCGGAATCCGGATCTTCAAATCCACCAATCATTCTTAATGTAGTTGTTTTACCACAACCTGATGGACCAACTAAAGTAATAAATTCATTTTCATTAACGTAAAGGTTTAGATCTCTAACTACAACCTCGTCATCAAATGATTTTACAATGTTTTTTAACTCAATAATTTTTTTGCCCATTTTACTCCATTTCTTTCCACAGTTTTTAAAATAAAAAATGAGTTAGTAAAAACCAACTCGAAATATCTAAATGGTGACCCGTACGGGATTCGAACCCGTGAATGCATGCGTGAAAGGCATGTGAGTTAACCGTTTCTCCAACGGGCCACATGGCGGAGCAGAAGGGATTTGAACCCTTGCGCCGGTTACCCGACCTATGCCCTTAGCAGGGGCACCTCTTCGGCCTCTTGAGTACTGCTCCGAATATGCTATATAATGATACTAAAAAATCATAGAAAAGTCAAGCAATTTTTTCAGATAGTAAATTTTTTACATAACGAATTATACATAAAGGAACATTTTTTGTTCCTTTATGCAGTTTGATTTTTCTATTGGTTTGGTTTTGGATCTAATGCTTCTTTAATGTCAATTTCTTTTAAAAGTACCTCAGTTACTGTCTTACCACTAACTTTGATAAGCATTGGTACATCAGAACGATTTATTCTGAAGTCTTCCACATTAACTTTATTAAGTAGATTAGATGGATCCACACCTGAAATTAATATAGCATCATTAACGCCATAATTGTTTTCAACAATCATTCCATATAATTTAGGTAGTTCTTTGTCATTTTTTACACGGTTTAAATAATTTTCAATTGTAGGTCTTAACTCTTCAATTCTTTCTAAGTCGGATTCATCTTCCGTCACACCAAATTTCGAATAAATAAAAACATAATAAGGTTTGGCCTCAACAGATAAGACCTCTCTATAACTAAGGTTAGAAAGATCATCCATATCTAGATCACTTCTTGACTGTACAAATTTTACTATTACGAAAGAGATGAATACAAGGGTTAGTAAAACTATAATAGACCAAAATCCGTATACTTTATAGCTTGGCTTATTTCTCGTTGCTAAATTTCTATTCATATAAATATATTAACCATTTTTACCGTTTCTAGTAAAAATTTAACTCCTTTCATTCAAAATTTCATAGCATTTATATTATACTAAAATTTGGCTATATTAGCAAGATATGTTTTAATTTTTTATTATATTTACTTCAATGTTACAACACATATTTTTATTTTTTATTGACTATTGTATTATATTTCAAATTACAATCAACAAAACATAAAGTAAAAGCGGTGTAATAACCGCTTCTTTTGAACATTATATTTAATTTTAATAAATTTGTAGTTAACTAAGAAAATATATCCCGTATTCTATATCCTCAATATTAAATTGACTTATCCAGTCTGGATCCCAATTGTTTGGAAGTTGATATCCTTCATAATAGACTCTTAAATACCCGGTTCTAAGAAAGATATTAGATTCCATGGTTACAATTCCAACAGGCAAAAATATTTCATCAGCAGTGCTTCTTGCAAATGCCCTAGTCCTAATAGTATGTACTCCCTTAGGAATGATTATCGTTTTTAAACTATCGCAATTTGCAAACGCATATGTATCAATCATAGTTAAACTATTTGGTAGTTCTAATATTGAAAGTTTCCAACACCATTCAAAAGTATTAGGTTCTATCACTGTTACTCCTTCAGGAATATTAATTCTATAAAGTGCTACACAACCTTGAAATGCTGATTGCCCAATCGAATTAACTGTATTTGGTATATCAACATATACTAATTCTTCACATTTCCTAAACATAGAATTTGGGATATAAGTAATTCCATCTTCTAGAAAAGCTTTTACTATTCCACTTCCATCAAACATATTAATACCTAAACTTTTCACACTATCGGGAATTATAATTTGTTTTAAACTCTTTGTGTTAGAAAATGCATACTCACCTATTGCTTCAATTGTATTAGGAATATTAATAGTTTCAAGTGATATCATTCCAGCAAATGCTCTATCTCCGATTTTCTTAAGTCCATATGGAAGGGTTACTCGAATAATATTATCAACGTCTTCAAATATATTTGTTATAGATGTAACAGGCTTATCCTGAATATATTGAGGTATAACGACTCTATCGTTAGTATTTTTTGCTGAAAAAAATTCAGTTATTTCTATTTCATCATTATTAATTACTCTATATTTAAATAAATCTAAGTTTGATGATTTAATCCACTTTGCAAACAAAGTAGTTTTATCCTCAATCTTATCATCCAAGGAATACCTATTTAAGAATTCTTTATCATAATACCAACCACCAAAATTATAACCTTGTTTTTTCGGGGTAAATAACTCGTTTTCTTCAAGTGAAGCTTCTTTAATAATTTCATTATCACTAATATATGTAATGGCTATTTCATCCTTTTTAGAACATCCAAAAAGTACAAATAAAATCAATAATAGAAATAGAATATTTTTATTCATAGTAATTCCCTCCATCAATAGATCTCAACCAGTATATAACATAATCATTATTCCAATCCTCATCCCACGTATCTTTTGCTTCTGCAAGGTCTATAAACAACACAGTTCCTTTAGGAAAAACTTTCGGCTCAAATATTTCAATATTTCCTGAGATATAAGCAGCTTGTAGTGGACTTGTGAAAATGCCTTCTTCTAATACTTTTACCCCACTTGGTATTAATACATATCTTAATGGACATGATGCAAATGCATTTTTTTTGATTATTTCCACCCCTTCAGGAAGATTTAAACTAGTAAGTCTTTTCATACCAAAAAATGCTTTCTCATTAATGATTTTTAGGTTCTTAGAAAAAATTATATTGTTTATCGAAGTTAATGCTGGTCTTATAAAGGCATTAGCGCTTATTTCTTCAACATCATCATGCATGATCAAGGTTGTAATGTAAAAATAAATATATTTAGAGAAGTCGAATACTTTAATACCACCAGAATAATAAAACTCATTTATTCTAGAGAAACTAAATGCTTTTTTTTCATCCTTACCATTTTCAAAAACAGCATCTTGACTATTCATATATACTTTATTAATAATAGAAAATCCAAAGGGGATTCCTTGGAAAATTTTTATATTTCTCGGAAGATAGAGTTCATCTATTTTACTTTCATAAAAACAATCTTGACCAATCTCCTCAATCCCTTCAGGAATTATATAACTTCTTATGATTTCGTCTTCTTTATGATAAACCCCTTCACTAATAACTTTTACAATTTTACCATTTACTGTTTGCGGAATTACAATTGTTTTATCATTATTTTCTAAGTATTTGAAATTTACTAATGTTAATTTCCCATCAATTTCTTCAAAATCGAAATACTTTTCTTCTGTAGCTTTTAGCCACTTAGCATAAAATATTCTATCTTCTATAACTACATCATTAAAATAATATAAATCAGTTAATTCTTTATCTTTATACCAACCTAAAAAGCTATATCCTTCTTTTGTAAGAAGAATTGGTTCATCAATATTCTCTCCTACTTTTAATTCAAAGTCATATACAACTTCATCAAAACTAATAAATTGAATACTCTTAATATCTTCATTTATACAACTTGTAAGAGCAAAGAAACAACAAAAAAATAAAAGTATTATTTTAAACTTCATATAGACCTACTCCTCAATAATATGCATATTTAACAGCGTAATCCCATTGTTCACTTGTCAGTTGAATAGTAATATCGTATGTATAAGCATAAAATATCCAAACACCAGGCTCACCTGCTTGCATATATTCTCTACCATAATAAGACTCGAATATAATATCTTCGTTATTTTCTATATTCATCGATATTGAATATTCGTAAAATGGTAGGAAATTGTTAGATACATACCAAGTACAGTTTATCCCCTGAAAACTAATTGTTTTTGATTTATAATCAAAATATACATTTTGAAAAGATATGTGTGAAATAAGGACAAACATCTCCTACAGTATTGCTTTACAATAAAATTGTATCATAAATAAATTTAACATTCAATATTTTATTAAGATCTCCTCTTTCACCAAACATGTATCAAGAACTCTATTTTGTTATGTTTTATACAATAAAAAATAAAATAATTATCCATTTTGATTTTTGTGTCGAGAATAATTAATTTTCTAAAATAAAAAAGTTTCAATTTTAGAAACTTTTTTATACTATAATATAATCTATAATTAACTATTATTTTTCCTCTTGAACTATCATATAACTTTGAGTTATTTTAATAATTTCATCCAAACTTAATTCACTAGATGCTACAGTATATTCAACTCCATTATAAATTGTTTGCACTGAATTTTTCTTTAAAATACTTAAATTACCTAAAAGAATAACTATCTCAGCTTTTTCTTCTTGGTATTTCACAACCTCAGAATCATTGATAAATTCTTGAATAATTGTAAATCCTTCTTCTTCGCTCTTATATTTCATTATTGATAAAACTTCTGTTTCATCAGTGTTCTTAGTTGTTTTTTCACTTGCAATAGCAAATCCTTCTGGAATATAAACTGGATAGCCAACTCCTCTATCTGGATAAGTTACTGGTTCAGTATATTCTAATCTTACTGAAGACATAGAATTATTTAAATCAAACTCGTCATCTGAAATATTATAAGCAAGGTCTATGTTTGTGAAAACAGTCCTTATATATAAATTATCATTTGCATCATAAGTTAAAACTTCAGTAGGAAGCTCAGTTACTTTATCAAATACAATCTTTTGTCTTACAGGTACAGCATCTGCATGCATTTTTGTTTTTGTTTCAATTGTAACTGTATTTTCATCTTCTGTTTTTACTAACTCAGGATCATTTGCAATATCTTTTGCCAATGATTGAAGTAAATAAGGATAGCTAGCATTTTCTGGCCAACTGCTTTGGATTTTAAAGTTTTTATTTACAGCTGGAATTAATATATATACGCCTTCTGTATTTTTCAAGATTATTTGTTTATCAGATTTATCTTCTGATTTTATTACAACTTTGATAAAATCAGGATTTTTATAATAAACACTAAATTCATTTCTCTTTCTTCCAGAATCATAAAATGACTCCATTACACCTTCAACTTTATAAGAATTAGCTTTAGTTAATTCATCTGCAAAAGCTTTCTCAATATCATTATCTTTTCCACAGCTAACTAACAGCGAAAAAGTTAGTAGCATTATAAAAACCATTAATATCTTATACCAAGAATTACTAATGTATTTTTGTTTGACATCTCTATTCATTTTATTTCCTCCCATATTCTCTATTAAATAATATGAATAGACATCCATTTTTATTTATGAAAAAGTATAATTATTAAAAATTTTGCAATAATAATATATAAGGAGGAACTAAAGATGAATATTTTACAAAGAATAGCTCTCATAGTTGTAATCATTGGTGCACTAAATTGGGGATTAATTGGCTTATTTGACTTTAATCTCGTAGGTTTTATTTTCGACCCATTAAGCGTTGTAATTTCACGCATAATCTATGCACTAGTCGGTGTTGCAGGTATAATTTGTATTTCAGCATTATTTACTACTGATCATGATATTGATTAATATCTTATACATAAGTGGCTTAGCCACTTTTTTTCTTATCAATCATGATTGCGAAAGCAACAGAATTAGTATCACTATGCGAAATAGAAATTAAAATATCAAAATCAACCTCAAAATTAAATTTTACATAAGGAGCGCCATTATTATCATTTAAAATTGAAACATCTTTATACGAAAAACTTAATTTTTCTTTATTGATTGCTTTTATAATAGATTCCTTTGCAGAAAATCTACTTGCTAAATATTCAATTTTTCTTTTGTTTGAATTTATATTTAAAAAGATTTCTAGTTCATCAGAGCTTAAAAATCTTTCGTATCTTCTAGAATCTTCTACTATCTTTTCAAACCTAGAGTGTTCTACTATATCTATTCCTATATTTTTCATGACTTAACCTCCTAATGCTACTTATAGACTGTCGTTAATGAATTTATTTTATAGTATTATATATTAAGGTGATTAGTCTATGAAAGATGATAATAATACTATAAATATATTATTTGGCAAACGAGTTAGACAACTTAGAGAGAAAAAAGGTATTTCTCAAGAACAACTCGGTTTTGATGTTGGACTACATAGAACATATATTGGACAAGTAGAACGTGCTGAAAAAAATATCACCCTAAAGAATATTGAAAAGATTGCAAAGCAATTAGATGTAAATATTAGTGAACTAATGGATTTCACAAAACTAAATAATAATAAGGAATAATAAGCTCTAAGAAAATAAATAAATTCTAGAGCTTATTTTTTATTTCCATCGCAATACTATTTAAATCTCTAAAACAATGACTTAAACCCGATTTAGAAATATATTTACCAACAACTTCGATTGATTTCTCACTTAACTGAGAAAGTGAGTCTTCTGGATTTGTTGTTCTTAAAATAATAGCATTCATTAATCTTGGTGATAAACTTAAAAACCCCATATTTTTTTCAATTAATTCAATGTCTTCAATTTGCTTTTTCGCAGAACTCAATACTTTTTGTTCATTAGAAACATCACAGTTAATAATACGATTTACATAATTTGATAAATCTTTTTTTATTCTAAAATCTTCAAATGCAAATCTTGAATTCATTGCACCTATAAATCCTAAAAAATCTCCAATATGTTCTGCTTTTTTTATATATAGTACCAACCCTTTTTTTCTTTGGATTGTATTTGATTTAATACCAACTTTTTCTAATACGATTTGAATCTTACTAGCTTCTTCTTCATTACTTAAGGTTATTTCTAAATGATAATTACTAGTTCTAGGATCATTTACAGATCCTTTTATCAGAAACGATGCCCTAACCAAAGAAGCACTGCAACATTCTTTAGCTAAATATTTATTAGGAATTGTATTTTTAAAATTATAATTATCATCAATTAATTCTAAATCCTTTAAAATTTCAATTCCCTTATCTTCTATTTGTATATAGTAGAGAGCTTTTTTATCCAAACTACTTCGTTCTTTTTTAAGCATTTCTACATTTACGCCATATACTGTTTTTATTAAATAAATAATTCTTCTAGAAGTTGCAAGGGAAGTCGTTGTTAAAGCTATTTTAAAGTTTTTATTATTTAAAATAAGTGAAGATCTTAAGCGAATTATTTGATGTAGTTCTGCACTTAAACAACAATTGTCAACCTTTATTGCTGCAAGCTCTTTTTTTACTTCACTTGCAAAACTCATTTTATGATAACTTCTTTATTGCATTTAGTGCTGCACTAGCCCCATCACTTGTAGCTGTAACTATTTGACGAATATTCTTAACTAATACATCTCCACAAGCAAATAAGTTTTCTACTTTAGTTTCAAAGTTTTCATCAACTAAAATATAGCCTGCTTCATCTGTAATACCTAAGTTTTCTACAAATGAAGTTGCAGGAATTTGTCCTACATACTCGAAACAACCACTAACTTCAATAACTCTTTCTTGATTATTTTTAACATTTCTTAATCGAATTTTTCCTAGTTGCTTATCTCCAATAAACTCATCAACAACGCTATCTAGCACAAATTCTACATTCTTTAATTCCCTAACTTTATTTACAATATGGCTCTCAGCTCTAAATTCTTGACGTCTATGAATAAGGTATACTTTATTAACAATATTTGATAAATAGATAGTTTCTTCTAGTGCAGAATTACCACCACCTACAACAGCAACGTCCTTACCTTTATACAATGAACCGTCACAAATTGCACACCAAGATATACCCCTACTCTCAAAATTGCTTTCACCTGGAACTTCTAATTTCTTTTGCGAAGTACCAGTTGCAATTATAACAACTCGCCCTAAAAACTCTTCATCTTCTGTAATAATTTTAAAGTGATCTTCTAATTTTTTTATTTCAATTACATTTGAACCAATCAATTCAACTCCTAAATTCATTGTTTGTTCAAACATTGAATAAGCTAAATCTGGTCCATCAATTTTAGAATATCCTGGATAATTTTCCACAGTTGCAGTAACAACTACTTGACCACCTGGTACATTACCTTCAAATATTCCAACCTTTAAATTATTTCTCGCTGCATAAATAGCAGCAGTTAAGCCTGCTGGTCCTGCACCAACAATCAAAACATCATACATCGATTTCCTCCAATATTTTTATTAGTTCCTCAAAACTATCTATTATATAATCAGCATATTCTTCTTCAAATTCTTTTCTCTTAGTTATTGCCCATGTAACACCAATACTAGTAATATGTGCTCTTCTAGCACTAATTATATCTGTAGTCGCATCACCAATAAATACTGCCTTATCTTCATCAAACTTATCTAATATTTTATATATTCCATCCGGGTATGGCTTAGGTCTTGGAAGTTCATCTAAGCCCAAAACTAAATCGAAATAATTATGGATACCAGTTACCGTAAGACCTAATTCCACTAATTCTTGAACCCTATTTGATAGCACAACTAGTTTATACTCTTTTAATTTCTCCAAGGTTTCTAAAACTCCTGGAAATAATTTTATTTCTTTTTCGTATAACTCTTTATTTACTTTTCTATATTCAATAATTAAAAACTTTGTCTTAGTACGGTCATTGTCTGTTAGCTTAGCAAATGAATCAGCTAATGGTGGTCCAAAAAAGCTTTCTAACATTTCTTCATTATATTCTACATCAGGTAAGTGTTTATTAATAACTTCAATAAATGACTTTCTTATTATAGGATATGTATCGACTAATGTTCCGTCCATATCAAAAATTATAATCACGCTGCATCACCTTTCATAGCATTTTCTACTTCAGTTTGTTCAACCAGATCTATAAAAGATATTGGTTGATACTTAAATACTCTTCTTAATGTGAATAGAACAATTCCACCAAGAATCATAGCAATTGATGTTACTTGTGCAATCATAAATTCCATGCCAAACAAGTTAAATGTAAGAGCATCTGTTCTTAGTGACTCAATAAAGAATCTTCCAATCCCATACCAAACAAAGTAGAATGGTATACCGTCTCCATACCAATATTTCTTTGAATTCTTTCTTAAAATAATTATTATAACTAATCCAATAAAGTTCCACATCGCTTCATATAAAAATGTAGGATGCATATAATTACCATTTATGTACATTTGATCAACTATAAATCTAGGAATAGGAAGAGAATCTAAAAACTGTCTTCCTGATAAAACTGAACCAATCGCTCCACCATGGGCTTCTTTATTAAAGAAGTTACCCCAACGACCAAAGATTTGCCCAATCAAGAAACCAGGAAATAACATTTCTCCTAACTTTAATGGATCTTCATTTCTTTTCTTACAGAAGAAATATGCAAATATACCAGCAGCAATAATACCACCATGAATTGCAAGTCCTCCTTCTTCCGCAAAGAATCCAGTTATTATTCTTAATGGATCGTCCTTAAAATCACTCCAAGAAAATAGAACATACCAAAGTCTTGCTCCAACAATTCCTAAAATAACACCATAAATAAAGCCATCAAATAGATTTTCTTCTTTAAAGCCAATCTTTTTTGCAATATGATTAGCATAAAAATATGCGGTTCCAATACCGGTTATGATTGCAAGAGCATAAAAATAGATACCTCTTCCAAAAATACTAAATGCGATTCTATCAAATTTTACAATTTCATTTCCTAAAGAATCTGTAACGATAGATTTGCTATTTAATATTAAAAACAGCAATAAAAGAAAATATAATATGACTCCACCGATTTTTGCCCAACGCTTTTGCGCTTCTGTTAATTTAATGTTTTTCATTTTTTCTACCTCTCATAGCTTTCATTATCTCTTTTCTCATCATTAGAAACCTAATTATAACTCTTATTATAATAAATAAGATGAAAAATGCCATCATGTCGCTATTATTTAAAAACTCCAACCCAGTAGCTAAATGAGCTAATAATAAAGCAACTATTGTAACTGGAAGCATTATTGTGCCAAATGAATAAAGGATAAATTTCTTATAATATTTATCAATAATCACCCTTCCTGATAGCTCAATTATATAAAATACTATACTATATATTAGTAAGTGTATAATATCATTTGGAGCAAACTCTAAGTAACCATTTAGAGATACTATCAAAAGAAAATCAAAAACCCAAAGCAAAAGACTACTTAAAATAACCTTTAATATACTCTTACTTGCAGGTTCTTTATGAACCTTTACAATTTTGATATTTTCTTTTTTTAAGTTATATTTCTCTTCTAGTTCAGTAACAATTTTTTCTAGAACCTCTGGATCAATTTCGACTCTATTTGGGTCTTTTTCTTGATTTCCTTCTTCTAATCTTGCTTCGTTTTCTTCTACTATTTTTTCTTCATCAGTATATTTCTTTTCGTCTTTCATAAAACCTCCATCTAAATGGTATAACCAACATACAACCAAATATATTTAGAACGATATCAACAATATCTAATACACCTCTTTTTGTAATGTATTGTATAATTTCTAATCCTAATATACAGCAAATTATAATTAAAAGGTAATATTTGCTTCTTATTAAAAATACATACGGCATAAATAATAATAAGTTACCTAATAAATTTATTAAAACAATTCTATTCTTAAACACCAAACTAAGCCATTCAAATAAATAAAAATTACTATTTATATTATCACTTACTTTTCTTCTATAAAACAAGAAAACTAAACTAAATATTATATAACTAATTAATGCATAATTATATTTTTTAAAATAAATAGTAAACACCACTATAATAAATATACCACTAAGTAGTACATTTGTATATGGATAAAATATATTTAATGTATTAGTAATGAATGTTATAAAGAAATAAAACATTATACTAAATATTATTAGAAAAACTTTTATCACAAGCTACCTCTAATTATTTAAAATTTTCTTTAGATATTTCCCTGTATATGATTTTTCATATTCAACAATCTCTTCAGGTGTTCCAGCAAAGACAAGTTCTCCACCTTTATCTCCACCCTCTGGTCCTAAATCAATTATATAGTCAGCGTTTTTTATTATATCTAAATTATGTTCAATTATGATAACTGTTGCACCTTGATCTACTATGTAATTTATTACTTGTAATAGTCTTCTAACATCTTCACTATGTAGCCCAGTTGTTGGTTCATCTAATAAATATATTGTTTTATCACTAATTCTTTTATGTAGTTCACTAGATAGTTTTACCCTTTGAGCTTCTCCACCTGAAAGGGTTGTGGAACTTTGGCCAAGTTTTAAATACCCTAATCCTACATTTTCTAAAGTAGAAAGTCGAGAGTGAATTTGTGGGAACACTTCAAAAAACTCAACCGCTTCACTAATTGACATATTTAAAACATCAGCTATATTTTTATCTCTATATTTTACTTCTAATGTTTCCCTGTTAAATCTCGTTCCATTACATTCTTCACAAGGTATATAAACATCAGGAAGGAAGTTCATAGAAATTCTTTGAACACCATCGCCTTGACATCTTTCACATCTTCCACCTTTTACATTAAACGAAAATCTTCCTTTTAGATATCCTCGTTTTTTAGATTCAACAGTTGTTGCAAATAAATCACGAATATGATCAAACGCACCAGTATATGTTGCAGGATTACTTCTTGGTGTTCTTCCAATTGGTGATTGGTCGATATCAATTACTCTTTCAAAATCTTCAATTCCTAAAATCCCAGCGTTTTTACCTGGATGTTCTTTAGACCTATATAATTTTCTTTTAAATTCTTTTAAGATAATCTCATTTATTAAAGTGGATTTTCCGCTACCACTTACACCTGTACAAACAGTTAATACACCTGCAGGTATTTCAACATCAATATTTTTTAGGTTATTTTCTTTAGCGCCTAAAACTTTTATATATTTCCCATTACCTTTTCTTCTAATGCTAGGGGTATTAATCTTAATTTTTCCAGATAAATATTTACCAGTTATACTTTTTTCGTTTTGAATAACTTCTTCAGGTGTTCCTTCAGCAACTATATAACCTCCATTAATCCCAGCTCCAGGACCAATGTCAATTAAATAATCTGATTGCCTCATTATTTCTTCGTCGTGTTCAACGACTATCAGTGTATTGCCTAAGTCACGCATTGATTTTAATGTTTGAATTAAGCGATCATTATCTCTTTGATGCAGCCCTATTGAGGGTTCATCTAAAACATAAAGCACACCAGTTAAGTGTGATCCAATCTGAGTTGCTAGTCTAATTCGTTGACTCTCACCACCAGAAAGCGTACCTGCTGATCTTGATAGAGTTAAATACTCTAAACCAACATTAATTAAAAATTCAAATCTGCTTTTTATTTCTTTCAAAACCAAATCAGCAATCTGCTTATCCTGAGCTGATAGATCTAAATTATTAATATAATTATAAGCGTCAATTATTGTAGTATCACTAAATTCATAAATATTTTTAGTTCCAACCCTAACAGATAATGCTTCTTTTGATAGACGCATTCCCTTACATGTTGGGCATGTATGATCTGTTAAGTATGAATTATAGTATTCTCTAGACATTGCGGAAGTAGTTTGAAGAAATCTTCTTTCTATTAAAGTTGCTATTCCTTCAATATAATCATTTCTTTTAAATGTATTCATTCCTCTAGAAGTGATTTGATACTTAATTGGTTCTTTAGATCCAACCATAATTATATTTTGTTCTTCCTCTGTTAATTCATTATAAGGTTTATCTAAATCAATATTATAATAATTACACATTGTTTCAAAAACTTGCCATTCAATGTTTTCTGTATCGACAATGTTTTTTAGATACCTTATTGCTCCTTGTCTAATTGATTTTTCAGGTTCTGTAACTAATAAATCATAATCTATCTTTTGTAATACACCTAAACCATTACATTCACTACACGCTCCAAACGGAGAATTAAAGGAAAACAATCTTGGTTCAAGTTTCGCAATCGAAAAATCACAATATGGACAAGCTAAATGTTCACTATAAATTTGCTCTTCATCATTGATAGAAATTATAACTTTTCCATCACCTAATTTTAAGGCAGACTCAATCGATGCATAAATTCTACTACGGACATCTTCTCTTAACTTTATCCTATCAACTATTATCTCAATACTATGCTTTTTATTTTTGTCTAAATTAATCTCATCATCTAAATCAAATATTTCCCCATTAACTCTTACTTTAGAAAATCCTTCTTTTCTAATTATTTCTAAAGTTTTCTCGTGAGTACCTTTTTGCCCAAATACAATTGGACTATAAATTATTACCCTAGATTCTAACTCTGATTCATAAACTCTGTCAGTTATTTGCGTAATTGTTTGGGATGATATTTCAACACCATGTTCTGGACAATAAGCCTTCCCAATTCTAGCATACATTAATCTTAAATAGTCATAAATCTCTGTAACAGTACCAACAGTCGATCTAGGATTTCTACTAGTTGTTTTTTGGTCAATTGATATCGCAGGAGAGAGACCTTCGATTGAATCAACATCTGGTTTATTTAAATTACCCAAAAATTGTCTAGCATAAGCAGATAGGCTCTCAACATATCGTCTTTGACCTTCTGCATAAATTGTATCAAATGCTAGAGTTGTCTTACCACTTCCAGATAATCCTGTCATAACTACTAGCTTATCTTTAGGTATTTTGATACTAATATTTTTTAAATTGTTTTCCCTTGCTCCCTTAATATCAATATACTTTTGCATATTATTCTCCTATAAGTTTTAAAAACTTTTCTTCATCTATAATTTCTATATTCAAATCTTGTGCTTTTTTTAATTTACTTCCTGCATCACTACCTGCAAGAACATATGATGTGTTTTTTGAAACACTACTTGAAGTTTTCCCACCATTGTTTTCAATCAACTCTTGAGCTTGATCTCTAGTTAGCGTTTCTAGTTTACCTGTAAGTACAAATGTTTTACCAGCAAACTTCAAACCACTTGTATCCTTCTTTTGTACTTTAGGATTAATCCCAAGAGTTATTAGTTCTTCAACCAACTCTTTATTTTCTTCAAAGTAACTTACAATATTTAAAGCTGTATTTGCACCAATATCCCTAATCTGTATTAAATCATCATATTTTGCATTAATTAGTTCACTTAAACTATGATAGTGATTAGTAAGTGTTTTAGCTAATTTAGTCCCTACTAATTTAATTCCAAGTGATGTTATAACTTGGTGAAGAGGATTTGCTTTTGATGCTTCTATTGCATTAAGCAAATTATTTACACTTTTTTCGCCCATTCTTTCAAGTTTTAATAAATCATCTTTTCGTGATTTTAATCTATAAATGTCAGTTATCTTAGAAATAAAACCGAAGTTAACCAAATCTTCAACAACTTTTTCTCCCATTCCTTCAATATCCATTGCAGATTTACTAGCAAAGTAGATTAATGAAGCAAGTCTAATACCAGGACAGTTATTATTAACACAAAAATGAACAGCTTCATTTTCTCTTCTAACTAAGTCCTCACCACAACTAGGACATTTATCAATCATCACAAATGGAGTAGTATTGTTTCTTTTATCAAAATTTACCCTAACAACTTCAGGTATAATTTCGCCTGCTTTTCTAACAATAACGAAATCTCCAATTTGGATATCTCTTTCTTTTATAAAATCTTCATTATTTAATGTTGCTCTTTGAACTAAAGACCCAGCTATCATAACTGGACTAAGTACTGCGTTTGGATTGACACTTCCGGTTCTACCAATACTATATGTTATATCTAATAACTTAGTTTCAACCTCTAAAGCTGGAAATTTATAAGCAATTGCCCACTTAGGACTTTTAACTGTATAACCAATTTCATCATATAATGAAAAATCATTAACCTTTATTACCATTCCATCGGTTTCATAATTTAAATTTGAACGCTTATCTGCAAATGCTTCAATATACTCAATAACCTCTTCAATATTAGGAAACTTCTTATAATGTGGATTAACACTAAAACCTAATTCTTCTAAGAATTTCAAAGCATCATACTGTGTATTAATCCCATAATTATTAGGATTTACAATTGTATAGTTAAATATGTCAAGTTTTCTTTGTTCTGTTATAGTAGGGTCTAATTGCCTTAAACTACCACCTGCAGCATTTCTTGGGTTTCTAAATTCTTCTTCGTTGTTTTTTCTTCTTTCTTCATTTAAAAAAGAAAAAACATTCCTCTTCATATATACTTCCCCACGAACCTCAATATCAATATCCTTAGTTAATTTTTTTGGAAGACTTTTAATTTTCAGTAAATTACTAGTAATATTTTCTCCAGTAGTACCATCGCCTCTAGTAGCTCCAAGTACAAACTTACCTTTGGTAAAACTTGAAGATGTTGCAATCCCATCAATCTTCAGTTCAACTACATATTCTGGATTAAAACCTACTTTTTTTATCCTATTATCAAAATCTCTTAATTCATCATAGGAAAAAGCATTTGCAAGCGACATCATAGGAGTATTAAAAACTATCTTTTCTAACTTTTCATTTGTAACATCACCAACTCTTCTAGTTGGTGAAGATTCTAAAATATATTCTGGATTCTTAGCTTCTAAATCTTCTAGTTCCCTCATTAGAGCATCATATGCCTCATCACTAATTGTAGGATTGTCATTTGTATAATATTCATAACTGTATTTATTTAGTGCATCTACTAACTCTTGCATTTGTTTCTTAACATCCATAATTTCACCCGATTTTTATTTATAATTTTAATCTTATTATATAATATTATAACATATCAACAGCCTTTTTAAAATGAAAAAACATTGAAAACTAAAAAAGTATATGACAACTAATTATGAGTTGACATATACTTTTATTATTAATATTTAAAGAATTCTTATTCTTTAACTTTTTTCTTAAAAATGAAATCTCTTAACATCACAACATTAAATACTACAAACATAACTACTACTACTATAAGTGCAATAACTGTTTCTTTTATTCCTTTAGGTGCATATCCAAGTAAAGCAAATAAAGGGAAACCAAAAGCGATAGCATAGAATGATTGATAAATTAAATTACTAGCAGCAGGTGTTTCAAAATGAGGATCTACTTCTCTTAATAAAATCATTCCTGTACTAGTTGTTCCTGTTAACATACCGAACAATGATATAAATGCTGGTTCTTCATAACCAGGAAACAATTTATAAGCCATTTTCTTAACATAGAAATAAGTCACAGCTGCTCCTAGCAAACAGATAATTACTAATGGAATTATTAATCCTTTTAAAACTTCAATTTTAATCGCTGCAATCCCTGCAATGATCATTAAATCAAACATAAATCCACTTATACGATTTAAGATATAATCATTAGGATAGTCTCTAGTCATAATGTTTTTTTCTCTTAACTTTTTAAAGACGACTTTTAATAGAATTGCAAATATAGAACCTAGTAAGAAGTTAAATCCTCTAATCAATGGTTTTAATGTGTTTTCACCAAAATTACCAATATCTAGTTGGTAAATTCCAAAGATTGATAAAAAGACAAGAGCATATACAAACATAATCAAAGCAACTTGAATTGTCATTCTATCAACAGCCTCAGTTACAGGAACTTCATTAGGTGATGCTATAACTTCTGTAGATGTAAATTGAACTTCTTTAGCTTCTTTAATTACACCTTTTTTTCTCATTGTATATATATGTGCTACACCAATCAAACAAGCAACTAAGAATCCAACTGCAGCTATTGTTAGCCCAAAACTAGTTCCACCAGCAAAGCCAAAATCATCTTCAAATACACTACCAAATGATGCAGCTTGTCCGCTTCCTTGGCCAAAACCGAGCGGTAGTAAAAATCCAGATGCAGAGAATAAGTCTCCCATGAATGTAACAATAAGAAGTAAGACGACTACAGTACCTACAATAGCCTGAATTAAATATGAATTTACAGTCAAAAGCCCTGCATTAAAAACTTGTTTATTTGCATTTTTATTTTTTTCTCTTTTGTTTGTTTTTAGTGCCATTGCAATAACACCTAAACCAAGTGTATGGTAAGTTATTGCTTCCATAAACTCGCTCATTTCATCAACATTAAACAGTGAGTCAAACAAACCAAATGATTTTAAAACCAGGACAATCAGTCCTCCTATAACAGCTGTTGGTAGAAGCGATTTTCTAATAAATCCAACTTTTCTTCGTAAAGTGTTAGATAAAAGAAATATAACAACGATTATTCCTGTATAAATCCAAATATCTAAAGTATTAATATTAAATTCCCAAAAAGGTATCGGCCCCATAATTTTCTCCTTTTTCTTTGTGTTTTAGCAAAGTATATAAATGCAAATATTTAAGTGCATTAAATCTTTCATTGCCAGAAATATGGAATACATCATTATCTACATTAACAATAATTGTATTATGATATAAAATTGACATCGCTAATATTTCAGATAACTTAATTTCTTTTAAATTGTCTACGCATTTTATAATTAAAGACTTATCATCAATAGTTAATTTACCCGTAAATATCGGCTCCTTCTTTTTCCCTCTATTTGCATCATATAGCGTTACATCTTCATCTGAATAATTTAATTCTTCTAGTTTGTAATTAATAATAAACCTATTTTGATAGTCATAATATTCTCTTACTTTTTTAAACTTAAATCTAGAATCAGTAGATTCAAACAATAATTTAGGTGTATACTCGGCACTCATCTTACACGAATCACAATGAATATGATTATTATCACTTCTAATAGTATGAAAACTTTCGCAAACGGGACAAACATAGAATACACTCTCCATATACTCAGCTAGGGCTTTTCCTTTATACTCTAATCCAAGCAATGTATCATCAACATCTAAAGTTTTAGTCACTATTTCATATAATTCTTCTATGCTATGATTTTTAACTTCTTCTACACTAAGAATTTTCGCAACCTTCCCGAAAGTTTTCCCTTTTCTGATTTTTGTAGAAAAGCGAGGATTCATTCCAAATCCACCTTCAATAGTATAAAGAACAACTGGTACCTTAAGAAGTTTCATAAACTTAATAGTAGAAAGGTCGATATGATTTAATCTTCCACTATAATTCCTATTACCTTCTGGTGCAACACCTACATTTCCACCTTCTTTAATAACCTTAATAGCTGTCCTTATTGCACTTGTATCCTTCATAGATTTTTGTTTAGGAATGGGTGCAACCAAATAATTTATTATTTTTGAAGCATATGGAATATCAAATAATGCTTCATTTGCAATAAAGTAAATTGGTTTATTGAAGGAACATCCTACAAATACTGGATCTAGATTTGAAGGGTGATTAAACAAAATCAAATGTGGTCCCTTTAACTTAACCTTCTTAGTTCTAAACCCATATTTAATCCTCATAGCAAGATGTACAAGAGGTCTAAATATAAAATGAAATAGTTTATGTCTAAATTTAACCCACATTATTTATACCTCTTTCAATAAAATTTCTTTTATTATAAACTTAAATTATAATATTGTCAAATTATTTTGATATTCAAATTAAATTTCTTTAAATTTAAATTTGTTCAAACATATTAATTAATATTATTATTATTTGTAGTTACCTATATTTTTATAAAATAATATTACTCACAATTATATTATTAATATAATCGAGCTAAAATACTACATACTTTACCAAAAAATAAAAGTTTTATGGGTTGCCCATAAAACTTTATTTATTCCTCTTACTTAAAGCGGGATGATTAAGCATTATAGACTTTATATCTTTTGTTGAATCAAAAAATATTTGTCCGATATCTTGGCTTTTATTAATTGCAATAATAATCCCTTCTCCAAATTTTGTATGACATACTTTATCACTTAATTTGTAATTTGGCACTTCATCATCAGAAAGCAGTTCTATTTTCTTGTTTTCTTCAGGTTGCTTTTCATAATTTTTATTCTCAAATTGTTTCACTTCTTCAATTTCAGCACCAGCAAATTCTATCAAGAATCTAGATGGTCTATTATTAAATCTATCACCATATAATAATCTACTTTGAGATGAAAGCAAGTATAGTTTTTTCTTTGCTCTTGTGAAAGCAACATAAGCTATTCTTCTTTCTTCTTCAAGTTCATCTGGCTCACCAAATTTTCTTATATTTGGAAATACATTTTCTTCTAAACCTGTAACAAAAACATAATCAAATTCTAATCCTTTAACAGAGTGGATTGTAGAAAGAGTAATACCTTCATTATTATGTTTTTGAGTTTGTCTAGCATCATCGTTTAACAACGCTTGATCAAATGCTTCTTCTAGTTTTTCAATCCTTGTTAAATCATCAGTATTTTCTTCTATTTGAAAAAGTATACTTTTAAATTCTTCGATATTGTCTAATCTATCTTCAGAATCTTCATCATTTTTTAGATAATCTCGATATTTAATTTCTTCTAATAAGTTTTCATAAATATCTATTAAGTTTTCTGTATCTAATTGTTTTCTTAAGTTTAGAATTAAATCTTTAAATTCATTTAAAGCATTAAATCTTCTTTCACTTAATATGCTCTTACAAGCATCAATTGCTTCGAATAAAGAAACTTTATATTTATCTTTTATTTCTAATACTTTATTAATTGTTGTTTCACCAAGCATTCTACTTGGAACATTTACAATCCTCTTAAAACTATAAACATCATCATGATCTACTACTAATCTAAAATATGAGATTACATCTTTTATCTCTCTTCTTCTAAGATATGGAACTCCTCCATATACCTTGTATGGCAGTCCCATTTGAATAATACCTAATTCAATGTTCCTAAGTAAGACTGAACTACGATATAATATAGCTATATTTTTGTAGTCTACATTTTTTAGTTTTAAAGAAAATAATTGATCTAAGATATAATCTACTTCAAACTTTTCATTCATAGCTTGATGAATAATTACATCGCTAGCTTCACCAACATCTGCAGAGAAAAGTTCTTTTTTCTCACGATTTAGATTATTGCTAATAAGACGATTACAACCATCTAAGATACTTTGAGGTGAGCGATAGTTTTGAGTCAAATAAAACATTTGGTGTTCAGGATAATCTTCCTTGAATAATTTCATGTTTTCGTAGTTTGTACCTCTAAAACTATAAATACTTTGGTCGTCATCACCAACAACAAATATATTTCTACTAACTTCTGTTAACATTTTAATAATTTTGTATTGGATAAGATTCGTATCTTGAAACTCATCAACTAATACATATTTAAAAATATTTGCATATTTATTTAAAACATCTTTGAAGTGTTTAAATAAGTCATATGTTTTTAATAATAAGTCATCAAAATCTAATAGATTTTGTTCCTTCATTTTATCTTCATACCAATTATATATTTGTTTTTCAAAGTTATCTTCAGGGGTAGTACTAAAACTCTTACAATACTTTATTAGTTTTTGAATTTGCCTACCCGGTACTTTTTTCTTATCGATATTTTTTTCTTTTAAAACATCATTAATAACCTTTAATTGTTCTTCTTCATCCAATATATTAAAACTTCTATTATAACCCAAATGAGTTATATCTCTACGTAATATTCTTGCACATAGCGAATGAAATGTGCTGATTGTTACATCATGAGAAAGTGGTCCTATTAAATTTAATAACCTTTCCTTCATTTCATTTGTTGCTTTTTTTGTAAAAGTAATTGCAAGAATATTTGACGGGTGTATTTTTTTTGCATCTATCATATATGCAACTCGATAAGTTAATGTTCTAGTCTTCCCACTACCAGCACCCGCAAAAACCATTACTGGTCCTTCTACTGCAAGAACAGCCCTCTTTTGTTGTTCATTCAAGTTGCTTAACATTAATTCTTCTCCTATTTTATAGATGATTTTAAAGCTACTATTCTATTAAATACTAAACTATCATCTTTCGATTCTTTATCTACAACAAAATATCCATCTCTAATAAATTGAAATCTATCTCCGACTTCAAATTTTTCTTTAAAGTTCTCCACATATCCACTAGTTTTTTGCCAAGAATTGGGATTAATTCTTTCTAGGAAACTCAAACTTTCATCACTTCCTTCAGTTATAAGTGACTCAAACAAATTAAATGTTGCACTCCTTGCAGTAGTTGCTTCCACAAATTGAATTGTTCCATTTGGCTTTCTTTCATTAAAGCCAGTACCACTTTTAGTTAATGGATCATATGTACAATGAATTTCAATAATATTGCCATCATTATCATATACTACATCATTGGCTTTAATAAAGTAAGCATGGTATAAGCGAACTTCTAATCCTAGGGCTAAACGTTTATAATGTTTGTTCGGTTTTTCTAAAACAAAGTCATCTCTTTCAATGTATATTTCTCTTGAAAATGCAACTTTTCTTATTCCAAACTGTTCATTTTCTGGATTATTTACAGCATCTAAATACTCAACTTTGCCTTCGGGATAATTGGTTATAACTACTTTAATAGGGTCTATAACAGCCATTAATCTATTTGTAGTTAATTTTAAGTCTTCTCTTAGGAAATGTTCAAGCATCGCATAGTCTACAGTAGAGTTAATTCTTGCTAATCCAGTAGAACGAATAAAGTTCTTAATTGACTCTGGTGTAAAACCTCTTCTTTTAAATCCAACTAATGTAGGCATTCTTGGATCATCATAACCAGTAACTTTTCCTTGTTCTACTAACATTCTTAAATATCGTTTACTCATAACTGTATTAGTGATATTAAGTCTTCCAAATTCAATTTGTTGAGGAACATGAGGCATCTCACAATGCTCTACTACCCAATCATACAAAATACGATGATTATCATACTCTAGGCTACATAGGGAATGAGTAATACCTTCTATTGCATCTTGAATAGGATGAGCAAAATCATACATTGGATAGATACACCATTTATCTCCTTGACGATGATGGTGGATATATAAGATTCGATAGAAAACTGGATCACGCATATTCATATTAGGATGTGCCATATCAATCTTAGCTCTTAATACTTTTTCACCTTCTTGATATTTACCATTTTTCATATTTTCAAATAATTCTAAATTTTCTTCAACACTTCTATTTCTAAAAGGTGAATTCTTACCAGGTTCTGTTAATGTTCCTCGATATTCCCTTATTTCTTCTTGAGATAAATCATCAACATAAGCTAAACCTTTTTTAATTAGCTTTATAGCTAATTGATATGTTTCTTCAAAATAGTCTGATCCAAATAATATTTTATCCGGAACAAATCCAAGCCATTTTAAATCCTCAATAATCGCATCTACAAACTCTTCTTCTTCTTTAGCTGGATTTGTATCATCAAAACGGAGATTAGTTTTTCCACCAAAAATCGCTGCTAACTCAAAATCAGCAACAATTGCTCTTGCATGTCCAATATGCAAATATGCATTTGGTTCAGGTGGAAAACGAGTTGTTACACTTGAAACCTTCCCAGATTCCAAATCTTTTTCAATTATAGTTTTTATAAAATTCGATGTATTTTCCATAATATCATTTCCTTACATTGATTATGCTTATATTTTGTGCATTTGCATATTTTTCAAACAAAGAGATTGCATAAGATTTATGTTCTTCTTTCTCACTGGGGCCAAAACATATAATAAATAATAAGATTGTTTTTGTATCCTCAGTTATTGCAGTTCTTAATGTATCAGATGTAGTTGAACCAAACGGTCCTACATCATCACAGTATACAGGAATATTACTAACATTGATTTTACCCCTACCAATGCCTTCATAATCATCACTATCTGTACCTATTCTAATTAATACATCGCCAACAATTTTATCATAATCTAGTACAGCCACAGAGCGATTAGTTTCAATAGATAAAATATTTCCTGCATCAACAACATTATTGATTTTATATAGTTTATTACCTTTTACAATTCTTCTAAGTAAACTTTCACATGCAAGACGATATCTACTAGGATCTTTGCCTAGTTTTTTATACCCGTCTCTTGCTTCTTTAATAAGAGGAATATTCAGGACTTCCTCCAATGAATATTCCTCATATATTTTATTTTCATAATGTTTAATAAGATTCGAAATTCTCTCACTATCTTCGATTACTACATCCATTTTAAGAGCAATAATATCGAAATCTTCTAGTTTATCAGTAATTGAATTATCAATATAAACAGTCATTACAATCCTTTCAACTCATTTCTCATTTTTTCAAGTTGCATAGTCTTGTTTTGAACTTCAGACTTAATAGCTTCAGCTGCTAATCTATGATCTTTAGATACTTTTTTAATTTGATTAATTTGATTGTTAATCTTCTTATAAGTAACTATATTAGAATTAGCTTCAAGTTCTACAAGTTTTGCTTTAAAGAAATCCATTTTGGTTTTTAAGTCTTCTCGATGTACTAATAAGTCGCTAATTTCAGCTTTCTTACGTAGAACATTTTCCCTATCACCATTATTTTCAATTTCTAATTGCAACACTGCAATTCTTTCATTCTTTTGATTATAATCTATTTCACAATCTTCTAAACTTTGTATTATAGAAGTATATTCAAAAACATCTTCATCATTTTGTTTTAGATTGTTTTCTAATTCTAGACGCTTAGTCAATTCAGATTTCAATTCAGTAATTTTCTCATAATAGATATTATATTGTCTAGTTTGTTCTTTTATTTCATTCTCTAAACTATTAACTTTATGAGACAATTGTTTCTTTCTTTCCTCACCAGCATAAGCATCAATTTCAGTTACTAGATTATTATCTGATTTTAATTGATCTAATTCCTCAACTAAATTTTGTTTTTCTTCTTCAGTTGATTTAAGTTTGTTGGAAATTTTATTTCCTTGAATCATCTTGTTTAAATAAAATCTTATAGTTTCTACTTCTTCTTGATCAAGTTTTTCCATTTCAACAGCTTTACTATTAACTATTCTTTCATATTTTTGTTTAGCTCTTTCTAAATCCTGATTGAAATTATTTAATTTTTCTTCTTGCAATTGGAGTTCAACCAAAGCTTTTCCTTTTGCTTTTTCGTATTCATCTTTTGCAGCACTTGAATAATCTCTATTTTGACGGAAATTCATATCTAAATCAAAAATACGGTCTTTAACTTGATCTATATTTGTTTTAATGATTTTAATTTGATTGTTAATCTCTTTTGTATTTTCATTAAACAATTGTTCTTCTTCATTATTTCTATTTATAAGCTCAGCTTTTTTATCTCTAATAACTCTTATCTTACGCTTAAAATTAGGATCAAAAATGTCTTCTTCAGTATATTCATTCATTTCTTTTTTAATCTTTTCAATATACTGGTCTTTTTCTTGTATTTGTTTTTCTAGTTCGTTGATTCTTTCATCTTTTTCTAAGACTTCTTTTTCCATTTTTATCTGTTCATCATTCTTAGATTCTTCTTCCTTAATAGTGCTTGGTTCAGCTTTTACTTCTTGAATTTTCTCTTCAAAAACTTCAGGTTTCGCAATTGGTTCTTCCATTTTTGTATGTTTCATGTTTTCAATTTCACGACGTAGTTTTTCAACTTCTTGTAAATAAACATCAAACATACCTGGTTGAGGTTGCATAAATGGCTGATATGGATAACCACTTGGGATAAACATATTAGCAGGATTTGCATAATAAGGATTTTGGAATTCTTGTTGTGGTTTAGTTTGTTTTGATCTTAATTCTTCAATTTGTAATTTTAAAGTTTCAATTTCAAGATCTTTTTCTTCTATTTCTTTACTTACTTTCATAGAATAATCTTTAGTAACAAGCTTTCTAACTTCTTCATTCAATCTCTCAATTTCACTTAGTATACCATGAACTTCTTCATCTTCAACATCACCAGTAAATTCTAAAGTTGGTTTAGTATATTTATATACTTTTTCAAGTCTAGTTTTTTCACTCTTTAGTCTTTCAATTTGCGTACTATATTCTCTATTCAAGACTTTTTCTTTCGCAACTTGTTCTCTTAGAGTATTTACTTGTTTATTTAAATCTTCTATCAATTGTTCTTGTTGTTGGTATAACGCTTCTAAAGTCTTATAGTTATCTTCAGCTTGAATTATCTTGTTTATGTACTCTTCATGTGATTTTGAAAGTGCATCTACTTCTTCTTCAATTTCTAAAACAGTACGATTTAAAGCTTGTGAATCAATTCCTAAATTTTGGAACTCTTCTGTTAATTCCCAAGTCTCACTATTTATAACTTTAATACCATCAACTTTTAAATCTACAACTTTATCAACTATAGATTGCAAGTTTTCAAGATAACTTTCTAAGTCTTCTTTTTCTCTTCTTAAAGAATCAACATTTATTCTTTCTTGCTCTAACTCTTCTAAAGTAATAATATTTTCTTCTTCTTCAACAATTCGTTGTAATGACAAGAATTTTTCTTGAAGAGTTTTTTCTTTCTCTTGAACTTTTTGAGCTTCTCTTTCCATTAACTCGCGCTCTAATCGCTTTTGAGCAGCAATTTTTTCACGTAGTTTTTGTAAACTTGTCATAGCAGTATTAGGTTTTGTAGTTTTAACTTCAGTTGATTTAGGAAGAGTTTTCTCTTCAGATACTAAAACAACTTTTTCTTGTTTCCTATCTTCTACAACTTCAATCTTTTCTAAAGCAGGTTTAGGTTCTTTCTTTTCTTCTGCTTTATCAGCTTCAACCTTTTGTTTTGCTTCTTTCACTGCTTCTTCTTTTGGAGCTTCTTCTTTTGGAGTATCTTCTATAATTTCTGCGTTTTTAACTTCTACTTCTTTTTCTATAACAGCTTGAGCTTCCTCATCCTTCTTCGCTTGAAGTAGAGCTTTTTCTTTAGCTTCTGCTTCTTTTGCAAGAGCAACTAATTTTTCTGCTTCTTTTGCTTTTTCTTCAGCTAATTTAGCTTTTTCTTTT
>JBAYTA010000006.1:0-35385 GCA_041675865.1 Bacilli bacterium | reverse complement strand
TACATTGTATTTATCTTTAATATTTTCATACACTTCCCTAACAAGTGCAAAAATATTTTTTATTGCCTTATCACCAACAACTGCAGGACTTCCACTACCACCAACTAGTTCATAAACAATATTTTTATTATTATCTATTGCAACTACTTTAGTCTTTGTCCCCCCTGCATCTACTGCGATAATTACATTGTCCATTTTTACTCACCTATAATAAATCTAAATTTATCCCCAGGTTTTATTCCTTCTAATAATTCTTTACTTGCTTCAACTCTACCAACAACATTAGTAGAATTATTTACCTGTAAATCTTCAAGTATAATACTAACTTCACCTTGATATCTACCCATTTTTTCATTATCAACCGTAACACTATACTTATCTCTTTTTATTGTGTTAAATGGCTTAATAGTATCTTTTGTTCTTACAGAAGATCTAATTATGTTTGACGGAGCATCAAGTCTATTACGATGAATTTTTTTAAGTTGTGCCAACTCCGTTTCACATACATCAGCAAATAAAACTAAAGGAATACTAAAAATAGAATAATCAAAATTCTTTGCAAGTCTTAATTCTTCCCTACTTGCATAAGCATCACCAAAGACGATCTCAGAAAAATCTAATAAATTCATTTCTTGTAATACTACTTCTAATCTCTTATTTCGGTGTGACTCTACTGTAGGTAGCCCTAAATATAGAGGTGGTCTCTTACCATTATGTGATGGGATATAACCCATTACTTGGAAGCCACAAGCCTTAAGCATTTTATTTGTTTCTAATACTTTATTAAACTCTAATCCAGATTCTGGTTTTGGATAGAAGTTATGAGAAACTCTAACCTTATTTAAATCAACACCTCTAGCTCTTAAGTATTTTAATTTTGATTCATTTAAGGTAGAAGCATTTAACTCTATTATAAACTCGTTTTGCTTATATAAATCAACAATATCTTCATCAGTAAAACCATAATCAAGTCTTAAACTATAAATCTTAGGAAACTCAAAGTTTTCCATCATTGGTTTTGAAACATCTAAAATAACTTTCATTCCAAGCATATTAGCATGATTAATTACTAAATCTAATTCTTCTTTAAAGTTTTCATGCATTTCGGGAATATGAGCAGAGATAAATACTTTTTCAATCCCTTCTTCATTTAATAGATTTAAATACTCAATATTTTTATCAACCGGATAATCACTCAAACCAACATAAACACTAGCACCAATTTCTGGTTTAAGATCTAAACTAATAGGAAGTTTACCAATAGGTGTGATTTCACGATTTAAATATTTTATAATTGTATTTACACTATTTGGAGTATATTCATATAAACATAAATAATTTTCTACATAACTAAATGCATGTAAATCATATGGATTTCTAGTAGATATAACAAATAAATCTTCTACTAATGAATATAACTGATTAATTAGTTTTGCTTGATTATTAAAGAATTTCGCATTAAATGTACAAACAACAACTTGCTCATAATATCTAGCAACATTTAGAATCTCTTGAATTTCTTCATCAGTAATTCTAACCTTTATTTTCATTGTATCTAATGGAAGTTTTGCTTTTTTTATCATATCAACAATTGATCTATTAGATACTTCATCTTCTGCTATTGTGGTTGCGAAAGGCTCAGTTGCTATAACTAAAGTTTTTTTATTTGGATAAAAATCCTTACCTCTTACTTTTGTAAGCGAGTTATCAACTATATCACTTGCAAGTCGCTTAGTTTCTTCAGCTGTTATTAACTTTTCTTTTGTATCATAATTAGCATCATAGAAATACTTTTTCATTAATGGATAAATTCTTGTTTTGTATTCTAAAATTTTTGCAACTTTTTCATTTAATAATTCTTCAGGGAAAGTCCCATCCATTACAGCATTATAAATTAACTCCAGTGTTGCAACTTGATTTTCTAATGTCTGTGATACAAACACCATATCAAGTCCAGCTAAAAGACCCATTAAACTACCCTTTGGTGTAGTATAATTATCACTAATAGCTTTCATTTCCATACAGTCACTAACAATTAAGCCCTTAAATCCTAACTCTTCTCTTAAAAGATTAGTTAGTACATTTTTAGATAATGTTGCAGGAAGATTTCCTTTTTCATAAGCGGTGAAAAACACATGTGCACTCATGATACTATCTACATCTGATTCAATTGCTTTAATAAATGGAACAAGTTCAACTTCATTTAATCTCTTTTTATCATGAGGAACAGTCGGCAAACTATAATGACTATCCGCTTCAGTATCACCATGACCAGGGAAATGTTTAGCTGTAGATATAACCCCAGTTTCTTTTAAACCTTTAATAAACTCTAAGCCATATTTGCTTACAACTTCAGGTTTATCAGAATACGATCTAACTCCAATAACTGGATTAAGCGGATTATTATTTACATCTAATGATGGAGCAAGATTCATATTAATACCAAGTGCTCTTAACTCTTCACCAGAAGTTTTCCCCATTAAATAAGCATTCTTTAAATTTGTAGCACTAATTGACATAGCACCAGGTAGGAATGTTGCTTCTTTCATAATTCTAGTAACAATTCCACCTTCTTGGTCAATACTTATCAATGGCATAACACCACTATTTTTAGAAATTTCTTCATGTAGTTTTAAATTCAAATCATGAAGTTGTTTTATATTATCAATATTTCTTGCGAAAAGAATAATATTTCCTAACTTATATTCCTCAACAAGTTTTCTTATATGTTCATCATAAGTATGACCAGGAAAGCCTGCAAAAACTAACTGACCAACTTTTTCTCTTATTGTCATTTCATTTATCTTTTTCATTTTTATTCCTTATTTGTATAATAAATACTTTTCTCTTGTTTTAGAGAATTCTAAAGTATCTCTTTCTAGTATTTTATATTGTTCTTCTAAAGTATATAATCTATCTTTAATAGCATTAGTACCAGTATTAAATTCTAACATACATGGTCTTCCTTCAACCCATGGTTTTAAAACTTTAAAATCTGCTTCATAAAGAGTTCTAATAACCTCTAACATTGACCACCCTGTTTTAACAGGTTTAAATTTAGTTCTATCTAAAATATGTAATTCTACACCACCACAAATAACATCCTTGTGTTTTGAAAATGTTGGTGTAAAGTACATTGGTCTAAAGTAAACACCTTCTAATTTTAAATCATTTAATGCCTTCGCATATTCTACAGGATTAACAAATGGTGCTCCTACTATTTGGAATGGTGCAGTAGTTCCTCTACCCTCAGATATATTAGTGCCTTCAAAAATACATGTAGCATTATAAACTATTGCTGTTAGTGGAGTTGGAAAGTTTGGCGATGGCATAACCCATAATAGGTTTGTATCTTCATAATACATATCTCGTTTCCAATCTTCCATTAATACAAGTTTTAAGTCACAGCCAATCTCATATTCTCGATTAAATAAAACCGCAAGTTCAGCTAATGTAAGTCCATGTCTTTGAAGAATTGGATAATAACCAACAAATGAACGATATTCTAAATCAAGAATGTTACCTTCAAAATCTTTGCCATTCGCAGGATTAGGTCTATCAAATACAACAAACTCTTTACCATGTTCTTTTGCAGCCATCATTGAGTATGCCATTGTATAAATATATGTATAAAATCTTGAACCACCATCTTGGATATCAATACAAAGAATATCAATTTCATCTAACATTTCCTTTGTAGGTTTTCTAGTTGCTCCATAAAGCGAATAAACAGGAATATTAGTTGCTTCATCAATATATGTATCTAATTTTTCACCAGCTTGAATATTCCCTCTCACACCATGTTCAGGTGAAAATAGGGCAACTAAATTTACTTTTTCTTTTAATACATCAATTGTAGATTCGTACTTACTATTAATACCAGTTGGATTAGTTATAAGTCCAACTCTTTTACCTTTAAATAAATCAATGTGTTTATCAATTAAATCAATTCCTAATTTCATATTTTACTCCTTTTATTTTTTAGTATAATTCCTTTTTAAGTATTTAAATCATCTAAATTTCTTGCTAGATAGCTAAATTTATTCCTTGTTATTAAAGCCATAATAAATTGCGGTAGACTAATTCCTAAAATTAAATATATTGGTACAAACCTCATTACAAGTAAACCCAATAATACAGGTGGAATTAGTAAGAAAACAGCAGCTATTAGGCTTTGAGCCATGTATCTAAATGTGAATCTTAGAGAAAGCTTTACATAATCAAATGTCTTCATTCTAAAATAAGCAAATAAGAACATTAAATTTATAAACATAAATAATAAGCCAATCATTAAGAAAAACTGAACAACAAATGCAATGATTGATATTAAGCCATAAACATTATCTTGATAATAATCAGGCCCTAGATTTTGCCAATAAAAATATAGACCATATAATGTTAAGAAAAATATCGGTAAAAATATTATTTCAATTAGATATATTCTTTTGACTGTGTCTAAAAAATATCTAAGAAATAGGACAAATACATTACCGGTTTGTTCGCTCATATAATGTTTAATAACAACAAATGATGTTATTGAAGAAGGAATGAATAAAATTACAAAAAGGATAATTCCAATCATAACAAATAATCCATCTTCATTATTCAGAAAAATCAAAAAAGGAATAGTTGCTAAAGAGAAAGATATAAGCAGTACTAACAGGTTTAAAAAAACCAATCTGTAGAACCACTCAAATATTCTATAAAACTTACTATTCACAAATCTTTCTATTCTCATATTTGCCACCTAATTACCTAATATATTATACCATATCGGCACCCATAAAACAATAAAATAAAATTATCACTTTTCTCTAAAATGACATTTAAAAAAAGCATCTTTAAGTGCTTATTTACACTCAAGATGCTTATTCTATTTATATTTATTATCCAAATGTGTTTTCTAATGCAGTTCTATACATTGGTTCATATTTATCAACTGTTTGCATATAGTCAAGTCCTTGAACAACGATTTCATCAACCATTGGTCCAGCACCTTGCCATGATGGAACGATAGAGAAGTAAGGATCGTAAATTACTTTATCACCCTTGAAGAATGAAATAGCAGTTACAGATTCTTGATCATCAAGTTTGAATTCTGCAGCACGTCTCATTAGAATGTCTTCATTCATTTCTGGATCTGCTTGCATCTTTCTAGTTGTTCCTAACATCATTTCTGTCCATACGCGGTAAACGTCTCTTGCAGTAATTCCTGAAGGATAAACTCTACCTGAAGACATTTGATAAATAGCTCCACCCTGATAAGATACACGAGTTTCATTTTTGCTCATTGAATCTGGATATGGGAATGGAACGAATCCATAATGTGTTGTTCCTTCTCCCCACATATCGCTAGCAAATCTTCCGCTATCTTTAATAAACCAATATTCAGCAACTTGGAATAATGATTTACCAGTATTGAATGATGGGTTCTCTGCATCCCATGCATTGTCTCCCCATACTTTATCAATTACATAAAGATCTCTGATTAAGTTAGCAGCAGCATATGCGTTACCATGAGCAAAGTTTAATGTCATAGTTTCTGGGTCAACCAATTTAACACCAGCAGCACTTGCCATACCATAGTATAAACCAGCTGGTTTACCACTTAATACAGTTTCATCTTCTGCTAAAATAGCAGCTGCATTTGTAACATATTCTTTAAATTTAGACCAAGTCCACTCGCCATCATTAAATAATTTAGCAGGGTTTTCTAGTCCTAATCTATTAATGAAGTTAACATTATATACGATACCATGATATGGTTTTAATGAACCAACATTACTTGATGGTAATGCATATAATCCACCTTTGTATGTAGAAGCTGATACAACACCAGGATCCATTGAGTTTTTACCGAATTCTTCATAGAAATCTTTAACGTCAACAGTAGCACTAGCGTTTGCAAATTGAACTACCCAGTCAGTTGTAGATACAAAGATATCTGTTTTAGCAGTATTTAATTCAGCGTTTGAAATGATCCATTGAATTCTTGCAGGACCCCATGGAGCTTCTGTTGGGAATACATCCACAGTCATTTTCGCATTGAATTTGTCTTCTGCTTCTGCCCAAGCATCAATTTTAGCTTGTTTGTCTAAGCCAGCATATAAGTCTAAATGCGGATCATGCTCATGTGGAACATGAGGTGCAGTCATGATTTTAATTTCATAGTTATTCATGTTTGTGATTGGTGGTTCTGGAGCTAAAGGTAATACAGTGATTTCAATCATTCTATCTACTTCAAAGTCTGCATTTGAGTAAGCACGAATGTGAACTGTACCAGCTTTTTTACCAGTAACGATACCAGTTTGGCTAACTGTTGCAACTGATTCATCTAAAGATTCCCAAGTAACATTTTGAGAAACACCAATAGGTAATACTGATGCAACTAATGCGATTTGGTAACCTTCTTCTACTTTTGTTGCTCCATTAATTCTAATATCTTGAGGTTCTGTTTCAATTGGACCAACAGTTCCTTCTGTAACTGTAATATCAAATGTTGAAGTGATTGATGGGTCAGCAACTACTGTAGCAGTAATTGTAGCTTCACCAATAGCAACACCTGTAACTTTACCATTTAAGTCAACTGTTGCAACTTCAGTATTACTTGATGACCATGTAACTGATTGTACAGCACCATGAGTTCCAGCATCTTCATCTGCTTCTGGTAATACTTTAAAGTCTAATTGTAAACTTGTGTTAACACGGAATTCACTTCTAGAAGCTGAAATTTCAACTCCAGTTGGATCTTCATAAACAATCGGCTCAACAATTTGAATTGTAGCCGTTCTAGCCATTCTATTATTCACTGTTGATGTTGCAGTAATATCTACAAGCCCAGCAGAAAGTGCTTTTACAAGCCCTGTTTCACTTACAGTTGCAATAGTCTCATCTGAAGATGTCCAAACAACAGTTTGAGGTGCTTCAGCAGGACCAATTACAGCTTTTAGTTGTACTTCTTGACCAACATCAAGTGTTTCAACACTATCTTCAATTGTAACTGATCTAACAGCTACTTCATTATCATCTGGTCCTTTATCGCCATCACAGCCATATAAAACCAATGCCAATACAAAGATAAGCATAAATGCTATCCATTTTTTCATTTTTTTCCTCCTCTAATATTTTGAGATTAACTCTCAGGGTTACTTTCCCTTGTGAAAGGGGTTACATATGTATTATACAATAATATGACTTTTATTGCAACAAAAAAATCATATTAGTTGTATACAATTTATGTAAAAAATGTAATATTATCCAATCCTACTTTGTAAGCAATTTCCCTGCCTCTTCATCTATTATAACAATTACATCCCTATGTTTTTTTAATATAGATGCTGGGAAATTTTCTGTAATTTCACCTTCAACTAATTTTTTAACAGCTTCTTGCTTAGAAGCACCTGATGCTAGCAGTAAAATTTGCTTTGCATTCATAATATTTTTAATTCCCATAGTAATAGCATGACGTGGCACTTCATCAATTGAGTTAAAGAATCTTGCATTGTCTTGTCTAGTTTTTTCTGCTAATTCAACAATAAAAGTTTCTTGATCAAAAGATGTTCCCGGTTCATTAAATCCAATATGCCCATTCCCACCAATACCTAGTAATTGTAGATCAATAGATGTACTATTCAATTTGTCATTATACTCTTTCGCAAGAACTTCTAAATCTGCACCTACAGAAGAAGGCATATTAATATTTTCCTCTTGCATATCTACATGATCAAATAAGTTTTTATGCATAAATGTATAATAACTTTCACTATGCTCTCTAGGAAGTTCACAGTATTCATCCAAATTATAAGATTTAATATTCTTAAATGATATCTCTTTATTTTGATACATCTTGATTAAATTCTTATATGTACCTATTGGAGTACTTCCTGTTGCCAGTCCTAAAACAGCACCATTTTTTTCTTTCATTAAACCAGCAATTATTTCACTTGCCTTTTGGCTTAATTCTTCATAATTTTTAACTTTAATTACTTTCATTTGCTTCACCTCACAATTTTATTGAAAGCTTTCCTTTAGCTTCATTTTCTCCTTTTAACACTTTACTCAAAGAAAACAAAGCTTCTCTTGTAGCCTCATATATACAAATATAAGATTTACACCCTTCTAATTTTAAAACATCATATGGACTTCTTAAACTCACTACAGTAACTTTATCTTTATTTAATAAATTAAATAATTCAACTTGATAATCGTTATCAGTCACATTGTAAGTTGCCAAAATTATTTTATCATAGTTTTCTTGAATATCTTCTATAAGTGAGAAATTAAGTTTTTCTTTATCATAAATAATTTCTTTTACACCTAAGAACTTATTTAATGTTTCATATTCTTGATTTTCATTATCTACTAAACTAAATACATTAATTTTAGGAAACAAAAGTAAGACTTTATCTTCAGGTGTAAGAGGTAATTGTTGATTATCTCTTACTAAAGTTATACTCCTATCTTGTAAATAACTAGCAATTTCATTGTTTTTTCTCAAGCCAATTTTTCCTAAATCAATTTTATTAGTTGCATATTTTTTCTTATAATTTAGAATCTTCTCTACAGACCTATTAATTCTATCGATTCCAATTCTTCCGTTTTCAACCAAGTTTAAGAAAGTATTATAAATAAATCTTTGTTCAGAAATATCTGCTCTACCACAAAAAATCAATATGTCATTTCCGGCATTAATACCGTTATACACAATTTCTTCGATTGTAAATTTATTATAAATAGCACCCATAGTTAAACTATCAGTTACAATAAGTCCTTCAAACCCTAGTTTTTCAATTAGAAAATCATTAATAATTTTCTTAGAAAGACTCGAAGGATAAACATCATCTAACTCTTTATAAAGAATGTGAGACATCATAATCCCATCAATACCATTATTAATAGCATTTTGAAAAGGAATAATTTCACAGTTCATAATATCTTCTAAACTAGATTCAACAACTGGTAGTCCAATATGAGAATCAACACTAGTATTACCATGCCCCGGAAAATGTTTCATAGTAGGAAGTATTCCTCCTGCTTGAAAACCACTGAATGCAGCTTGACTATGTTTTGCAACCACTTCTGCTTCATCTGAATAACTTCTAGAATTAATTACAGGGTTTTTCGGGTTATTATTTATATCCCCAACCGGTGCAAAATTTATATTAAAACCAAGATGTTTAAGATCCTCACCAACTGCTTTAGTTATCTCAAAAATTTTTGACGAAGCACTGCTAGCAAGAGCCATAGCCCCAGGCAATGGAGTGATTCCGCTCATAACTCTCAAGACTGGACCTCCTTCTTGATCAAGGCCGATAAACATAGGTAGTTTTGTTTTGCTTTGAATTGTTTTATTTAATGTGGAAATCTGATCTACATTTTTTATATTTCTAGCAAAAGCGATAACTCCACCAAGATTTAATTCATTGATAAATGTATCTAATTGCTCATTATATGTTGTACCACGAAAAGCAAACATCAACATTTGACCAATTTTTTCTTTTAAACTTAATTTATTTATATCCATATAATACCTCAAGAAATTAAGGCGCAACATACGTAGCGCCTTATTTTATTATCCAACTATACCTGTTCTTTCAATACTTTCAACAAATAATTTTTGGAAGAATAAGTATCCAATTAAAACAGGCAGCATCATTAGAAGTGCAGCAGTATTCGAAATAAGTCCATGGAATAGAGTATTTTGACGAATAGATTCGTCTGTTAACTCTTGGAAATATTCCAAGCCACTTGTAGACCAACCGGAAATAATCGTAAATAACCTTTCTGTTCCCCCAGCTAATCTTGTAGATAAAACTGAGAATCCACCTTCTGAATAAGCGAATAAATTAGAGAAGTAATAATCATTCCATTGCCATACAAATGAGAATAAGGATACAGTAACTATAGCACCTCTGGCATTTGGTAGCATTACACTCCAGAATGTCCTAAATACTCCAGCACCATCCACTTGTGCACTTTCTTCTAATTCAGGCGGTAATCCTCTAAAGAATTGCCTAAATAGATAGATAAATATTGCCGACCTAATACCCATACCAAATGCAGACATTATAAATATCGCAAGAGCATTACCAATTAATTTAATCCCAAAGAACCCTGTATTACTAAAGAACAATGTTCTAGCAACATGAAGAGTTTCATTAGGTATAACTAATGTGAATAATGTAACGATGAACAAGATTTCACTACCTTTAAATTTAAGTCTTGCAAAAGCATAACCAACTAATCCAGCAGAGACAACTTGTAGTACCATTACAATAGCAGATACAAGAATGGTATTCCAAACTGTAACACCAAAATCAAGTAACTTCATTGCAATTTGAATATTTAAAATACTAAATTCTGACGGAATCCAAACAACTTGTGGATCCGCAATAGTATTAGGATGACGGAATGCAAATGATAATTTTTGGAATATAGGTAGAAGTATAACAAATACTAAACCAATTAAAAGCAATGTTCTTACAACAGATCCTGTAAAGAATAAAGTTCTTGATGCCCTTACACGTTTCTTTGTAGGATTGTTCCAATCACTCTTAAAATTCTGATAATTATCTTTAAATTTTTGTTTCATAGTTATTTTATTATTCGTCATAATAGAACACCAACTTCGATAGTCCAAATAGAACTAATGCAATTATTATTATCGACGATAGAGCAAATAGAAGTGACATCGATGCATGAATACCATAATTCGATACTACTCCTAATCCTGTAGCTAAATCACGAACACCTGCAGTTGAAAATACATTTATTGTAGTTAATAATTCACTTCGTAAGAAGGAGTCTACAACGGTATAAACACCTGCGGTAAGCATCAGAGGTGAAACCATCGGGAAAGTAATCTTCCAGAAAATTTCATATTGAGTTGCACCCTCAATTTTTGCAGCCTCATATAGATGCTTTGGTACGGATTGAATACCCGCTAAGAAAATTAATATTTGAACACCAGAATATGATATTACATCATATATTTGGGAAGTCATGCCACCAAGGAAGGTTGCAACAGTTTGAGGAAGATTAGCTTCTAATAAGAAGTCCATCATATTAAACCCTTGAGTAAATATAGAGTTTTGTGATGCTTCCATCGTACTTGCAAGTTGTGCTCCTGTAGCCATCGCTACATCAACCGCTTGTGAGTTAAATATAACCGGCATAAAGAATACAGCACGAACAAATGCACGACCTTTAAATTTAGAATTTAATAATACCGCAATAATTAAACTAAAAATTAAAATAAATATTACATTAAAGATTGTTCCAGTAAAAGCATTGAATAAAGATGTAGAGAAAGTAGAGTGTTCTTTTAAGATATATCTAAAGTTATCTAATCCAATCCACTCAGTAGCTACACCGATATGCTCTAATGTAGAAGTGTTTGTTCTTAAGTTTTCAACTCTTGAGAAACTATATATTAATGTAATAAAGAAGGGAATTAAGAAAAAGTAAATTAAACCGATGATTAGTGCAATTGTAAATGCAAATCCCCAAGCCGATTGTCTTTTTCTATAAGTCCAATCCGCAGTTACCTTACGCGGATAATATAATAATCCATCAGCAACTTTCTTGAAAAACTTAAGAATACCAAGTTTTTCAAGTAAAGCTACTAACTTCTTAAAAACAAACTTAACGCCTGCTGTTAAAGAAGACCATAATTTAGCGAATAATTCTTTAATTTTAGTCATTTATAGCCTCCTTCGTTACAACAAACCAATTAGGTTTAACAGTTAAACCTGTATTGAAATCATTGTAGTAAGTATCAGTATAGTTAATTACTATAGTTAATCCATTATTGTATTTAACTTCAAATACATCATCTCTTAAAATTCTATGACTAACTAATCTAGATTCATGAATACCAATATCATCTAGGATTGTATTCATTCTAATAATATCATTTTTACTATTTACATAGTAAGCTTCATAGTACATAGTATAATCAGTCTTTAATAAAATCTTAGGATCCGATGCAGTAAGCATAAATTGTAAGTTAGAACCTGTTTCAAGTGATTTTAATAAGAACCAATTTGAATCATGTTCACTATCGTAGTTAACTGCAGGGCCAGCATAATCAAACAATCCACTAACTACTAATTGATAGAATGGAATTGAATAATCATAGTACCCAAGTAAAGTCGATTGTACTGGAACATCAACTGCAAAATCAACATATTTAAGTGCATAATCATAAGGAGCTGACATCATTACTGAATCTAATCTTCCTTGTAAATTACCAAGCACTTGTTGTTGATATTGTAACCCTCTTTCTGCATAAGTAATTCTTGTTCTTGAGTAATCACCAACAGTAACATTCCCTAAGTCACTTAGATAAGCAGATGTTAGGCCTAACTTTTCATAACCTTTAAGGTAACTATTAGCATAAGAATTATAATAAACAGGCGATAGCATTGTAACAGGCTCGATTGTATCACTAGCTCTTCTAGTAGCTAAGTCAAATTCACGATGTTGTGCATATGTACTACCTACACCTTTAGCAGTATATTTCATATTACCAAAGCTGTAATCATAACCCTTATTACTTGTTATTCTAACTTCTGGATATAAGTTAATTTCATTTTCTTCTAGGAATTGTTTAAAGGATCTAATACCTTTTGCATCTCCTAATACTTTTGATACTTTAACATTATTTGTAGCTCTAGGTTCCATAGCATCACGAGTCCATCCCGTGTAAGCAACTGAGAATCCATTTACTCCTTCAGCTTGTAATTCTTCGATAATATTTCTAGCTTGATCAAATGTAGTTAATGAATATTCTACATTATGAGCTATACCGAATGATACTTCACGTTTTTCAAACGCACCTAAGAAGTTAAGCGCTAATACATTATGTTTAGTAGTATCTTTTTTCTCTTGTAAATCGTATTTATCGATTAAGTAATCTCTATACTTACCTGCAAGAGTTACATATTCGATATTGTTATTTTCATCAACAAATTCAGATTCATCTAAGAATTGATAAATATAACTAAAGTCAGTTGTAGATCTCGCTTGGGACCATTTTGTAAATGCTGTACGAGAACTCCCTACATAAACTTCTTCTCTTTCACGCATTATTGCAGTAAAGTATGCAAAGTTTCTAGATGTCGGAGTATTTCTCTTAAAGTTTGCATAAATAGATGATTGACTTGCTCCTTGATCAACAATAGCAAGAACACCTTTTCTATTTGTTTGGTCTAAGAAACCATACATACCGAACATTAATTTTTCATTATAAGAATTTTCTTGTGATCTATCAAATGTGAACGCTTTGTCTGGACCATAAATTCTCTTTTCAGTAGCAGGATATCCTAAAGCAGCTTTTGGACTGTTAAAGTTGATAATTGCACCACTACCATCAGGGATAATTATTTGACCCTTACTATTGCTATCGGCATTTGTTGTGAAGTATGGTAATACTTCAAATCTTGAAATTTTTAAATCATGTGAATATTTTGTTCTCTTACCTTCAGCATCAACATAATCTTTTCCTAAACCTTCTAAAACGGAATTATCAAGAATAGTTGTTTTCATACCTTCATCAGTAAGTACAAATCTCATTGCAATTTGGAAAATTGGAGGAGTTGCCTCAGATTCAATTCCATATTGTTCATTTTGGGCGTTTGCTAAATCTACTGTATATACATCTTGTACTGGTGTACCATCTTCATTATATAAGAAGTTACCATTTTCATCCTTAGCTTGGTAGCCGCCAACAGGAATTGATTTATCAGTACGAACAAATTCACCATCTTCTAAAACATATGATCTATAATTTCGCTTATCTACAAAATCATCATATAAACTAGTATTAACTTCAACCTTAAATGCAGTATCTTCATAGAACTTACCTTCATTTAGATAACCATAGAATACTCTACTTAAATCTTCATAATAAGAAACAGGTGTTTTAATTATTAATCTGTCTCCAATATTAATTCCAGGATATTGATCCACATAGTTTGCATAGTTTGCTTGAGTGATCGTAACTTGTGTTGCATTTTCATACAAGTAGTTAGGATCTAATTGTGTATTCATCTTATACATAAACTCATACATTTTTGTATTTTGTAGAGCACCAGTTGCTCTTCTTGTAAATGTAGGAGATAGGTTTTCAGTATTAAAACGCCAACCAGTTGTATAAGTAATGTCTGGATCGTTTTCATCTCTTTGTTGTAATATATAGTAGTTTACGAATAAACTTTCTAATGTAAATGAGTTTGCAAATGGGTTTGTGATACATGGTGATGCACCTTCAACATTTGCATCAACAGGGTTGAAATCAACTCCAGCTTTTAATTTTAAAATATTTGTTGTCTTTGGTAATTTAGTAATAGGATCTAAAACCTCATTACCATCTTCATCAAGCTTAATTTCAAGAATATCTGTTAAATCATATCTAGTAGGAATTAAGTCACCATTTTCATCTAGAGCTGTTGCTCCTGAATAGTTAGGCGTAACTGTTGCTAATTCATTTGATTCTAGATAATCAGCACATTCTTTACTCCAAGTATAAGCAAGATTAGAATACTCTAATGTGTTGTTATTTAAGATACTTGTTGAGTTAACTACAAATACTAAATTTCCTCTAAAGTATTCAAAGAAATGATTTCTATCAATCTTCTTAGGGAAGAATGTTTCATATACTGTAAAGTCACCAATTTCATAAAGTATTTCAATACCATTTTCGATATCAAACTTTATTTTATAATGTCTTTGTTTTTGACCTAATAATAAGTCTTCATAAGAAACAGAGTTTGCGAAAGTATTAAATGTAATAGAACTTTCTTTCGCATTTGAACCTACATATCTTAGTAATAAATTCGATCTTCCAGGACCTGTATTATCAGTTTTAACTGCACTATCATATGTAACTTCAAATTGTGCTAAATCATAATTAATGAATCCTTCACTAGTCTTATCTAATGGTGTAGCTAATTTGTAAGAATCATTAACACCAACAGTAACAATTGTAGTTTTTTCATCTAAAAACATTGTATATTTTTCATTTTGTGCAACAATTTTTGCACTATTTAATTTGTATTTTACAATATAAATGTTATTAGCTGAGTTCTTTTCATAAGTAGAAGGATCTAAATCCTTAACAGCATTATCCATTTCTAATTCTGTTTCATAAACAACGTAACGATTTCCGTCAGCATCATATTCACTATAGTCTAAGTAACCTTCGTATGAAAATTCCATATTGGAATCTCCCAATGCAGTTGCGCTTAGGCCCCCGAGGAAATATACCATTAAAGTAATTCCTATAACTAAAACAATTGCAAGAGTAAATATGTATCTAAATTTTAAAAACTTCATATTTTCTCCTTTCTACAAATATCTCAAAGATATTTCTCGGTAAATTGTATATACGAAACTATATACTTGTTGGAACAAGTCAAACGCTAATAGTAGTACGAATAATACAACTAGGATTGCTAAAACTGTTCCAGCGATTGATCCCAAACACTTTAAAACACCATATTCATGAATTGATATAAGTCCAAAGAATATTAGGTATCCTGTAAGGAATGTTCCTGCACCTATTATCAATCCATAAAATCCAACTTCTTCTACTGTAATTACATTTGAGAACACTAAGCCAATTGCTTCTGCCCAAATCATTGGGAAAACTGCATAACCGAGCATCATAAAGATTTCTCGCATTTTTCCTTTTCCATCAAATAAAGTTGTAATACTCCAATTCGATACTGTAAACAGAACAATCGGGAATAATACTAACCCTATTTCTCTCATTAAGTTTAATTCATCCGGATCATTTTGACTAACAGGGAAGCCTGTATATTGGAATTTAAGAACTCTAATTATAATAAGTATAATTATAAATACTATAGCTACAGACATTTTGCCTTGTTTTTCTCTCTTAAAGTAGTCATAACCTTTAATCGGATGCGCTAAGATAAACCCAGGGAATTTAAGGTAATGTTCACGAATATAGCTTAAAGCATTTTTAAATTTTTGCCAAAACGAAACTTGTGCTTTATTTTCAATTTTCATATTTTCATTCAAAGTCATCACCTACTCCATCGGGATTCGCTTTTTTAAACTTATAATTCTTATAAAATTTTAATCCATAAAGCCCAACAGCAAGTACTAGTACGACAGAAATAATTGGGGTAAAATATTTTTGAATTGTTTGGTCACGAGATAATTTATAAGCACGTGAATAATATCTTACATTATATCCGATTTGGAAATATTGCATTGCTTCTTCATATCTTTCCTCATTAAGAAGAGATTTCCCGATTCCTACATATGCATATTCATAGTTAGGATTTAATGCAACAACATTGTTCCATTCTCTACTTGCTTCAACTAAGTTACCTTCATAATGGTATTTAGTTGCTTTATTAATAACTTGCGCTATTTTTGTTGGTTGGAATTTTAAAACAGCTTGTTTCCCTTTATCTAGAACTAAAATGTTTTCTCCTTGATAACGAATTGCAACCGGATTATCGATATTTGTTAACTCATTACCTTTTCCAGCAGAAATATATAATAAGTTTCCTTCGTCATCATATGTAAATAAACGTCCAGTCTTAGCATCAGCAACAGTATATACACCATAATCATTTACAGCGATTGCTGAGAATCTTGAAGGCCCACGTACTGAAGCATCAGGACCTGTACGAATATAAACTAAATCTCCTTTAGGAACATCATAACCATTTCTTGTTAGAACATCATTACCTGCAGGATTTATTCTTTTTATCATTGTAGAATCGTCTGTATCATTTATAGCACGTGATGTAGTATAAATGAATTCTTCTTTATCTATTGTTAAACTAGTAAATATTGTATTAAGAGTTGCTAACTGACCTTTTAATTGTTCGTCAGTCATAAATCTTCTTTGGAATATTTGCCAAAATGTTAAAGTTACATAGTTAACACCAACATAACTACTGAATTTCCCATCATAAGTCATTTGCATAATTCCTTCGTAAACACCTTCAGAAATTACAAACATTAATCCAGGACCATCAGTAACTACTCTAACCGGGTTAAATACTTTACCAGAGAAACTAGCATCAGTTGGGCTTGTAACTACTTGCACAACTTCATATGTTTTCGCATCAATTATGATAATTTGGTTATTGTTTTTATCAGGTAAATAAATAACATCTTGGAATTCTCCTTTCACTATAAATCCTCTTTCATCACGAACAGGACGTACAGCACGATAAACACCACTTAAGCCATTACCTTGAATGTAAAACTCTTCTTCACCTTCATAAGCTAGGAATTCTGAAATTGTCATTCCAGCTTTATCTAATCTTAGATATTCACTAAACGATCTAGATGTTGCAAGTCTTACTGAACCATCAGTATCATATTCCATCTTACTTGTTTTGATTGGAAGTATTTCTGCTTCTGTAAAGTTTTCTGGTCTGATTCTAAACTTATCTATTCTCTTTTGATAGTTCATATTCTCATCAAATATAAATAAATTATTTGATGCACTATCAACTACATAAATTACGTCTTTTTTGTTTCCAAATTCATCTTCTTCAGTATAGATAAATAAATCTTCTGGAGATTTAAATAATTGAACTGGTAATCTGTTTCCTTCTGGATCAACCCAAGAGTCACTAATAATTGTATAAATACCATCATTTGTAACTGAGAAACCAACAGATGAATAAATTGGTCTACCATCATGTGAATAAGTATAGCCAATTGCTGCATCAACATTTATTGTTGCTACACTAATCATCACCATAATAGCTAATATAAAATATTTATAATATTTTCTCATCTTCTATACACCTACTTCATACCTGAATGTGCCATTGTATCTAACATACTACTTTGAGAAATGATAAACATAATTACTGGCACTAAAACCATTATTAATCCAACAGCTGCTAAAGTACCTTGACGTGCAGGTCCAGCAGAAGCTATTTGGTTAAGGGCATAAGATAACATTTTGAAATCTTCACGATAGATATAAGTAGATCCATCTGCTGCCCATAAACTTTGGAAGTTTAAAATAATTAGAGTTAAAGATGCAGGTTTAACTAGTGGCATAATGATTGAACGATAGATTTTAAATTCGCTAGCACCATCAATTTTCGCAGATTCTATTAGCTCCATAGGAACATCTTGCATAAACTGCTTCATTAAGTATAATCCTAATGATGATGCAATTACAGGTAAAACAATAGCCCAATATGAATCTAAGAGCCCGAGCTGATTTAGAACCATATATTGTGGAATTGCTTGAACTGATCCAGGGAACATTAATGAGTATGTAACTAATCCCATAATGATTGTTGCTCCAGGAAGCTTATATTTTGCTAATGGATAAGCACACATTGAAGCTATAAATAAATGTCCCACAGTTCCTAAAACTGTAACTAGAATTGTATTAAAGAAATATCTCGAGAATGGTACTAAAGATGTACCAAGCACTACCCCTAGATCTCTAAAGTTATCTAATGTAGGGTTTTGTACAAGGAATCTCGGAGGGTATTCAAAGATTTCATTTAATGGTTTAAATGCATTACTTACAATTAAAACCATAGGAAGAATACTAATAAAACCAGCAGCTGCTAGGAATATAAATAAGAATATATCCCCAGCTTTTGATCTATTAAGTCTCTTTTGTTTTTTTGACTTTTGATAAACTTTGAATGCTGATATTTCCGCAAAAGGTCTAGAATCTAGTGCTTTTGACTTCTTCTCATTACGAATTTGCTTCTTGGTTTTTTCAAGATGTTGTGTCGTTTCTTCATTCAACATTTCTTCTCTTGATCTATTCACTATGATCCCACCTTTCTAATTAATTTGTTAATTATATTTTTAAGCAATATACCTGATACAAACAGGATTGTTGCGATTGCGGAAGCATAACCCATTTCATAACGGATATGTCCGTAGTCTTGTAAGTGGTTAACAATTGTATGCCCCGCATATTGAACAGATGGGAAACCTGCTAGAGCTGTAGTAACAGCACCAACACCAAGTGCACCACTTATTTGAATAACAGCCGCAAATATTAAGATACTCTTCATATTTGGAAGTGTTATATACCATAATTCTTGCCAACGGTTCTTAATACCATCAACTGCTGCTGCCTCGTATTGATTTTTATCAATACCTTTTAATCCAGCGATTAATGATAAGAAGTTAACACCTAAACTCATCCATAATTGAACTAATATAACAATTGGTAAGATATAAGCAGCGTCTTGTAACCATGTAATCGGTTCACTAATTAATCCCCAATTGATTAAATATGCATTTGCAAAGCCATAATAGTCACTTGCAAAGATCAAGGCCCAAATCGCAACAGCTCCACCAGCAAGTGAAGGTGCATAGAATACTAAGGTTATTATCGCTCTTAATTTTTGTGGTAACTCATTAATTAACCAAGCAAACACGAAGGCTATAATATAACCAAGCGGACCTGTTATAACAGCAATTATTAATGTGTTTTTAACAGCAGTAATAAATATCGGGTCATTTAAAAATAAATCTAAATAGTTATCCCAGCCAACCCATCTAGGGGATTCTAGCATATTAAAGTAAGTAAATCCTAAAAGGAAACTCATTACAACTGGTGCAATTGTAAATGCTAAGAATAGTAAAAGGTATGGAGTCATCATCGCATATAGCGATTTATTTAAATAAAATTTACGACGCCAAGGTTTTTTTCTACTCCATTGATCAAATTTGCGATCCTGTTTTTCGAAGTATTTCCTTAGAGAAAATTTGCTTTTTATATTTGTATTTTGTTCCATATTTACTTCTCCCTAATTCTCTAATCCGAATTCGGATCTCTTCTTAGATATTTCAGCATTTATGAATAATATATATTCTTGAAGTGTTTCACGCGGATTTGCATCACTGTTAACAACTTCACGGAATGCATTTTCAATATTACGTCCAGTGTAATATCCACCTGGTACTTCAGGAACACCAACACTCTTTTCCCATTGAGGTATTAAAACGTTTTGTTCTTGTCTAGTCCAAGCTAAGTTTTTAAACGCCATTACATTTGCTGTATTATGACGAGCAGCAGCACCTAAAATAGATTCAAGTTCTGTTGCATATAATGTTTGAGTTTCTTGTGATACCCACCATCTCATGAAGTCCCATGAAGCAACTGGATCATCAGCATTTTTCATCATAACTGTTGCACTACCAAATGCAGAACCATTATTATTAATGTTTCCAAATTCATCCATAGTTCCAGGTAATTCCGCAAATGCCCATTTACCAGCAATTTCTGGTGCGAATACTGTAATTGTGTTAAACATATCATATGATGCAATTCCAATTGGAGTTTCACCAGTCTTGAAACGGTTAACAAAACTTGCAGCTAGTGGGAATGAATAGTCTGTATAATATTTAGTCCATTGTTCAAAAGCAATCATTGCTTCTTCAGAATCAAAGTTAGACTCTTTATTGTCATTCTTATAGAATGTTCCATTTCTTTGATATAACATAGTCGCAAATATTGGGTTAACAACACTTGATGCACCAGATACAGAGATTGGTAAATAGAACTGTAAGTTAGAAATAGATAATTCTCTAACTAAACTAGTTACTTGATTCCAAGTTTCTGGTACTTCCCAGTTTCTATCTTCAAATATATCTGTACGATAGAACATTACAAGGAAGCTTTGTGTATTTGGAAGTGCATAATATCCACCATCAAATTCATAAGGTACCATTGCACTTTCAAAGAATAGATATTGATTATTTGGATCATTTAATCTACCTTCGTTATAATCAATACCAGACTCACATAAGCCTTTACTAGCATTAGTTGGTGAACAGATTCCTGTAACTTCATAGAATTCATCAAATACAGAAATATCCATAATAGCATTACGCATAGCATAGTTAACTGGTAATCCATTATCAACATTGATTGCAACATCAGGTCCAGTACCAGCTAATGTAGATGGTAGTAGTACATGCGGTGCAACTACTTTTAATTTAATATTTGTTGTTGGTCTGCCATCTTCAGCTAAGAATGTCGCAAAACTATTTGATATTAATGTACTAATAGCATTAGCTTGTTCACGACCAGCAGCTAAACTAGTTAAGAACCAAACTTCTACTTCTCTTTCTGCATCTTCAACTTGTAATACACCAATTGATTCATAGTCAAAGAAGAATGATCTAAAGAATCCTCTTATTCCAAACCAAGTGCTTGCGAAGAAATTCGCATTAGCTTTTGGTAATTGATCTACATCTGAATAAATATAAATAGATTCAATTTGTAATGGTTGACTTCTTACTTCACTAATCCAATTTCCAAGTGCTGAAATATTATTTGCGAAGTCTTTTAGTCTTTCGGTAATTGTTCTTGGTTTATCAATCATTTGTGTTAATTGAAGAATCATTTTATCAAGAACTGCTTCTTTATCACTCTTATCGCCCGAGATTGAAATTACTTCATCTCTTACATCAATTAAGATTGCTCTTGCAGCTTCAAAAGTTTCAATTGTTCCATGAACTCTTGCATTAGGTCCATACAAATAATAATCTTGGTATGGATCCGGGCTAACTGTTGTAATTGCGATAATTCGTAAATATAATTCATTCAATAAATCTATTGATTCTTGAACTCTACTAATTGGTGATGCATATTCACCTAAAGTAGATTCTAAAGTAATCGTATTAGTTACTCCACCTTCTAGATAGAATAAGAACTCTTCTTCTTCATTACCTAATGATACCATTCTATAATCAGTACTATGATTGAATGTAGCAGCATTAGCTTCTGAGAATGGGATCTCGCCATTAATATAAATTCTTCTAGTTGAGAACATTCCTCTAGCGGAATCTTGTTTTGCTCTTAAAGCAATTTTATATAGTCCGCTTTCATAACCTTCCATATCTATATTCCAAGTAATAGCATCTCCTGGAGTAGTCCATTTAGTTCCCCCAATAGCATTAAGTTTAATTCTAACTGGGTCAACTGGATAGTTGTTCGGATCTGTTCTATCACTAATTGCATATAGAGTTGGTGATGTTCTTTCGCTAGATAATTGGCCTTCTAATTTAATAGGTGCAGCTAATTCTTTAACACCTTTATCTTTATGTAATTCGTAATACTCAGCATAAGTTAATTCTTCTTTGAAAGATGTAATACCAATAGAAACAATTGCCATTGATTCACGAATTGATTCTAAAGTAAGTGTATTTTCACCAGCAGTAAAATAAATTAGATAAGGATTTAAAACATAACCAGATTCATCACGGATGAATGCTCTTCTTTGTTCATCTAAAATTTCTACTTGAGATGGTTTCATATCATTTCCCATTTGATCTTGAACGATATCATCTTTATCAGTCCAATAACGTGGGAACTTAACATTGTTTAAATCATCATATTGAACTTCATGTGGAGTTGTTTGAGTATCATCAATTGGTTGATTAACAATAACTCTTCTTTCAATATCTGCTCCACCTTGTTTAATTGGGAAGTAATCAATATAAACATTATATAAACCAGTAGTAGGAACATTAAATGTCCATGTTGCAAATCCATAATCTGATGTTTCTAAAACATCAACTTCATTTCCTTCTTTACCATATTGTCCAAACACTGGATTAAATCCATCTGAGTTAGGACTAATTTGAGCATCAACACCTCTAATAATAATATCCTCTTCTAACTGTGGAAGTGTTAACTCAGAAAAGTTTAGTTCATAATCATCTAGAGCATCCGCAGGTTTTCCTGATCTAATTTTCAAGAAATCTTCATAACTACCTCTAGGAATATACTCCACTGGAGTTTTACTATTAGATAATACTTGGTCACTACCAAAACTACTAATAATTCCCGCAATTATAAATCCAGCTAATGCAAAAACGATTAATAATAATACGCCTCTTTTTATCATCTTAGCGTTAATATTTATTTTACGCTTCATCTATTGCACCTCTTTAATATAATTTATTGTTTTCTCTGCAAATAAAATAAATCTTTCAAGATAAGCAAGGCTAACATCAAGATCACTATACTTATTACGTGCTAGCCATAATCTCTTTTGTTCGCTAATTAATTTATCTTTTGAATTTATTATTTCTTCTAATAAAGCAATCCTTTGGTCTTTAGTTAATTCACTATTAAATGAATGATTTAATTTATCAATCAATTTAACTAAAAATGCAGATTGTTTTAATTCATCTTTTATTAATTGTCCTTCATTAATTTTCATATCAGTAAGATCAAGTTCATATATTCTTTCATCTAAGAACCTCATCATCAACTCATATTTTTCTTTACTTAAAATACTATGCTTTGTTCTTTCGTGATAATAGTTGTAAGGATCACTTTCATTAACAGCATGTGTTGCCCACATAAATGTATGGAAAGCTACTGTACCATTACTTCTATAATCATTGTAATAACGATAATAGTTACCAAGTTCAAACACTACATCAGCCATAATTTTCTTAGAATCTTTGAATATATATTTATTTAAATATTCATGTAAGCTAAAGAATGTTCCTTCTCTAACTCGCCAACTCATTAATCCAGAAAAAATTAAAGGAGCATAACTAATTGGTAGAAATTGTAAATGGCCAAAATCTCCCCAATCCGTAACTATAACTCCCTCTCCCCCATGAACACGCGTATAAACACATGCATTTTGTATATTTTCCCACCAATCATTTGTTCTTCCTAGGAAACTACACCAACTAGTTGTTGCAGGAGCAGCTAAGAATTTAATCTTCAAATCACTTAATTGTTTTAAATGTCTGTTGAATGGATAATTCGCATCATATCCCCAATCAATAAATAACATATCTTTTGGTAATCTATGCAATACTTCAGGATGATGAATTAATACATCACCCCAAATCATTGGTGTTTTATTGTATTTTTTGATTTCCTCAATTGCTTTTAGAGCAAAATCAATATATACATTACCAAGACCATCTTTTTCAACAGCTTCTTTAGACTTTCCTTTTCCTAATTCAAAAGGCTCATCAAAGTTCATATTGAAGTATTTAGAGTTACTTATCGGTAACATATCTTTATAAAGTTGCTTTACTAATTCTAAAGATTTTGGATCAAGAGGATTTAAAGTGGAAGCTTTTCTTTGCCTTCCCCACAAAAAGATTCCCTCAGGAACTTCAGCTAAATCTTTAAACTCATCTTTTTCTAACCACTTAGCCATATGACCAAATCCATTTTGATTTGGAACTAAATCGACCATATGTACAGCAGCATATTTTTCAATCTCTTGATATTCTTCTACCGAGATAAAATTATTATCTTCTAAATATCTAGAGAATGAAGGATAACCAAAACTAAATCCTTCTACATATAATTCCAAGTGATTCATTTTCACATCACTCATTAAATCAATTATATGTTTTACAGTTTCAACCGTTGGTACCTTATCCCTACTTATATCCATCATAAATCCCCTAATTTTTAAATCAGGTTCATCAGATAAATCTAAATACCTAATTCTACCACCAGCTTGGAGTAAAATTTGTTTCAGTGTCACAGCGCCATAAAAAGCACCATTTTCTTGACTGTAGAAAATAGTGACACCACTTTCGTCTACATTTATTTTATAAGCTTCTACTCCTAAACTTTCGTCTTTAATAAACTTTAACTGTGCAGTTTCTGCACTTCCATTTTTAATCTTTAGCGTTTTCTTTAAAAAATTAAAAACGTTTACTAAATCTTCTTGAAAAAAAACAACATTTTCTTCCTCAAAAACAAAAAACCCATCCTTGAGTATTTGTTGTTTCACATTCGGGAAAAGTCTATACATATCATTTCTCCTAATCTTTTTCTTAGATGATGAATTTACATTCTTCACCATTTTATCTTTCTTATTATTATACAACAAATGGGCACCTTTTTCAAGGTGTTATTTATATTTATTTCCCCTATTTCCAATAATAAAAAGCCTTCCCTTGACAAAGAAAGGCTATCTTTTTATAATTTAAATTTCTTTAGCTGGTTTCGTCCACAATTTTTTAAGTTTTTCTCTTGCTTCAACTAATGAAGCAGGTTCTGACTTAACTAAATCACGGTAAGTAAAGAAAACAACTCCAAGAACATTATCATAATTTTGGTTTACTTTTAGTTGATTTATAATTTCTTCACTATTACTCCAGTTACCTTCTGTAGAATAACGATATAATCCTTGGCCCATATATAATTTCACATTTGTTTCTTTAGAAACTCTTGCCCAAAACTCAGCCAAGTCAGCGTATTTCACAAGTTCAAATACTGTACCATCCGCTGCAGTCTTCCAATAATCAAGCTCGAAATAGTTTTGAGGAACTATATAATCAATCCAGCCTTCCTTCATCCATAAGTATACATCTGCAAATAAGCCAGTATAGCAGTTATAACATGAATGATGATTGTTTGAACCAAATTCCCAAGATGATTCACTTTTTTCTGTAAAGTATTTAGAATTAGTACGATAAATTCCAAATGGTGAAATTCCAAACTCAACTTTTCTTGGAAGTTCTTTTAATTTATCATTCATTTTCTTAATTAAGTTATCTACATTATTTCTTCTAAAATCACTTAATTTACTAAAACCAGAATTTTTAAACTTCTCTTCTTCATTGGGATCTCTAATAGCTTCATATGGATAGAAATAATCATCCATATGGATTGCTTTCACATCATATTTAAGGGCTATTTCATATGCAACTTCCGCAACAAAGTCTTGGACTTCGCTACTTGCAGGATCTAAGATAAGTTTATCTAAAACTGTTTCTATTACTAAGTCAGGACGGCGTCTTGCAAAGTTTTTCGGATCTAAGCTATTAATATATTCATCTTTAGTCATACTTAAATCAGTAAACTTTTGTGTAGATACTCTATAAGGATTTAACCAAGCATGAACAGTTATGTTTTCTTTTTTTGCTTCTTCAATGAAAAACTCAAAAACATCAAATCCCGGATATTTTCCTTCTTCTCCAGTTATAAATCTACTCCACGGAGCTAAGTCAGATTCATATAGTGCATCATTAGCTGGACGCACTTGAAATACAACCGTATTAAAATTATATTCCTTAACTTTCTTAATTACACCATGTAAATATGCCTTATAACTATCCACATCTTCAATTTTTGGTAAGTCAATATTTCCTACTGTCGAGAACCAAACCCCGCGTAACTCCTCATCTTTTTCTACATAGTCACCTACCATGACTTCCTTTTCAGACTGGAAATAAGTAATATTTCCTTCACTCAAAAATCTCTTAATCGGTTTCATACATTTCCTCCAAAATTGTTATTGTTTTCTTCCCAGCATCAAGTTCAACCTCTAAACCAATAGGCAAACTTATAAATGGTAAATCATGTCCAGAAGCAAAATTATAGATAATCGGTTTATTTAAATCACCAAAATATTGCTCTATTAAATCAAGATAACCCCAAGAATCTACATCGCTACTTTCACAATTAGTAAAGTAACCAAAGACAAAGCCTTTCGCTTTTTCTAAAGATTTAGATAGTCTTAAGCTAGATAAATATCTATCTATTGCATATGGTTTTTCATCAACTTCTTCAATAAAAACTATTTTGTCACTAAAGTCAATTTCATAAGGTGTACCTATTAAGTTATTAATTAGACTTAGATTTCCACCAACTAATTTCCCTCTTGCAACCCCATTAGTTAAGGTTATAGAGTCATCTTTAGGGTTTTTTAAGACTCTATTTAATTGTTTAGAAAATAGAACTTCATAAAAATCATTTATTGATTCTTGATCGAATTCTTCCTTCCCCAAATATATTCCAACAGGTCCGTGCAATGTAGGGATATCAGTTAATTTATTAATCGAATTAAGCAGAACTGTTATATCAGAAAAGCCGATTAATAATTTAGGGTTAGCTTTAATAACATCATAATCAAGTCTATCAACAATTCTGCTACAACCATAGCCACCAAGCATTGCAAGAATTATTTTAACTTCACTATCTTTAAACATGGCCATTAAATCGCTTGCTCGCTCTTCATCACTACCACCTAAATAAGCCACTTTCTTGCCTATAGTTATCCCATATTTATACTTTAAGCCAAAACCAGTTAATCTTTCCTCTAAGAGTTTAATCCTCTTACTATCTAAAGAAATACTACCAGCAGGACATACAATACCAACCGTATCTCCTGCTTTTAATTTCTTGAGTTTCATTTTATTTTAATTCTTTTCTTAAAACTGCAAATGATTGAACTAATCTCATTCCAGCATATAAATAAATATTTCTAGCAGGGTTTTCACTACCTGTAAATAATGTCATGAATTTCGCATTATTTTCTTTTGATTTATGACATAACATACAAAATAGGCTCTTACCCAAACCACGGCCTTGTGTTTTTGGATGAACACCAATTCCACCAAGATATCCTCTTCCACTTTCTTGAGTAAATACTGGTCCAGTCCAACCTAAAATTTCACCGTCTTTTTGAACAATCAACATCGGATCTGGTTTTTCTTTACTTAGATTGTGTTTCACAACACTTCTCCAACCTTCATTTTTTAAAGCATCAAATAATTCATCAAATCCATAATGTAATTTTGAATCATAGAAAGTTATAGTATAACCTTCTTCGCCATTTTTCTTTAAGTTTTCAACAACCTTATCAGGTAATTCATACTTAGATAAATCTAGGTGATATGCATCTTGTTGTCCATTTACATTATAGCCATTATTCATTAATAAGAAATAATATGGTGTATTAACTGGAACTGCAGGAGCACCTGGATGTTCATGTTTATCCCATCCTGGAACATGCCATTCTAAATTAATTGGATTAAAGAATAAATTTCTAATCACAGTTTTTCCAACACTCTTTAAATAAACTTCTAAAGCAAGTAGAATTTTCGTTCCAATACCTCTACGCCAATAATCCTTAGCAACAGCAACACATGTAATATAACCAGGTGTAGCACTTGGTTCTTTATCACCATTATTAAAAGTAGCATTACCAAAACCAACTACTTTTCCATCAACAACAGCAACAAGCATTCCATCTTCTTTATAGTGTGGGTTTTGGAAAAACTTTGCACTAAAAGATTCTTTTGAAAAAGGCGAAAAAATTGCATAAGGAACAACTGAAGTATTCCATAAATTAATCACTTCGTCTAACATTGAGGTTTCAAATTTCTTAATTTCCATTTTATTTTCTCCTTATTTTTTATAGCCTTCAAAATGGCTGATTATATAATTACCTAACTTCGCTCTAAAAGGTATTATTTTAATATTGTCTCTTGTTGGATGAACTCTATTTGCTAACATTGTAAATCCTATTTTGTTTTTCCTATCAATAAAAATGTTTGTTCCAGTATAACCCGTATGATGGATAGTTTCACAACTTGCAAGATCACCACAAGACGGATAAGATCCACCTATTATCCAACCAATTGATCTTTTTTCATTATTTAATGATAAACCATTTTTCTCTTCAACTTGTGGTGTAAACAATTTATCAATACTTGCTTTTGATAAAAATCTCTTACCATTATAGATTCCATCATTTAAAATCATTTTAATAAAATTACTTAAATCCCTAACTGTAGAAAATACACCGGCATGTCCAGCAATACCATCTAAGATATATGCTTTTTCATCATGAACTTTTCCTCTTAAATAACCTTTATATAATTCATCATCACGCATTTCAGTTGGTGCACACCTATCTAAATCAGCAGGATTATATGCTGTATCAACCATATCAAGTGGTTCAAATATATTTTTCTTTGCAAATTCTGCTAAACTCATACCACTTACTTTTTCAATAATGAAACCTAAAAGCATAAAACCAATATCTGAATAAATTAATTTACTATTAGTTTCATAAACTAAATCAGCTTGATAGATCTGATTTAAAAGTTCATCTTTACTTCTTATTTTACTTGCAGCTATTACATCTGCTTTTAAGCCAGAAGTATGAGTTACTAAATCCCAAACAGTTATATTTCTAAATCTAAATCTTGGTAAATAACTACTTACAGAGTCATATAAGCGTAGTTTCCCTTGTTCTAATAAAAGCATAATACAAGTTACTGTACTTACAACCTTAGAGACACTTGCAAGATCATAAATTGTATCTAGATTATTAGTAGTCTTTTCAATATGACTTTTTAACCCTAAACTTCCATAATAATCCTTATCTGCAACTAAATAATAATTAGCTCCAGGAAAGGCACCATCTGCAATTGCTTCTTCAATTAACTTCTCTAAATCCTTTATCATTTTGCACCTCTTAATTTTATAAAATGTCTAGAATATCTATTTACAAAGTTTGTATAACAGATTTTATTAATATCTTCATTACTATATCCACGTTTAACTAAGCCATCAATTATTCTATAAGCAAGTGGAGCACTTCCTACATCAACTATATTTGAATTTGGAAAATCATCTGATAAATAATCCATAAAATCAAAACCAAACATTACATGGTCAATGTCCATTATTTTAACAGCTTCATCTACATGGTTTAAGAAATGTTCTAAGTCTTGTTTTTCTTCATTTTTAGAAACAAAGTTTTTAGCTAAAGTTAAACCAAATAAGCCATTAGCTTTCCTTAATGCTTGCATTTGCTCAGTTGTTAGATTACGGCGATGATCACAAATCGATTTTACATTACCATGAGAATAGATAATGTTTTTATTAGTATAATTTAAGACATCATAAAAACTCTTTTCGTTTAAATGAGCAACATCAATAATCATATCTAATTCCATCATTAGATCAAGTAATTTCTTACCTTCTTCTTTTAACCCGTGATCCTTATCACCTGCAACACCTGTTGCATATTTATTTTCTTCATTCCAAGTTAGCATAGCGTGTCTTATACCTAAATCATATAAAACTCTCATGTCTTCTACTTTTTCTAAATTAAGTAACCCTTCTAAACCCAACATTAATTCAAAACCAGGAAGTAAGGACATATCAATTTCAGCTAACGCTATTTTTATCGCTTCAATTAAATCAAATTTATCTGGAGAATAAACAGTCCAAAGACCACCTTTAATCACAGAGTCTTTTAACTGAGCAACATGAACATCTTTAAATCTATTTTCTTTACCTCGTGTTTTACTAATATAAAGGTCATAAAGTATATCAGTATGTGTATCAAATATTTTCATTATTCCACCTCAAAATTACATGTTTTAACTAAATCATCTAATGATTCTCTTTTTATTACTTCTCTTACTTTATCATCATTTACAAATATAACAGCACCTCTTGTTAAACCATTATAATTCATTGACATAGAATAAGTATAAGCCCCTGTTGAATAAACTACAATTGTATCATCCTTTTTCACTTCAATTATTTTAGTGTTTAAACTAATGATGTCCCCAGACTCACAACACTTACCAACAACATCATAAAAATTCAATAAAGTATCATATTCTTCATCTTCAGTTAAAGGAGGCTTTATTCTATTTGCGACATCAACTGTATATTTTGCTTGATATAGGGCAGGTCTAATATTATCACTCATCCCACCATCAATAAACAAATACTTTTTACCACCAAAAGTCGATTTTAGGCCACCACATTTATATAATGTGAAACCACTGTCCCCTACCAAAGCTCTACCTGGTTCAATCATCAATTTTTTAATACTTAATTTATTTTTTTCAATCCCTGCTTCAGCAGCTTTCACAATTTCTTTTAAAATCAATTCTAAGTTTATTTCTTTATCATCTTCTAAATATTTAATCCCAAAACCACCACCTAAATCTAAGGTGTTAATTTTAAGTTTATATTTATTTTCAAATCTTTTAATAAAATTAAGCATTGTTTTTACTTCCGCAACAAAGCTTCTTGGGTTATTAATTTGTGAACCTATATGCGAATGAAAGCCATCTAAAACTAAGTATTTTGACTCATTATATATTTTCACAATTCTGGCTAGTATTTCATCATCATGAATTGACTCACCAAATTTTGAAGAAAGTAAACTAGTTTCTATATAAGCATGAGTATCTGCATGAATTCCTGGATTAATTCTAAATAAAGTATTAACAGTCTTTTGTTTTTCACTAGCTATTTTTTCTAGCTTAACTAACTCAGTATAAGAATCGACCACAATATATTCTAAACCTAAATCAATCCCCATACTTAATTCTTCAATGCTTTTATTGTTTCCATGAAGTATTACCCTCTCCATTGGAAAATTACTTTTATTAATTAAATATAAATCACCAGCGCTAACAGCATCAATCCCAAATCCTGCTCGATCTAAAAGCTTACATAGGTATGGTGCTATAAATGCTTTTGATGCATAAATGACTTCACATTTAAATAAATCTGATTTAAAGAATGTACTAAAAGTATTAATCTTATCTTCAATCCCTTTTTCATCATAAACATATAATGGTGTTTTATATGTATTCGCCAGGTCAACTAAACTATGTTTCCCAACATATAATGTTTCTCCTACTACACTCATTGATTTAGTTCTCATTTTAAAATTTCTTCTTTAATTTCAGAAAACAAATTAAAGATTTCTTCCTTTCTTTCAAAATTAATTAATTTTTGTTTATATTGTTTTATATTATTAATTCCTTTAAAATACCAACTAGCTAAAGATCTCATTTCCAAGACAGCAACTTTTTCTACCTTTTCTTCTAATAAATATTTAAAATGTTTTTCACACATCAAAATCTTTTCTAAATCAGTCGGCTTTTCTTTTAGCGGTTCACCATTAAAGTAATCAACCAAGTCCCTAATTAACCAAGGATTTCCAAAACTACCTCTTCCAACCATAACCATATCAACGCCAGTGTATTCAAACATATTTACTGCATCTTCAATACTTTTTATATCACCATTACCGATAACTGGAATACTAACACTATCCTTTACTTGTTTAATATAATCTAAGTTTACTTTCCCAGTATATAAATCAGATTTAGTTCTTCCGTGAACTGCAATTAAAGAGGCACCAGCTTTTTCAATAGCCTTAGCAACCAAGGTTGCATTAATAGAGGAATGATCCCATCCTGCTCTAATTTTAACACTAACAGGTTTACTAACATTTTCTACAACACTTCTAACCATCTTTCCAATATACTCAGAATCTCTTAATAAGTAACTACCAGCATTAGCTTTTAATACTTTTCTGACAGGACATCCCATATTAATATCAATTATATCTGCATCGGTTTCTTTATCTATAATTATCGCAGCCTTAACAAGGGAATCAATGTCTCCACCAAATATTTGCATACTTATTGGGTGTTCATCCTTTGCAGTTTTAGTTAATTCAAATGTCTTATCATTTTCATAGACTAAACCACGAGCTGAAATCATTTCTGAATAGACTAACCCCGCACCTGCTTCTTTCATAATTTTACGATAACTCATATTAGTATAGCCTGCAAGGGGAGCTAAAACTATTCTATTTTTTATATCTACATTTTTAATTTTTATATTAATATCTTCACTTTTCATCTTATTAATTATACCATATTTAATATATATTTTAAAGGTATAATCTACTTGATTATCAAATGTTTTTTATCTTTTCCTTTAGTTTTTTATAATAATAGATATTTATATATTGATTAAACTCCTTGATAATTTTTGAATTTAGGTATAAAATATCTATATCAAATTAAGGAGCAAAATAATGAGAATATTAATTGTAGGTGCGGGAAAAGTCGGTAGTACCCTGTGTGATTTTCTTGAAAAAGAAGGTCATGAAATAGTAATAATAGATTCCAACCAAAGTGTTGATGAAGATATACTAAATAAATATGATGTAAGTGGCATAGTAGGTAGTGGTGCTAATCATGATATCTTAATTGAAGCAGGAGCAAGAAAAGCAGATGTAATAATTGCGACTACTGAACTAGATGAAGTTAATATTCTCGCATGTTTATTCGGAAAAAGATGCGGGATTAAATATACAATAGCAAGAGTTAGAAATCCAGAATACTCCAACCAAACAAAATTCTTTAATGAAGAATTAAATTTAGATATGGTAATTAATCCAGAATACGAATCAGCAAATGAGATATCAAGAATCTTAAGACTTCCTTCTGCAGAAAACATTGAAACATTCGCAAATAATAGAGTAGAGTTAGTTGGAATTAAATTAAAAGAAGATTCTCTAATAATTAACCATAGTCTTAGAGAAATAAGAAATAAACTTAAAACAAAATTTTTAGTTTGTGCAGTTGAGCGTGATGGTATTGCAATTATTCCAAAAGGTAGATTTGTACTTCAAGCAGAGGACATTGTTTATGTAACTGGTTCAAAAGGAGAAATCTTAAATCTATTTAAAGAATTAGGTATATTTAAAAACAGAGCCAAGAAAATTACAATAATAGGTGGAGGAGTAATTTCTTACTATCTTGCGAAACAACTAATAGACTCAAACTGTAAAGTTAAGATTATAGAAATTGATAGAGATCGTTGTTATGAATTAAAACAATTACTTCCTAATGCTAGTATCATTGAAGGAGATGCAAGTGATAGAGAATTATTACTTGAAGAAGGAATTAATGAAACAGACGCTTTTATTACTCTAACAGGACTAGATGAAGAAAATATTATTTTAAGTTTATATGCGAAACATCAAAATGTATCAAAAGTAATTACGAAAATTAATAAAATTTCTTACTATGATATATTATCAAATTTAAACTTATCTTCGATAATATCACCAAAAATAATAACAGCTAATAATATCTTAAGATATATTCGTTCTCTTCAAAATGCATATCAATCACGTGTTGAAACTCTTTACAAATTAATAAATAATCAAGTTGAAGCCTTAGAGTTTCTTATTACACAAGATGGTCCAATTACTAATATACAACTAAAAGACTTGAATTTAAAAGATGATCTCTTAATTGCAGTAATAATTAGGGGAACAAAGATTATTATTCCAACTGGTGATGATTTAATAATGCCGCAAGATAGAGTTATAATAGTAACTACTAATCAAAACATAAATGATTTTGAGATGATTATTCAATGAATTATAAATTAGTTTTTAAAACGATTGGAAAACTATTACAAGTTGAAGCGGCATTACTAGTATTTCCATTAATTTTTAGTCTCTTTTACAAAGAGAAAATTTCCTACTCATTTCTAATTCCAATAGCTATTTTACTTCTAGTATCACGAGGATTATCTTTTCTAAAACCAAAAGAAACAAAGTTTTATGCGAAAGATGGATTTGCAACCGTAGGGATTTCATGGATAATTTTTTCTATATTTGGTGCACTTCCCTTTATCTTAAGTAATACATTACCCAACTTCTTTGATGCATTTTTTGAAGCTGCATCAGGATTCACAACAACTGGGTCTACTGTTATTACAGATATAGAAATTGTTCCAAAAAGTATACAACTTTGGCGCTCCCTAACAAACTGGGTAGGTGGAATGGGAATTCTTGTATTTATAATTGCAATTATTCCTCAAACAAATTCTAGGTCAATTTATTTATTAAAAGCAGAATCAACAGGAATGAAAGTTGGTAAATTAACATCCAAAATTACTCTTAGTGCAAGAATACTTTATCTGATATATATTGGTTTAACTCTTCTTTTACTTATATTATTATCCTTAAAAATTCCATTTTTTGATAGTTTAAATTATGCTCTATCTTCTGCAGGAACAGGAGGGTTTGCAATCCACAATACCTCAATCGCTTATTATAGTAGTGCTTATGTAGAAATTGTAATAGCTATATTTATTACTATTTTTGGAATTAACTTTAATATATTTTATCTAATAATAATCGGTAATATAAAACAAGCATTAAAGAGTGAAGAATTAAGATATTATTTGTTAATTTTATTTGGTGCAACAATTCTTATCGCATTAAACACTTTAAGTATCTATACTAATTTCACTTCTGCTCTTAGATTCTCATATTTTCAATCAGCATCAATTATGACCACTACTGGGTTTTCAAGTGTAGACTTTAATACCTGGTCGAATTTCTCTAAATGGATTTTGATTATATTAATGGTAATTGGAGGATCTGCTGGATCTACTGCAGGTGGTATTAAAGTTTCAAGAATAATGATATATTTTAAAACAATAATTAAAGAAATAAAACATACGATAAACCCTAATCATATTAGTATTATTACATTTGAAGAAAAAAAGATTGAAGAGTCAACCTCAAAAGGAGTGTTTGCATATTTATCAGCATATTTATTTATCTTGGTAATAGCTGCTCTATTGATTTCCATAGACGGACATGATATAGTAACAAATTTCACAGCTTCCCTCTCAAGTATAAGTAATATTGGACCAGGATTAAGCATGGTAGGTCCACTAGGTAATTATTCAATTTTTTCTAATTTTTCTAAAATAATCTTATCAATAGTTATGCTAACAGGTAGGTTAGAGTTATT
>JBAYTA010000005.1:0-39252 GCA_041675865.1 Bacilli bacterium | reverse complement strand
TAAGAAACCTCACAAAACAATATTATATAGTTAAATTATACTATAAATGTTATAAAAAGTCAATAGTTAATATAATTCCATGATAGAAACAAAAAAGGCTGCTGACTTTGTCAACAACCTGACTCTATTAAAAAATAGAGTTTTTGTTTTGCTTTAGAGATAATTCTTTAATTCTTGTACATTGTTTTCTTCAAATTTTAGTAATCTTTGCATTAGGTACTGGATTTCTTGATCTGCCTTAGTGTATTTTTTTAGATTTTTTATTGCATTAATGATTCCCATATTACTACCAATAATGAGCATTTCTGCTATATGAGAGCTAGTTTTATTTGTTATAGTTTGGATGTTAATCATTAAATATGTTTTTATTTTCTCGAAAGCACTTATACCTTTTTCATCATAACCATTTTCATTTAATAATTTTAGAGCAGCTTTATTTATTTCTTCATACTCGTTGTATTGTGATTGGATGCAGTTTAAAAAACTATCTTCTTGTACAATCTCCATAAGTTGTTTAATTGTAACAACACCCATTTGTGAATTTTGGTAAATAAAATTTAAAAGTTCTATATTTTCACTCATTTAATATTACTCCTTTTGATTTATTATTGCCTAAATGATTATTATGTATTCTAATCTTAGGAAAACGGAATAATATAATTATATTTTTAAGAAATGGATGAAAAATATTATCAAATTTATTATATTTTTAGATAAATCATGATATTATAAGAAAAAAATTTCTAGAGGTTATTATGGAAAATTGGAAGAAAACAGTTACTACATTTATGATTAGTCAAACGGTCTCTTTACTTGGGTCAATGTTAATAATGTATACAATCTTATGGTATGTTACATTAAGTACGCAATCAGGTATTATGATGACTATAATGGTTCTTTGTAATTTTGTGCCTGCTTTGCTAGTAGCTCCATTTGCTGGAGTATGGGCAGATAGGTTAAATCGAAAAAAATTAATGATTACAGCTGATTTATTAATTGCTGCTATTACATTATTAATTGCTATTTTATTTGTTTTTAATATTAGAAATTTATGGATTCTTTTTGCTGGAACAGTTATTAGGAGTGTTGGTCAATCTGTTCATCAACCTGCAGTATCTGCTGTTTATCCGCAAATTGTTCCCCAAGATAAATTGATAAAAGTACAAGGAATCTCGCAAGGTATTCAGTCTGCATCTATGATAATAATGCCGCTTTTAGCAGGCTTATTACTTGCAACTACACCGATTGAATATATATTTATGATTGATGTTGTTACTGCAATAGCAGCAGTTATAATATTGGTTTATCATGTGAAATTACCTAAGCATAAAGCAGAAGAAAATAATGAAGCTATAAACTATTTTGATGATATTAAAAAGGGGATTAAGTATGCTTTTAATCATCCATTGATTTTTAAAATTTTATTATTTGGTTTTATATTTATGATATTAGTTGCTGCTCCATCATTCCTTACTTATTTACAAGTAGCAAGAGTGTTTGGCCCAGAAGCTTGGCGTTTGTCAGCACTTGAAACTGCATTTGGAATTGGAATGTTAGTTGGATCAATAATAATTACAGTATGGGGTGGTTTTAAAAATCGCTTAGTTACTTACTTTTTATCATATATTGCAATAGGTTTTGGAACAATAGGTTTAGGACTACCATATAATTTCTTTATTTATATTGGAGTATGGTTAATTGTAGGTTTATTTATTTCGATTGGTAATCCGGTATTTGTAGGTTTAATTCAAGAAAAAGTTGAGCCAGAATATATAGGAAGAGTATTTTCAGTTTTTGGTTTAATAAATACGATTAGCTTACCGCTTGGGATGTTAGTATTTGGACCAATTTCTGATTTTGTTGATATTTCTTTGATAATTCTGCTTAGCGGTGTAGGCATGGTAATCGTTGCCATTATTCCTATGTTTAATAAAAAGTTACTTGCTGAAGGAATAAAAATAGAAGTACCTAAAGAGTTACAGGAATCATAAAATGAATTATAAATGCTTACTTTTATATATTTTTAGAAGTAAGCATTTTAGGTTTTTATTTAATAATGACTTGTGGTATAATATATAATTATATAAGGTGATATTAATATGAAAAAAAATATAGTAATTATAATGATTTTATTTTTTATTATGAATGCATTAAATAATTTAGGACATCCAGTGACCCCTTCATATGTAAGATATTTAGAAATTCCAGAATATATGTTTGGGATTTTTTATGCAACTATGAGTTTAGGAATGATGTTAGCTTCTCCACTTTGGGGATCTCTTGGAGATACTAGAAAAAGTAAAAGTTTGATTTTTATAGGTATAATTATATATGCATTAGCGCAAATAGGATTTGGTTTAGTTCATAATCAGTACTTAATGGTATTATTTAGATTCATTGGGGGAATAGGGATTGCAGCACCACTCACTTTATTTGTAACATTAATAATAGGATATTCTGATAATAATAGAATTAGGAATCTTGCAATTCTTGCAGCTCTATCGACATTAGGTGCTTCCCTTGGTTATAAAATAGGAGGAATGTTAGGAGATAGTGATGCATTCAATAAACTAATCCCTACTCCAAGTTATGAAAATATTTTTATTCTTCAAGCATTAAGTTTTGCTGTATTTAATATATTTGTAATTCTATTTATTAAAGATTATAAAAAGGAAGATGTAATATCAAAAAGAAAAAACCCATTTGCTTCTTTAGGGAAAATAAAAACATTGGACACAAAGTTCTTATTGTTCTTAATTTCACTAACACTTATTACTATGGGAAGTACAAATTTAGGTAAATATATTGATGTTTATTTTAATGACTTAAATTTATCAACTAATTCACTTGGAGATTTTGTATTGGTAACTGGAATAGTATCAGTACTAACATCAATATTTATTGTTCCAATAGTGTCTAAGTTTAAAAAACAATTAACTTTTATTATTATTCTTCAAATATTATCTTCAATAATTGTCTTTTATGTTTTTAGAGCAAATAATTTTATTCTTACAATCTATACCGTATATAATGTTTATATAATATTTAAGGCGATCTATTTACCTCTTGAACAAAACTATATTAGTAGACATGCAGATAAAGATTCCATAGGAACAATTACAGGTATAAGACAATCATTTGTTTCAATTGGAAATGTTATTGGACCATTGGTTGGTGGCTTGCTTTATAGTGTTAGACCGTTACTTTTATTTGATGTAAGTGGAATATTGTTTTTGCTTGGGGCATTATTATTGTTTATTGTTTTGATCTTACAAAAGAGAGGTTTAAAAGAACAAAATATTGAACAAGAAATTCTTTAAAAGTGTAATTTGTAGTCTAATAATATTTAGAACATATTATATAGTAAAAGACTTTATTGTTGTTTAATTGTAGATTGAAATCTTTTATGGTAAAATAAAGTTATAAATTAAGTAAAGAGGAGAAAAAATGGCAAAGAAGAAAAAAGTTACTTCTAATAAAGTAACAAAACATGTGAAAAAAGCATATAAGAAAAACCCAAAAGCTGTAACAACATTATTTATTATAGTCTTGTTATTAGTAGTAGGTGCATTTGTTTATCTTTATCTTAATGGTTATTTAGATGAATACTTGAATCAAGAAGAAGATAAAAATCCGCCTGTAGAATCATTGTATGAACAAGATGAGAATGGATTTTATTATTATAATCTTACGGGTTATGATAGCGGTGATTATTACTATCGTGCTAAAGATTTAGCAGGTGAAGATTTAGCGCAAGAATTACATATAATTATAAATGATGGTTTTAATAAAGTAAGTTATGGTGATGCTAGATATATTTTAGCAATGAGTGACCGTGATCCTAAGAATAATAATGAAAGTGTAAGAGGAATGTATGATAATGATGTTATTGCAACTTACTGGATTGGAACAGGCGAAGGTAGATGGCAACGCGAGCATGTTTGGCCAAATTCGAAATTAGGTGTACCATCAGTAGATAATAACACAAAAAATCAAGCTTCTGATGTTCACAATTTAAGAGCAATTACAGGCATAAATCAAACTAGATCAAATCGCTATTTTAATGAAGGTGATGGATCTGCAAAAACAATTGGTACTGAAGCATTTTATCCAGGCGATGACCATAAAGGAGATGTTGCAAGAATTCTCTTTTATATGGATATAATGTATGAAGAATTAGAGTTAACAAATGATACAACAAAATTAACAAATAATTCAGCTACTAATTACACTCCTGCAGGAGCATATTCTGGATTATTGAATCTCCTGATTAAGTGGCATAAAGAAGATCCTGTTGATGAATTTGAAGTTCAAAGAAATAATTTTATCTATAATGGAATAGCAACAAATCCAAATGGCAAGGAAATAACACCTCAAGGAAATAGAAATCCATTTATAGATAAACCAGAATTAGTTCATTTAATATGGGAAGGAAAAGAAATAGAAGATTTAATAAAACCAGAAGAAGATACTGTAGAAATGGCTTATACAAAAATAAATATTATTTATTATGTAAAACTATCTAAGGATGAAAAGTGGTTTTGCTAATTGTTAGGAAAAAAGGGAAAATATTTGAATATTTCTCTTTTTTTGATTTTGCGGTTTACAGTTTAATAAAAAAGTGGTAAAATATGAATGCGTTTTCAAATATAATGCAAGAGGGAGAAACTATGAATAATAAGTATGTTGTTCCACCGTTTAAGATTAAAATGGTTGAACCAATTAAACTAATTTCAAAAGAAGAAAGAATCAAAAAATTAGCAGAGGCAGGATATAATCCTTTTTCTTTGAAAAGTGAGGATGTATTTATTGATTTGCTAACTGATTCTGGTACAGGAGCTATGTCTCAATTTCAATGGGCTGCAATGATGATTGGTGATGAATCTTATGCTGGTTCATCAAGTTTTTATCGTTTAGAAAAGGTTGTAAAGGAAATAGCAGGTTATAAATATGTTATTCCTGCACATCAAGGAAGAGGAGCAGAACAAACCGTAATTCCTCAATTAGTTAAAAGAAGTGGAATGTACTTTATTTCAAATATGCACTTTGATACAACAAGAGCTCATGTTGAAATAGCTGGTGCTAGAGCAATAGATGTCAATGATAGCGATTGTTTTGATATTGAAAAACTTTGTCCATTTAAAGGAAATTTTGATTTAGAAAAGCTAGAAGCAACAATTATCGAAAAAGGACCCGAGAATATCGCGGGGATTATTATGACTATAACTAATAACTCTGCTGGTGGTCAACCCGTTTCAATGGCTAATTTGAGAGCTGTTAATAAAATAGCAAAGAAATATAATATAAAAACAATTATTGATGGAGCTAGATATGCAGAGAATTCATACTTTATTAAATTAAGAGAAGAAGGTTATGAAAATAAATCGATTAGAGAAATAGCTAAAGAAACATTTAGTTATGGTGATATTTTCTTGATGAGTTCTAAAAAAGATGGTTTAGTTAATATTGGTGGTTTAATTGCTATAAAGGAATGTGAAAACTTATACAATCAATGTAGAACTGCAATTGTCCCAATGGAGGGGTTTCCAACATATGGAGGACTTGCAGGTAGAGATATGGATGCTTTAGCTGTAGGCTTACTTGAGGCTTTAGATGAAGATTATTTAAGACATAGAATTGATGAAGTTAAATACTTAGGAGAAAAATTAAAAAAAGCTGGAGTACCTATTCAATATCCAATAGGTGGTCATGCAGTATATATAGAGTGCTCAAAAATGTGTCCACATATTCCATATGATCAATTTCCTGCGCAAGCTGTTTGTAATGAATTATATATTGAAGGTGGAATCAGAGGTGTTGAAGTTGGTTCTATGCTATTAGGTAGAGACCCAGATACACATAAAAATTTAAAAGCAAATTTTGAATTTTTAAGACTATGTATACCTAGAAGAACATATACTTATGCTCATTTAGATTATGTAGCAGAATGTATAATTGAAGTTTATAAGAAAAGAGATACCCTTAAAGGATTAGAATTTACTTATGAATCACCAATTTTACGTCACTTTACTGCAAAATTAAAACCTATAAATTAAAGAAGTTTTAAACTTCTTTTTTTGTGTTGGCTTTTATTTTTATGTATAAACTATAATTATCTAAGGAGATAATTATGAATAAAAATTACAGATTAATAACAAAAATAGAAGGAATTAAAGAATTGAATTGTCTAAATGATATTAGTAAAAAACTAAAAGAATTAGGAGCTATAAATGTTATTTTTGAATATAGTTTAGATATTATTAATATAGATTATATTGGTAATGAAGAAGAAGCAAATAAATACTATCTTGCTTTAGCTGAACTTGGGTATACTTTAGATAGGTTAGCGGTATTCAATTTGGATGAGGTTTACTCTTAAAAGCACTTGCCTTTTTAGTTCTTTTAGCGTATTATAATATTAAGTATGTATATAAAGGAGAGTAAAAATGGGAAAATTTGATAATGTATTTTTAGGATTAGATGATTATACCAATGAAGATAAAGTAAGATATGTATCTTTTAAAATTTTTTCATCAGGATTATTTTTATGGATATCAATATTATTTACTTTGCCATTTATATTAGCTGCGGTAAGATTATTTTTAATATTTGATTTAGAAAATTTTATTAGTGCAGTAATTACATTGATAATAACTATCGGATGTTGGAAAACTTATATTATGGCTAAAGGCGGTAAAGTAATTGATACTGGAGGTTTAAGGTTAATTAGAGGTGTTATTACATTAACATTAATCTTACTTGTAGTTGCTCTTGGCTTTTTGGTTATCTATATTATTATTGGAGGGTTAATTCTTATTTTATTTATAATTCCCCTAGCATTAGTAGCATATACTTATCATATCTTTAGGCAAGCTCTAACTACTATGATTGTTGGTTTTGAAAATGGAAGTACGAATACTGATTATTATTCATCATCCGCAACATGTTTAATTATTTTTATGGTAATAGGAATTATATTGATGGTTGTAAAATACACATTCAATCCAGCAAATATTCCTCAACTCAATGAAAACATAGTTGCATTATTTCAATTTAGTAGGTTTGATAAAATAATAGACATCGCTGCTCAAAGCATAAGTGTTATAACATATATTATAATGATAAACTTTATTAGAACATTGAAGTTTGCAATTGAGAATATCCATTCATATTATCCGAAAATTAATAATATTCCAATTGATAGAATAGATTATAGAATATCAAGTAATATAATAGATTCAGATTCAGAAATAAACGATCGAGATAGGTATTAAAAAAAACTGCATTTGCAGTTTTTACTTTTTCAATTCTATATAAGCATAATGTGGAAAGTGGTCAGAGACTACTTTCTTTATTATTTTTGCTGAAATTAAATTAATGTTTTTTGAAATAAAAATATAATCAATCTTTTTTGTAGGATTAACTGATGGATAAGTAAGACCATGCTGTAATGTGTTAAATAGGAGATTATTTAGAGCTTTGATTTTTTCATTATCTGCTTCCATATTTAAATCACCCATAAAAACAATATTTGGTCCTACTTTATTTATTCCTTCTAAACTTACTTCAAGAGCATTTTCTTGTTCGGATTCAAATAAACCAAAATGGGTTACAAATATATCTAAATCAAAATCTACAAAATTACTATGTATAATACATCTTGTTTCATACCAATGGCTATCTCTAATAGGAGGATCTTGAATCATTATTGTTCTTGGGTTTTTTAATTTAAATCTTGAGATTAATGCATTACCAAAAGGAATATTGTTATAGACAAAAGTTTGACCGAAGTAATAATAAAATCCTAATTTTTGAGCAATTTCTTGGTATTGAGGAAGATTATAATTATATTCTCCATATACTTCGTTTAAACCAATAATATCAGCACCTGTTTCTTTTATTGTTTGTACAACTCCATCTACATCAATTTCTCTAGTTATGAAGTTTCTACAATGTTGAATATTGAATGTTAATAATTTAATTTTCATACTTTACCTCATTACTTAAAATTATACATTTTTCTTAATGCTTTTTCAAGTCAACCTTTGCTATTTTATAGGGATTGTTATATAATAGGTTGAATAAATATGTCCATTTAGGAGGAAAATAGTGGTTGAAAAATTAAAAAAAACTAGTTTATATGCAACTAAGGAAATGGTTGATAATGTAGAAGATAGAGCAGAAACTAGATGGTATAAAAAAGAAGTTAAAAATTCTTTAGTTTTATATAATGGATCTAGTTTGGACAATATTGTTTTAAGAAATACTAATGAAAATCAAGCAGCAATAATGGAATTAAGTGATAAATATAAAATTAATAAATTTAGTTTATTACTTAAAGCAAATACAAAAATAGAAAATATAAAACCACGACCAAGTTTCAGTATTAAAATTAATTTTGATAAGCTTGATTTGTCTAAATATAATCGCATAAGAGCAAAAATATATATTGAATCTACAGGTTATCAAAATTTTTATTTTCATTTTGGTTTTGGAAATCCAGAAGTTTTTACTAATCATGCACCAAGTTTAACGCCTAATACATTAAATGATGTTATTTGGGAAGTTGATAAAATTGCTAGAGATAAAGTTGAATATATGACAATTGCTCCATTTTTAATGGGCTGTCCACCAGAAGCTTTAGGTGAATTAAAAGTATATATTTTAGAAGTTTTAGCAGAAAATGTAGATGGTGATTATGAACTTGGCTGGGAACTAGAAGATAGAATTGCCTATTGTCATAGTGGTTATTTTACTGATTCTAAAAAGATTGCTCTAGCTCAAAATATTAAAGATTTAGAATTTTATTTAGTAGATAAGTCTGGAATAACAGTTTTCACTGGTAAAGTTAACGAAGAAAAGACAAGCCTAGGGCAATATAATATTTTAGATTTTTCATCGTTTTCTACTTCTGGAATTTATAGAATTAAAATAGCAAACAAATATTCAAATGAATTTGTAATAAATGACAATCCATACCTTTCAAGTATTTGGAAGAGTTTAAACTTTTTAAGAATGTTAAGATGTGGTGAAGATGTAAGTGGTGTTCACAGTCCATGTCATTTAAATTGTAGAACATATGATGAAAGTGGAAGAACTGTACCTAATTTTGGTGGTTGGCATGATGCTGGTGATGTATCTCAATTTGAAATATGCACTGCAGAAATGGCACATGCTATTTTAGATTTAGCTACATCTGTAAAAACTAAAGATCTAGATTTATATAACCGTTTATTGGATGAAGCCAAAGTTGGACTTTTATGGCTACTTAGAACTAGATTTGGTGATGGAAAACGCGCATGTGCAGTTACATATTCGATCTGGAGAGATTATGTCTTAGAAGCCGATAATAAGTCAGTCCTAACTAATATTGCTGAAGATGGACCATTTGAAAACTTTTGCGCAGCTGCAGCAGAAGCAGAAGCTTATTTATTATTTAAAGATGAAGATAAAGTCTTTGCGGATTGGTGTTTAAGAGCTGCAAAAGAAGATTTTGAATTTGCGAAAACCGGTTATGAAAATGGTATTTACACAAAAAGATGGGGACCATCAATTATTAGCCAGACATCTGGTGAAGGTGCACTAGCTGCAAGCATTTTGTATAAAATTACAAAAGATGAAGCGTATTTAGAAATAGCAAGTAAATATGCTTTAGATATTATTAGTTGTCAAGAACAAAAATATCTTGATTTAGATAAACCGATTAGAGGATTCTTCTATGAAGATATCGAACATAAATATATTTTAAGTTATGAACATCGTGGTCATGAACAAACACCAATTCATGCTTTAGTTGCTCTAGCTGAGGTTGCTCCTAATCATAGAGATTATGAAAAATGGATTAATGCAATTAATTTATATAAAGAATATATTGCAACAACTTTAGAATATACAAAACCATATGGATTAATAAGTAGTAATCTATATATATTAGATAAGATAAATTTAGATCATATTACAATTCCTGCAACTATTGCAAGAGATAAAGCAAAACTTGATTTAGAAAAACAAGTTAAGGCTGGGATTAAACTAGGAGATGGTGTATATTTAAGGATATTTCCGATTGCTGTTCAAAGAAGAGGTTATCATGCCACTTTATTGAGTAAAACAAAAGCTATATCGATGATGGCAAACCTTTTAAACGATGCGAATTTAAAGCAAATTGCTATTAACCAATTAGAATGGATATTAGGAATAAATCCTTTCGCATCTTCAACTATGTATGGTGAAGGATATAATTATCATCCATTATATGTTGCATTCTCACCTCAAATTGTAGGTGCCTTACCTGTTGGCATTAAAACTTATAAAGAACTAGATAAGCCATACTGGCCAGTATTAAATAATGCTGTGTTTAAAGAAATCTGGGGACATACAACTGGTAAATATTTATGGGTGCTAGCTGATATTATAAAATAATAAATTAAAGAAGAAAGTATATATTATTTTCTTCTTTTTTTTATTTGTAAGAATATAATGTTTTAGAGAGTGATGTTATGAAAAAACTGTTTATGATTGGACTTTTTATTAGCTTGATTTTTTTAGTTTCATGTAAAAAGGAAATACAAAATAATCAAATCGATGAAGAATTAGCAAGACATAGTTTAAGTGTAATACTATTAGAAAATGTATATCTTGATTCTACTACAACTGTTTATGCTATAGCTAAAACATTAGATGCAAAGGAAGTGTTAATAAAGTATGTGAATTCTGGTGGGGATTTACTTATATTAGAAGTTCTTAATTTACCACTTGCTTTTTCATATGAAGAGTTAATTGCAGTAATCTCTAATTTAGCAGATAAAGGGATGAGAAATGCATTTAATGCAGTAATAAGGCAATCTGAAAGAGTTGAAATAACTGAGAATGTAGAGATAAAAGAAGTTCTAAAAGTAAATAAATTAAAAAAATTTAATGCTTTAGTATTTTATTTTGATATTGAAGGAGAATATCATAAATTTGTCTTTGCTTATGATTTAGGTGATTACTATATCTCTAATGAAACAACCAAAGAAATATATTATCCTTTAAATATTAATTATGAAGATTTTCCATAAGAAAAACCCGATACCAAGAGGATCTGTATCGGGTTTTTAATATAATATAAATATAGATGGGTCTATTTATCAAGTAAATAAATATTATTTACAGGCATTGTGAACATAAAACCTACACCAGGTTTTTTCTCATCAAATATTGCTCTAATAGCAATAACTAAATCGTCTATTATTTCTTCACTTACTACTGAAAAGATTGTTTTGTTATAGGGATGTTTTTCATTAATAAGATTTCTTAGTGAACCAAATAAGGGGATATGTCTATAATCTCCGCTTACAATCGCGCTTCCCATACCTTGAGAATCAATTATTGTTGCTCCTTTAACTTTATATTTAACTAAAGTTGAAAGGATTTCGTCAAGATACTCTTGTTTGTTTAAAATTATAAATAAGGTTACCATTATTCTCCTTCCTTAGTTTCCTTGCAGAGATAATTCTGCATTATTTTTTTTAGGTTCATCAGTAAATTCATTCATTTTGTCTAATCCATTAATTTCACCTGATAGAGAAATAGCTAGTTTAGAGAAAATTGGTCCAGATGTCTCATAGACAAGAACGCTAAACATAATAATTGTATTAATTATTACTGCATATTCAGGAAGTTGACTAGCAACTAATACTGAAAGTCCGATTGAAATACCACCTTGTGGTAGAAGTCCTAATCCTAAGAAATTTGTTGTAGCTTTATCTGCTTTTGCAATCTTTCCACCAAAGAATGCACCTAAATACTTACCGATACCTCTAGCAAAGATGTAGGATATTCCTATTACTCCTACTGAGAGAAGAACTTTTAAATCTAAGCTCGCTCCGGCAAATGTAAAGAACAATACGTAAAATGGAGCAACAAAATTATCAACACTTGAGAATACTCTTGTAGATTTCTTCATCAAATTAACTAAAGTTGTACCAATAACTATATTTGTTAGAAGGGGTGATAACTCTAATAAATTTGCAAGACCTACACCTAGAAAAATTGCAATGATAGATATTACTTGAAGATCGTCTTTTTCATGCTCTTTTTGCTTTTTAGCAACCACGGTTAATATTAATCCTAAAATAAATCCAAGTGCAAGTGAACCAAATATTTCTTTTACTGGTCCTCCAATAATTTGCATAAAGGTTACAGGTTCTCCACTAATTGACATTTTAGCAAGTGCCATGGATATTCCAAAAGCAATTATACCTACAATATCATCAAGAGCAACTACTGAAAGTAGTGTTTTGGTCATAGGACCATATGCTCTAAATTGGCGCATTACAAGTAGTGTTGCAGCTGGTGCAGTTGCAGCAGACATTGATGCAATAACTATTGAAAATGCGAAATCTTTTTGAAATACAAAATACATTAATGAGAAAACTAATATTATAGCTCCTAGTACTTCGGCTAATGTAATAATAAATACTTTCTTCCCATATTTTACCAAATCTTTAATTACAAATTCACTCCCAATACTAAATGCGATAAAAGCTAGTGCTAATTCACTGATAAAAGTTAAACTTGTTAGTTCAACAGTATCAAATATAGCATGCCTTCCAAAGATAGCTGGGCCGACAAACAATCCTGCAATAAGATATCCAGAAACACTTGGTAGTTTAACTAGTTTTGCTAGTTTACCACCTATTATTCCTATAGCAAGAGCAATACCAATTTTTATGATTAAATCCAATTCTTTTCCTCCTCAAAAATTACAATAGTTCAATGACTATAAAGTTTCGCGAATTGAATGACAAAATGCGCACAACTTAAAAAGTCATACGCTTGGTTTACTCCTATGAGGTTAGCTGACGGGTTAGGACATCCAAGTTGCCCTTCTATTAATAATAGATTCACCCCAAACTTTGGGTCCCCCACTAATTATCTTATTCGGAGATATCTGTATATATTATATAACAATTTGATCTTATTGTCAACTATTAACAGAGCAATTTTCTTGCATAATGAAAACATTTTTCATTGCAAAATGAAAAAGATTTTGAAAATATTTGGTATAATATATATATAAGAAGAGGTGGTTTACTTTGAAAATTATAAAACAAATTTTTGTTATACTATTATTTTATTGTATAGGAGAGATACTTGCATATTTAATGAGTTTAGTATTTCCTAGTATCTATATTCCAGGAACAATTTTAGGATTATTGTTGCTCGTTGGTGTTTTAATTACTGGAAAATTATCAATGGATTATGTAGATGATGTTGGTACTTTTTTAACAAGTAATATGGCATTCTTTTTTATTCCAGCAGCTGTTTCTGTAATTGAATATATGGATTTATTAAGTGAATCAATTTTGCAAATACTAGTAATAATTGTTATTAGTACAGTCTTAAGTTTTCTTGCAATTTATGGAAGTATTTTAATTACTTTGAAATTAACTAAAAAGAAGGAAGTAAGCGAATAATGTATGATATTATAACATCTCAAGCATTTGGGATAATGCTAACCCTACTTTTTTATATTATTGGTACCTATATTTATAAGAAAACAAAAATTACATATTTAAATCCACTTCTAATATCTACAATACTTTTAATTATTTTTATAAAACTTGCGAAGATAAATTTAGATACATTTCTAACAGACCTTAGTGGAATAAATGTATTTTTAGGTCCTTTGATTGTATCACTTGCAGTTCCGATTATTAAGAAAATCGATTTAATTAAAAAGAATTTAATACCTATTATTGTTGGTGCTTTTGTTGGCTCCACTGTTTCTATGCTTAGTGTAATTTTGCTTGGAAATTTATTTGGGCTTGATAAGGAAATAATTTCTTCAATTATCCCCAAATCTGCTACAACACCAATTGCGATAGAAGTTACAAATAAATTAGGAGGAATTAGAGCGATTGCTGTTGCAGTAGTAATAATTTCATCTATTATTGGTACTGTATTAATTCCTTTATTAATTAAACTTTTTAAGATTAAAGATCCAAAAATTATTGGAATGGGTCTAGGTGTAACATCACATGCTGTTGGAACATCCAAAGCACTTGAAATAAATGAAATTGCTGGTGCTATATCTGGGGTTGCTTTAGTATTTGGTGGGATTGCGACTGCTATTATTGCAATGTTTTTATAAAATAAATATGGATATAATATAAATGTATCTAGATTGAGATAAAAGAATATAATATAAAAAAGAAAGAAGGAAGATAAAACTTATGATTTATAAGAACATTAGTGATTTAATTGGAAATACTCCTGTAATTGAATACAAGGGGATTAATGTAAAATTAGAATACTTCAATGCATCTGGATCTGTAAAGGATAGAGCAGCAAAATGGATGCTTGAAGGAATGGAAAAAGACGGTGTATTAAAAAAAGGGGATACGATTGTAGAGCCGACTAGCGGTAATACTGGAATCTCTTTAGCGATGCTTGGAGCAGCAAAAGGTTATAATGTTGTTTTAGTTATGCCGGATACAATGAGTAAAGAAAGACAAGATATTATGAAAGCATATGGGGCAGAGCTAATATTAACTGATGGTGCATTAGGAATGAATGGTGCAATTACAGAAGCAACTAGATTAGTTAATGAATTAGGTTATGTTATGCCGCAACAATTTGCAAACGAATATAATGTTTTAGCTCATGAAGAATCAACTGCAAAAGAAATAATAAAGGATTTTAAACACTTGGATTATTTTGTTTCAGGAATTGGTACTGGTGGAACCATTACTGGTGTTGCGAAAATAATAAAACAATATTACCCTGATGTAAAGATAATTGGTGTTGAGCCTACTGAATCCCCTATCATAACTAAAGGAGAAAAAGGTACTCACAAAATTCAAGGTATTGGAGCAGGCTTTGTACCTAAAATTTTAAAGTTAGATTATGTTGATGAAGTTGTTACAATTTCTAGTGAAGCAGCTAAGACTGCTACGGTTGAAGCGGCTAAAAAAGGATTATTTTTAGGGATTTCAAGTGGTGCTGCAATTAAAATTGGTTTAGACTTATTAGAAAAACATGGTATTGATAAAAAGGTATTAGTTATAGCCCCTGATGGTGGTTTAAAATATCTTTCTACGGATACTTACAAGAATTAACAATATAGATTGATATTTTCTTATTTTCGTGGTATATTTGAGATATAGATTACACTTGAGGTGAACAGGGTGAGTAAAACAAAAGCAGTTATTAATGAATTATTAGTTGAGATCTTTAATCATATATTAAATATAGAAGAAGAAGAGTTACGAAAATCAGGTATAAACCTATCGATGAATGAGATTCATACATTAGAAGCAATAAACCATGCAGATGATACAACTATGAGTAATATTGCTAGGAAAATGAGAATAACTACTGGTACTTTAACAACAACCATTAATCGTTTAGTTGGGAAAAAGTATGTTACAAGACATATTGATGAAATTGATAGAAGAAAAGTATATTTAAAATTAACAAAAAGTAGTTTAGAAGTATTAAAAGAACATGATAAATTTCATAATCAAATGATAGATTCTTTATTTGAAGACTTGCCAATAGAAGATGATGAGATATTATATAAATCATTAGAAAATATTGCAAATTATTTCAAGGAGAAATATTAGATTAGTAGTTGCATAGTTCTAGATAACTTCATATATTATCTAAAAGGTAGTTTGAGGTGGAAATATGTTTAGATTTTTAAAATCTATAAAAGAAAGAGACCCAGCAGCTAGAAATTATCTTCAGATTATTTTATTATACCCTGGCGTAAAAGCTATATTTTGGTATAGAATTGCTAGGGCATTTTATAAAATAAAATTAAAAATGATTGCAGAAATTATCATGTATCTTGTGAGAGCGATTCACGGTATTGAAATTCATCCTGGTGCTAAAATTGGTAAATGTTTATTTATTGATCATGGATTAGGAGTTGTAATCGGTGAGACAGCAATTATTGGTGATTATTGTACTATGTACCATGGGTCAACACTTGGGGGAACAGGTAAAGAACATAGTAAAAGACACCCAACATTAGGTAATAATGTAATGATTGGTGCTGGAGCTAAAGTTCTAGGTAATATAACAATTGGGGATAATGTGAAAATTGGTGCAAATGCTGTTGTTACATTTGACGTTAGTGATAATAAGACAGTTATTGGCCAAAAAGCAACTGTATATAAGAAAAATATTGACTTAGATTATTATATTTAAGTCTTTTTTTATGTTTTATGAATATAATATATTAAATATATTAATATAATAATTAATAAAATTAATAAAATTATTAAAATAATTAATATTTATGTTGACAATATTTCAAATTAGAGTATAATAATAGGTGAAGAGGAAATAATATGAGTAAAAGAGTTTTAAAAAAGGTTGCAAATGGAAAGCTTTCTCCAATAGAAGCATTAAATCAAATCTATGGAAGTAAGCCTAAGGCTGGAAGATTTATAAAACTTAAAATGATAATTAAAGATCACATGTTTGTTAGTGGCTTTATAAATACATTATTTTTCTTCCCGATTCCAATCTGGTTAAGTAAACCATTTATAATAAAAGGTTTAAAAGAAGCAGATATGGATATTGGCTTATATTATACAATTAGAAATTATAGCGGTGGAACTAAGGTAATAGTTAAATCTGAACAAGCAAAAATAAAAATAGTAATTCTATAAGTTATTATTTTTAGGAAGGAGTATTATGAAAAGAGAAGTTATATCACATTGTCCTATATGTGAGAATGAATTGACAATCACAAGATTGCATTGTGATAAGTGTCAAATTGAAATTAATGGTGCGTTTACTTTAAGTAAACTAAGTTTACTAACAAAAGAACAATTAAGTTTTGTAGAAGTTTTTTTGAAAAACTCAGGAAGTATAAAAGCAATTGAAAAAGATATGAATATTTCTTATCCTACAGTAAAAAAATTGCTTAGTGATGTTTTAAAAACATTAGGTTATGAAGTTAATGATAATGTAGATACTAAGGAATCTTTAAAAAGACAAGAAATTTTAGATAAACTTGCTAATAAAGAGATTACTTATGAAGAAGCAACAACTTTACTTAAAAATGTGAGGTGAGGAAAATGACAGAAGAAAGAAAAAGAGTTTTAGAAATGGTTAGAGACGGAATCATTTCGATTGAAGAAGGCGAAGAGTTATTAAGAGTTCTAAAAGAAGCAGAAGATAATGAATCTAAGCCGGGGTATAAGTTTAAGGCAAAACTAAAAGAGGATTTAGAAAGAACTAAAATTGAACTTCTTAAGGCTAAAGAAAAGTTTGTAAATGAATATGCGAAAATTGATATGGCAAAAGTAAAAAGTAAGATTAAAAAAGGTATTGATACTGTAGATAGTGCAGTTGGAAAAGTTGATGAAGCTATATTGAAATTTGGCGAAAAAATAGTAAATATAAATGTTGATATTGAAGAAAGCGAGACACTTGACCCAATGGAAGATGAAAATATTAGTTTTTATGATAAGGATGAAAAATAGGAGGCTATCATGGAAGAAAGACTAAAAGTTTTAGAAATGTTGCGAGATGGAATTATTAGTGTTGATGAAGCTAGTGAATTACTTAAGACAATGGATTCTGCTAAGGTTGAAGTAGAAGAAGATGGAGAAATTAAAGTAGTGAGTGAAAAGCAAAATCTTCAAAACCAAAAACCAAAAATGTTGAAAATAAAAGTTGATTCAGCAATGGGTGATAGGGTAAATGTTAATATTCCAATTTCATTTTTAAAAGCAGCAGTTGCTTCAGGAACTATTAATAATGTCTATAATAAATCATTCAAAATAAATGGAGTAGATCAAGATCTTTTAAGAGAAAGCATCGATATTGATTTACTAATTGAATGTATCGAAAATGATTTTGTAGGTAATTTAGTAGATGTTAGAAGTGCTCAAGGTGATGTAGTAAATATTTACTTTGAATAAGGTTTTTTAATTAATAGTATCTTTTTGGATACTATTTTTAAATTTCCATCTTTTGTATAAATAAAAAATAAGCAAATTATACTTAACAAAAGTATTAAAAGGTGGTATAATGGTTAATATTATTAATTATTAATATATATTTATAGGAGGAATTATGGATTTATTTAAAAAGTGTTCATCACTTGGACTGTTAAAGGAAGTAAAAGAAAAAGGGATATACCCATATTTCCACGAATTACAATCAAGACAAGATACAGAAGTTATAATAGAAGATAAAAAAACTATAATGTTAGGATCAAATAACTATTTAGGACTTACTTCACATCCTGATGTAATTAAAGCAACAGTAGAAGCTGTAGAAAAATACGGAAGTGGTTGCTCAGGATCGAGATTTTTAAACGGTACGCTAGACATTCATACTGCACTTGAAGAAGAATTAGCTGAGTTTTTAAATAAAGAAGCAGTAATGACATTCTCTACAGGATTTCAATCTAATCTTGGAATCATTTCTTCAATTGCTGGAAGAAATGATGTAATTGTTGGAGATAAAGAAAATCATGCTAGTATTTATGATGCATGTAGATTAAGTTATGCAAAATTAATGCGTTATGAACACAATGATATGGAAGATTTAGAAAACATCTTAAAGTCTATTCCTGAAGACAAAGGGATATTAATTGTAACTGATGGTGTTTTCTCAATGAGTGGAGATATCTGTAATCTTCCTGAAATTGTAAGACTTGGAAAGAAGTATGGAGCTAGAATCATGGTTGATGATGCACACGGTTTAGGTGTATTAGGTAAACATGGTCGTGGTACTGCAGAACATTTTGATTTAGAAGATGAAGTAGATATTTATATGGGAACATTCTCTAAATCATTAGCTTCTTTAGGTGGATATATGGCTTCTACAAAAGAAGCAATTGAGTATGTGAAACACACATCTCGTCCATTTATTTTCTCTGCATCCATTACTCCAGCAAGTGTTGCTAGTGCAAGAGCTGCTCTAAATATAATCAAAAATGAACCAGAGAGAGTTCAAGCTTTAAATGATATAAGTAATTATATGCGTAAAGGATTAGTTGATATGGGAATTGAAATAATGGAATCAACTACTCCAATTATTCCTATTTATACATATCATGATATTCCAACATTTGTTGCTTGTAAAATGTTATTAGAAAGAGGAGTATATGTAAATCCAGTTATTTCTCCTGCTACACCAGTTGGTCAAAGTTTACTAAGAACATCATATACTGCAACTCATACAAAAGAACAAATGGATTATGCGATGAAGCAAATTAAAGAAGTATTAGACATTGTAAAAAACATGAGTTTTGAATAAAATCATAAATTAAACCCTCTTAATTTTAGAGGGTTTTATAATACCTATTATTTTTATATTCGTGATATAATATAATAAGTTTTATAAGAAAAATAAGGAGATAGACTATGCTATTAATTATAAATGCAAAAATATGGCCAAAAGAAAATTTACAAGGTATATTGATTGAAAACGGATTGATAAAAGAAATTACAAATAGTGATGTATTATTAAAAAAGTATAAAGATATAAATATTTATGATGCGAATAAAAAACGCATTATTCCAGGCTTAAACGATTCACATCTTCATTTAGTTGGCTATGCAAGACTAAAAAGACAGCTTAGATTAGATAAGGCAACGTCTGTATCTGAGGTTATTTCATTAGGAAAAAATTATTTAGATAAAAATCCGAATTTAGAGTTTATTATTGGAAATTTATACAACGATAATAATTTTGTAGAAAAAAGAATTTTAGAAAAATTCGATTTAGATAAAATCTCAAAAGATATTCCTATTGCTATCTATAGAGTTTGTGGACATATTTGTACAGTTAACTCAAAAGCAATTGAACTTCTAGGATTAAATCCTAGAAAAAATATTGAAGGTGGATCCATTGATATTAGAAATGGTGAGCTAACTGGAGTAATTAGAGAAAATGCAATGGAGTTATTAAATCCTGTTTTTGATAAACAATATAGCATTCCTGAATATAAAGAATTAATCTTAGAAGCAGTTGCTGATGCTAATAAAGTTGGTTTAACATCACTTCAACCCAATGACATTAGTAGAAATATTGAAATAGGTCTAAAAAAATATACTGCTTATAAAGAACTTGTATTAGAAAATAAACTTAATGCAAGAATAAATCATCAAATTACATTTGATACTGTGGATGAGTTTGTAGAGTTTTTAGAAAAAGTCGATTTTGAAAATGATTATCTAAAACTTGGTCCAATTAAACTATTTATTGATGGATCGCTTGGAGCAAATACTGCAGCTATGTTTGATAATTATCTAGGTGATAATCAAAACGGAATAATTTGTCTTACAAAAGATCAATTAAGAAGTTTTGTAGAATATGGATTTAGAAATAATCGTCCTATCATAATTCATGCAATTGGTGATCGAGGAATAAATAGTGTATTAGATGAATTTGAAGTTTTTAATAAAGAGAAAAATGAGAACAGAAATGGAATTGTTCACGTACAAATAACATCAAATGAGATTCTCCAAAGATTTAAAAATCTTGGTGTTTGTGCGCTTGTTCAACCTATCTTTATCAACACTGATATGTTTATGGTTTATGATAAAGTTAAAAAGGAATTAGCTGATACATCATATGCCTTTAGAACTTTATTAGAAAATACGATGACGAGTTTTAGTAGTGATGCTCCAGTTGAAGATTTTAATCCGTTTTATGGAATCTATCATGCTGTTACAAGAAAAGATATTACAGGAAAACACATTTATATTAAAGAAGAAGGTGTAAGTTTAGAAGATGCAATTACTTCATATACAACTAATGGAGCATATATGAGTTTTGAAGAGAATAAAAAAGGTAGAATTGAAGAAGGGTATTTAGCTGACTTGGTAATTCTTGAACAAGATATTTATAATATAGATTTTGACTCTATTAAAGATATTGAAGTGAAATGTACAATAGTCGGAGGAAGGATTGTTTATGAAAAATAGTGTTGCTAGATCTTTTCTTGAAATTAGAAAAAATGATTTTGAGATATATTTTCAAGATGAAATTATTAATGCTGATGCCTTAATAATTGAGAGTGAAGATATAAAGGCAATTTTTTCTGAATTTGATAAATATATAAATAGATTTAATTTATTTAAAGAAAGATACATACAAATATATATAAAATTAGATACATTTAATTTAAAAAAGTCTTACAAGGATATATCAAACATTGATTTAAGTTATATAAATGGTTTTGCAATACCTCATGCTTCTAAGAAATTACTAAATAAATTAACAATTAAAGCAAGAGAGTTTGAATACTTAAATAAATTAAATTTTGGAACACTTAGTTTTATAGCATATATTGATACGCCACTTGCAGTTGTTAACTATAGAAAAATAGCAAGTTATGGGAGAGTTAGTGCATTATATATTGATGAAGCTAGTTATTTAAAATATTTAGGTTTAAATAAAGGTAGGAGAAATTATTTAAGAGAACAAGTATTTATCTATAGTGCATTAAGTAAAAAACCTTTAATTGATAGTTCTACACTTAGTCTAGAAGATTTAGATACTGATTTGGAACTAAGTAAAGAGTTTGGTGCTTGTTCAAAACTTACAAATGATCTTGTACACTTAGATAAAATAAATTCATTTTTTACTCCAACATTAGCAGAAATAGAAGAAGCAAAAGAAGTTTATAGAACAATCTTAAACACTAATAAGAAATCAAAACTAAATGATTTAGGAATTTCTGAATATAAGATTATTAAATCTAAGATTACGTTAAGCAGATCTAATGAATTAATGGAAGAATTAAATATTGTTGTAGAAAATGAATCTATTAAATATGCTTCTAGGTTGCGTAATCCTAATAAGTTTTATACTTTTGGAGAAGAAATAGCTAATGCTATAACTCATGGAGTAGGGATAATAATGGCTGTGATTTTCTTAGTTTTGTTATTAATCAAAGCAAGAGGAGGAGATTTCCTTACATATACTGCATATATCTTATATGTTGCTTGTGCATTTACTTTATATTTATCTTCTACTCTATATCATGGACTACCTACTGGAAGTAGAGTAAAGAATTTATTCCATAAGTTTGATAGAATGAGTATATATTTACTAATTGCAGGTACATATACTCCTTTAACATTAATAACAATTGGTGGTAATATTGGTATAACTTTGTTTATTATTTTATGGGTTGGTAGTTTAATTGGGATAACATTAAATTTCTTAAAGTTTGGAAAGTTTAAGTTCCTCCATATGTTTTTATATGTTTTCTTGGGTTGGATTGCGATATTTTATATTAAAACAATTTTTAGTGCGTTAGGCAGTCTTCCTTCACTATTAATATTGCTTGGTGGAATTGCTTATACTGTTGGAATATTATTTTATTCTTTAAAACTATTTAAGTTTACACATATGGTATGGCACTTTTTCACAATCCTAGGAACTTTACTACATTTTATTGCTATATATTTAGCTTAAAATAAAACTAATAAGTGGTAAAATTACTTTTATCACTTTTTAATTTTTAAACACTAGAAAAAGATGTTGGATTATGGTAAAATACAAAATAAGAGGTCGAAGTATGAAAATGAATAAACAAAAATTTAATAAGTTATTAGAGGTTTTAAACCTAGATGTGAATAATTATAATAATGGAGCAATATCAGAAGTTATAGTTAATGAGTTAGAGAATACTTGGACTATTTATATTGTTTTTGATGTTCCAGTTGCTATTTCAGCTTTGAATGATTTATCAATTAAAATGATAGATTATTTTAAAGAAGATGGAATAAGTGACATCATTTTAATTTTTAATTATAAAAATAATAAACTAAAAAAGGAATATGTAGAGGATTACTACAATTTCTTTATTAATAAATGTAGAGAAGATAAACCTAGACTAACAGGTTTAAAAACATATACAACAGATTTTTTAGATAATTCTATTAAATTATTTGCTGGAGCACCTTTGGAAGTTGAAATGGTAAATAATTTACTAAAGGATGTTATTGAGTTTTTTAAAGAGGTAGGAATTGATATTGATGCTAGTTGCTCATTAAGTCCATTTCATACTGCTTTAGAAAATGAAATAAAACAAAAAATTGAAAAAACAACTATAGAAGCATTTAATGAACAAGCAATTTTAGAGTTAAAAGCGAAAAATGTAGAAACTCCTGAAAAAGAAAAGTTGTATAAAAAGCGTAATAAACTAACAAAAGAAATTAATGGTCCAATTACACCACTTGTTGAAATACCTGCATCTGAAGTTGGATTGATAGAATATCAACAAAAACACGGAAGTACAAATTTTGTAATTGAAGGTGATGTAGTAGATGCGAAAATCAACGAACCTAAAGGTTATAAGATTTATGAAGGTGTTGTCTTTGATGGTGAAGATTCAATTATTATAAAATCATTCTTAAATGATCGTAATGGTGATGAAGAATTTTATAGAACTCGTTGTATGAAAGACTCAAGAGTTAGGGTTTTTGGAAATGCTACATATGATAAGTTTTCAAGGGATGTTGTTTTAAATATCCGTGAAATCCTTGGTGTAGAAAAAGGAGAAACTAAACAAAGAGAAGATAATTATTCTGTAAAAAGAGTTGAACTTCATGCTCATACAAAAATGTCAACTCAAGACGGAGTTGTAGATGTTGATGAATATATAAAACTATTAAAACAATTAGGACATAAAGCATTAGCGATTACAGATCATCATAATGTACAAGCTTTACCTGATTTTGCAATCGCTGCAAAAAAAGCTAAAATCAAACCCATTTATGGTGTTGAAGGTGCATTAGTAGATGAAGATAAATTTAAAATTGCCTTAACTGAAGATGATATAATTTTAAGAGATGCAACTTATGTAGTATATGATTTAGAAACAACTGGTTTATCAAGTGTATATGATGATATTATTGAAATTGCTGCAGTTAAGATAAAAGATGGTTTTGTGATTGATGAATTCTCGACATTCGTGAAACCAAAAAGGAAAATTTCTGCAAAGATTACAGAAATTACAAGTATTACAGAAGATGATGTTAGAACTGCTCCAAGTATAAGTGAAGCTATTACTAAGTTTGCAAAATTTATTGAAGGAACAGTATTAGTTGCGCATAATGCGACATTTGATAATTCGCATTTATATCGTAATTTAAAAGACCATGGTCTATTTAAAAAAGAATATCCAACTCTAGATACAATGCAACTTGCAAGAGTTAGATATGGAGGTAAACTTAAAACATTTAACCTTAAGTCTCTAACAAAGTTTTTTGATGTTGAATTAACACAACACCACCGTGCTATTTATGATGCAAAAGCAACTGGTAATGTGTTCTTAAAAATGCTTAATGATTTAGATGAAATTAATATAAAAAATTACAATCAAATTAATAGTTTAATAGTTGATGATGAAGCATTTAAGTTATCATATCCTACTCATTTTAGTATTTTAGCTAAAAATAAAGTTGGATTAAAAAACTTATATAAAATAATTAGTGATTCAAACACTGTTCATTTTCATAGAGAACCTAGAATACTTAAGAAAGTATTATTAAAACATAGAGAAGGATTGCTTCTTGGAAGTGGATGTGGGAATGGAGAAGTATTTGATGTAGCTTCTAGAGGTTCATACGAGAAATTACTTGAAGCTGTTGAATTATATGATTATTTAGAAATTCAACCAGTAAGTCATTATAAACATTTACTTGATTCTGGTGATTCTAAATATGATGAAGAATGTATAAAAGATTCAATTAAGAAAATTATTAAAGCAGGTAAGGAAAAAAATATTCCTGTTGTTGCAACAGGTGATGTCCATATCTTAAATAAAGAAGATTTAAAATTCAGAGAAATCTTTATTAATGCTCCACAAGTTGGTGGAGGATTACATCCATTATATGGTGTAAGTGAGATTCCTTATCAAAATTATTTAACAACCCAAGAAATGTTAGCAGAATTTTCATTTTTAGAAGAAGAACTTAGAAAAGAAATTGTTATTACAAATTCAAATAAAATAGCTGACATGATTGAAGAATTTGATTTATTCCCTAAAGAATTATTTGCACCAAGCGATGATTTTATGAAAGATATGGGAGTACCATCATTTAAAGATGCGGTTAATCAATTAACATACTCTAAAGCAAAAGAGATTTATGGTGACCCCCTTCCTGAGTATATTAATAATAGATTAACAAAAGAATTGGATAGTATTATTGGTAATAACTATGCCTCAATTTATTATATATCACACTTGCTTGTGAAAAATTCTAAAGATGCTGGGTATGTTGTAGGAAGTAGAGGGAGTGTAGGTTCAAGTTTAGTTGCCTATTTTATGGGTATAACTGAAGTTAATGGTTTAGTTCCTCATTACTACTGTCCAAGTTGTCATTTTACTTCATTTAAATATAATAATGATGAGAAGAAAATGTATAAAGAAGTAAAAGAAGCACAATTGTTTGACGAAGTATTACAAACAGTTGGAACTGGTTTAGACTTACCTGATGCAAAATGTCCAAAATGTAATGCAGATCTTCAAAAAGATGGCGTAGATATTCCGTTTGAAACATTCTTAGGCTTTGATGGAGATAAAGTTCCAGATATTGACTTAAACTTTTCAGGTGAATATCAAGCAAGAGCTCATGAATTTTGTAGAGAATTGTTTGGGGTAGATAATGCATTTAGAGCAGGAACCATTTCCACAATCGCAGAAAAAACTGCATTCGGATATGTAAAAGGATATTTAGAGAGAAAAGGGATTGAAGCAAGATATTGTGAAATTAATCGTCTTGCAAATAAAATAACTGGTGTTAAACGTTCAACAGGACAACATCCAGGTGGGATAGTAGTAGTTCCAAAAGAAATTGAATATAGTGATATAACACCTGTTCAGTTTCCTGCTGATGATATTTCTGCTGCATGGAGAACTACTCATTATGATTATCATAAATTTGAATCAAACTTACTAAAACTAGATATTCTAGGTCACGATGATCCTACTATGATAAGATATTTAATGAATTTTGTGGAAGCTAATCCTAGTGAATTTCCATTTAAAACTGTTGAAGAAATTCCTTTATCAGATAAGAAAGTACTTGCAATTTTCTCAGGTCTTTCATCTCTTGGTGTTGATGCTACACAAATTCACCAAGTGGTTGGAACAAGCGGAATTCCTGAGTTTGGAACCTCACTTACTAAGGATATGTTAAGTGAAATTAATCCTACATCTATAGATGATTTAATTAAGATTTCTGGATTAAGCCATGGTACTGATGTTTGGAGTGGAAATGCTAGAGATTATATGTTAGGTAAAAAAACTGGAGTTGAGCCAATTCCTTTTAAAGACTTAATTGGATGTCGTGATGATATTATGGTTTATTTAATCTCGAAAGGATTAAGTGCATCTGATGCCTTTGAAATTATGGAAAAAGTAAGAAAAGGTAGAGGTGTAAGTGTAGAATATGAAAAATTAATGTTACAGCATAATGTTCCAAAATGGTATATTGATTCATGTAAAGCAATTAAGTATATGTTTCCTAAAGCCCATGCAACAGCTTATGTTATTATGGCTTTAAGAATTGCTTGGTTTAAAGTTTATAAACCACTATATTACTATGCTGCATATTTTTCAAGAAGAGCAATTCAATTTGATGTTGCAACTATGGCAAGTGGATTTAATTCAATAAAACTTAAAGTAAAAGAATTAGAAGATAAGATTGCTGCAAGAAAAGCTACTAATAAAGAAGGTGACTTGTATACATGTTTACTTTTAGCTTTAGAAATGACTGCTAGAGGTTATACTTTTAAACAAGTAGACATTTTTAAATCAGAAGCAAGGGATTTCTTAATAGAAGGTAATAGTTTAAGAATGCCATTTTCTGCGATTGAATCACTTGGAGAAAATACTGCAAGATCAATTACTGAAGCAAGAGAAGAAGCAGAATTTACGTCAATAAGAGATGTATTAAATAGAACAAAAATAAATACAACATTGTATGAAAGAATGTTACAATTTGGTAGTTTTGGTAATTTACCAGAGGATGACCAAATTGGTCTATTTTAAACATAATTATTGTATTAATTTAGAATATAGTTTATAATAATAGTATATAAATATATATTTTTATATAATATTTTAAATGAAAGAGATGATAAAATTATGAGATTTAGAAGTAACAACCCTGTGTTTAGAAAAGCACTGAGTGGTGAACATGTTTATGAAGGTGCTAGCGCAACATATAAAGGTGTTGCTGGCAAGGTTATATTTTATATATTAATGACATTAGTAGGAGCATTTGGTGGACTATTGGTAAGTAATGAAGCATTATTTGGTGCTTTATTAACTGTTTCACTGTTAACTACTTTTATCTTTAGCATAATAGCCTTAGTTTCTGTTAGATTAGCTAAAGTATTTGGTTCATTGTACTGCCTTGCTATTGGAATGGTGGTTGGTGTAGTATCATTAGCTTTTGAGACTTTGGCTCCAGGATCTGTTATGATTGCAATCCTGGCTACTATTGTTGTTTTAGCTGTTGTTGCAACATTATTTTTAACTAATATTGTGAAAGTAAACGGAAGATTTATGAAGTTTTTATTTACATTCTCAATTTCTATTTTAGTTACAATGTTATTACTGTGGATTTTAAGTGCAACAGTATATCGAGATGCTGCGTTTAACTTTAGAAATAATATAATCATTTCCCTTATTATGGTATTTCTTGCTACATTATATTTATTGTTTGACTTAGAACATATAAGACAAGTTGTAGAAGGTGGAGCACCAAAGATAATGGAATGGTATGTTGCATTCGGTCTAGTTTTCACAATCATCTGGTTATATTTTGAAATTCTACCGATTATAGCGAGAATTTTAGCTAGAGATAATTAAAAAATAATGAGTTTTATGCATATTGCATGAAACTCATTTTGTCTTATACTTTACAAAATTGGTATTTTTTGTTATTATTGATTCAAATTTGATTTTTTGGAGAGCAAAAAATGACAATCAAAGAAGTAATTTTAATAATTTCATATATAGGATTTTTTTCTAGTATTGCTTTAGGTTTGTTTTATATTTATATGTATAAGGGAGACAAAAATTTTAAAAAAATGTTTTGTCTTTTTACAATACCTCTAATTTTAACTCTATCATTTCCGGTATTTGTTTTGACTACTAGTGCAATAAATAACTCCCATTTTAATAGTTTTGATTTTGTTGTTGGTACTAAATTAGAAGAAATAGATTATGATGATATTTATGAATCAATTTATAATAAATCACATGCTGAAGCTGAATTATTACTATCAAGGGATCATAAAGATATGAAAGTATTTCTTGATAAAGATGGAAAAATAATTGAATTTAGTATAAGGGTTGTTATACCTAAAAATGAGCAATATTATTATTACACATCATATTACGAGAATGAGAAACTAATATTTGTTGCATCTAAAACTGTTGAAGAAAAAGATTTATTAACTGTTAGGAGTTTTAAGACTTATTTTGATAGATTAAATAATTTTGATTTGAATTTTATTTATGAACAATTAAAAGATGAAGTATATCAAAATGGAATAGGTATTGATGTCAGTTTTAATTATTTTGAAAATATAACTACAATAACTCTATCAAATGATTCAAGTCAAAAACGTAATCAATATGCATATGATAAAGATAATACTTTATATCAAAATGTAAATATAGATGCAATGGGTGAATATATCGGGGTTACTTTAGCTTATCTACCTAAAGAAATTACAGATGAAGCAAAAGATAGTTTCGATGTAATTACTATTTTTGGGAAGGATTATTATTACAAAAATAAAGATTTAGTTTACTTAATTAACTTTACTAGTTAGTTAATTATTAGAAATAGAGTGATTTCAAAATCACTTTATTTTTATGTGTATTTATAGTATAATATATATAATAGAGGAGTATTTTATGGATTTAAAGATTTACCAAAGTAAATTAAAAGGAGATGTTGTAGTTCCTGCATCTAAGAGTATTACGCATAGATATTTGATTTGTGCTGCCCTAAGTAGCGGGAAAACTATTATTAATAATCCATTGATATGCAATGATACACTCGCAACAATTTCGGTTTTAAAAAAGTTTGGAACAAAATTTAAATTTGAAAAAGATAGAATAATTGTAAAGGGAAGTGGGATTCCTAAATATACAAGTAGAAAAGTTACTGTTTTAGAATCAGCTACTACTTTAAGAATCTTACTTCCGTTGATGGTTTTATTTTCCTCTAAGGTTGAAATTGTTTCTTCGAAACGTTTGATTGACCGTATTTATACAAGTGATTTGCTAGATCTTCATGGATTACATTTTCAAAGAGACCGCCATAATATTAGAATTGATGGAAAACTTGTCGACAAAAATATTGTTTTATCAGGTAAAATTACAACCCAATTAATAAGTGGTATTTTATTTGCACTTCCTTATTTAGAAGAAGGGACAACCTTCCAAATTAAAGATATCGCTTGGACTAATCCTTATATAGAATTAACTTTAGATGCAATGAAAACATTTGGAATTAATTTTCAAATTGAGGATGATAAAATAAAGGTTTCACGTAAACAAAAATACATGAGTAAAAATGTTACTGTAGAAGGTGACTACTCCAATGGTGCAGTTTGGGTTGTTGCTAGTTATTTTCACCATGATTTAAATGTTTTAGGCCTTAATGTGGACTCGCTTCAAGGTGATAGACAAATAATTAGTTATATGAATCAATTAGGTGTAAATTTTAATTATACTAATAATAAAATTAGTTATGCTAGTGGGGAATTAACTTCTGGGTTCTTAAATGTAAATGAAACGCCTGATTTAGCCCCAATATTAGTCTCTCTTGCATCTAATGCACAAGGGAGAGTAATTATAACCGGAACAGCAAAACTCAAGTATAAGGAAAGTAATAGGAAGCTTGCCATCATGGAAGTTATCAATGCACTTGGTGGAGATGTTAAGATAAGCGATAATGATATAATAATTGATGGAAAAGCTACTCTAAATGGAAAAGCTACAATAGATTCTTATAATGATCATCGAATAGTAATGGCTACAGCAATTATGGCAACTATATGTAATAATCCTGTAATTATAAAAGACTTTCAAGCTGTAAATAAATCTTACCCAGATTTTTTTAAGACCCTAGTTAAGCTTGGTGCAAAAATAGAGGTTTTATAGTGAAAAATTTAATTATTAATTATGAATCAAAAATAGTAAATCTTTATTTAGAAAATAATTTGTTGAATAAATTAAATACTTTCTTAAAAAATAATAAAAAGTATTTTGTTTTATGCGATGAAATTGTTTATGATTTATATTCAAAAAAATTAGAGTTTGAGAATTTTATTTTTAAAATAATCCCTGCTGGTGAAGAATATAAAAATATTAATACTGTAGAAGAAATTATTAAAGCTATGCTTGATGCTAATATTAGTAGAAGTGATATTCTAATTAATTTTGGTGGTGGAGTCATATCTGATCTTGGTGGATTTGTTGCATCAATTTATAAAAGAGGAATTGAATATATTAATATACCGACAACTCTACTTGCAATGGTAGATGCAGCTCTCGGTGGTAAAACTGCTATAGATTTAAGAGTTGCTGATAGAATATTTAAAAATCAAGTAGGTTCATTCTATCATCCGAGTCTTATTTTAGTAGATCCTTTATTATTAAAAACACTACCTAATTCAGAGTATTTATCTGGTCTGGGTGAAGTAATTAAATATGGCTTTTGTTTTGATAAGGATTTATTTTATACACTATTTAATGCTTTTAAGTTAGAGGATGCTATATTTAACTGTCTTGAAATAAAATCTAAAATAACTTCAGTTGATGAATATGATCAAAATATTAGATTAGCATTAAACTATGGACATACGATAGGACATGCAGTAGAAGCTATTACAAATTTTAAAATACCACATGGTATATGTGTTTTATATGGAATGCTTATTGAAACAATAGACGAAAAACAAAAGGTAGAATTATTAAAAATAATTGAAAAATTTAATATATCTTTTGACTTTGATGTAAGTTTAATGGATTTGAAAAACTATATTATTCAAGATAAGAAAATTATGAATAATGTCTTGAAATTACCTATTTTAGAAGATATCGGTCAAGTAGCAATAAAAGAAATTACAATAGAAGATTTTTTTAAGAGGTTTGTATGAGTATATTTGGAAAGTACCTAGAGGTATCAATTTTTGGTGCATCTCATGAAAATTATATAGGTTTAACTATTCATAATTATCCACCAGGGATAAAATTATCATTAGAAAGAATTAAACAAAAACTAGCCCTAAGAAGAGGGTTAGTTCAACTTACTTCTAAAAGATTTGAAACTGATGAATTTGAAATTATAAGTGGATTTTTTAATGATCATACTACAGGTGCTCCACTTACCATTCTTATTAAAAATAGTGATGTACGTAGTTTGGATTATGAAAGAATTAAAGGAATTGCAAGACCATCTCATGCTGATTATACTTATCATTTAAAGTATAAAGGTTTTAATGATTATCGAGGTGGTGGAACATCTAGTGGCAGACTAACAGTTGCCTTAGTTGTACTTGGTGCAATTTGTGAAGAAATTTTAAAGAAGAAAAATATATTTATAACTTCTAGAATAAAACAAATTAAAGATTTAATTGATACTGACCATAATTTAAATTTAAAAAACTTCCATAATAGTGAATTCCCTGTAGCTGATGAAAATATTAAAATAAAAATGTTAGAATTAATAAAGAAAACAAAAGAAGAGGGTAATAGTTTAGGTGCAATTGTAGAAACATTTATTGAAAATATTCCTTCTGGACTTGGTGAACCTTTCTTTGATAGTTTTGAATCAATTCTTGCTCATTTAATTTTTAGTATTCCCGGCGTTAAAGGATTAGAATTTGGAAGTGGTTTTGATTTTGTTAACTTGCTTGGTAGTGAAGCTAATGATTTAATGGAATACAAGGAAGGTAAAATTAATTATTTAGCTAACCACAATGGTGGAATAAATGGTGGGATAACAAATGGTAATCTTGTAAACTTTAAAACAGTTTTCAAACCAACATCATCAATTGGAGTAAAACAAAACACAATAAACTTTCTTGAAAATACAAATGAATTAATCGAAATAAATGGAAGACATGATGCGATTATTGCAGTTAAGGGACTTCATGTAGTTAATGCAATTACTGCATATGCTGTATTAGAATTACTTCTAGGTGCTAATCTATGGAAAGATTAAAAAATTTCAGAATAAAGATTGATGATCTCGATAATTCTATAATGGAGCTTTTAGAAGAAAGAATTAATATTGCAAGAGAAATTGGAAAAATTAAAGCAATCAATAATCTTGATGCAACTAATGAGTTAAGAGAAGTAGAGATCCTAAGGAAAGCAATAAAATATAAAAACTCTGTTGAACTAAAAGATATCTATAAACAAATATTTGTTAGCAGCAAAAACGTACAAGAATTTAAATATTTTTTGGTAGGTAAAAGTTTAGAATACTCATTTTCACCTTTTATTTATAAAGAGTTAGGAATAGATAATTATAATTTGTTTCCTACTGATGATTTTAATGATGTGAAAAAAATAGACTTTCTAGGAATTAATGTTACAAATCCTTATAAAAAAGAAGCATATAATTTATGTTCTGAATTAGATGAAAGTGCAAGCTCTACAGGTGTTGTAAATACTATTAATAAAGAAAATAAGAAGTTAGTAGGCTATAATACAGACTTCTATGGATTCTCAAAATTATTAGATTATAATAAACTAGACTTGGAAAATAGAAGAGTAATTATAATAGGTAATGGTGCTACAGCAAATACTATAACTGCTGTATTAAACATGCGTAAAGTAAAAAAAATTGAATATTTAGTAAGAAATATTAGATTAGAAAATGAACATAAACTTCAGGATTATTTAAAATTTAAGGATTTTGAAATTATTATAAACACAACTCCATATGGAACATATCCTAATAATCAACTTGATCCTCTATTTAATTTAGATGAATTTAATAATTTGCAAGCAATTATAGATGTAGTTTATAATCCTAGAAAAACACCATTATTGATGTTTGAAAAAGCTGGTGTAAAAAAAATTAACGGACTAATGATGTTGATTGCGCAAGCTGCAAAAGCAGCTAGTATTTATACTGGTGTTGATAAAACTTATTTAATTGAAAAAGTATATACTAAATTAGATTTTGAATTAATGAATATTGTTCTAATAGGAATGCCTTTTTCAGGAAAAAGTAAATTGGGTAATCTTTTAGAAAAAAAATTAAATCATAGACTAATTGATTTAGATATAGTTATGCAAGCATATAATCATGATCTTGCATCTGTTTTAAAAACAGGAAACGAAGAAGATTTTAGAAATTTAGAAGTAACCTATGCTACTAAATATTCAAAGGAAAGAGGAAAAATTATATCAACTGGTGGAGGAATTGTTTTATCTAATGAAGCAATGCGAGTTTTAAAACAAAATGGTGTTGTGATATTTTTAGATATACCAGTTAGTGAATTGGTAAAAAGGATTGACAAAACAAGACCTCTAGTTAAGAGTGCTGCAGATTTAATAAATTTATATAACCAAAGAATAGATTTATATAAGAAATATGCAGACATAACAGTTAACTCTCTTGATTCAGTTTGTGATATAGTGGATAAGATATATGAATATATTAATAATTAATGGCCCTAATTTAAATATGCTAGGAATTAGAGAAATTGATATTTATGGAAATCAAAGCTATCTTGATTTGGTTAAATATCTTAATGAATTAAGCAAAAAATATAATTTTAAGATAGAAATTTTTCAAAGCAATAGTGAAGGTGAAATAATTGATAAAATCCAAAGTGCATATTTTAATAAAGTTGACGCTATTATAATAAATCCTGCTGCCTATACACATTATTCAATCGCAATATTTGATGCTATAAAAGCAGTAAATATACCTACCATTGAGGTTCATTTAAGTGATATCTATCACCGTGAAGATTTTAGAAAAATTAATGTAATAAAATCAGCATGTATTAAATCTTTTTATGGTAAGGGATTTCTTAGTTATGGGGAAGCAGTAGAATTTTTAGTTGGAGAAAATAATGAAATTAGTTAAGAATTATAATAAACATTTTAAAATTGATAAGTTTGAAAAAGGCAAAGACTTACTAATTATTGCTGGTCCTTGTTCAATTGAAAGCGAAGAGCAATTATTAAATGTTGCATCGAAGTTAGTAGAAAACAATGTTTATTATATGCGCAGTGCGTTTTATAAACCAAGAACTTCACCTTATTCTTTTCAAGGTCTGGGTGAAGCAGGAATAGAGATTATTAAAAAAATAAAATCTAAATATGATATAAAAATTGTTAGTGAAATTGTAAATATAAATAATTTAGATTTATATAAAGATTATGTAGATATTATTCAAATTGGTGCAAGGAATATGCAGAATTTTGAATTATTAAAGGCTGTCGGTAAAGTAAATAAACCGATACTTTTAAAAAGAGGTTTTGGTAATACAATTGAGGAATGGCTTAATGCTGCAGAATATATAATGTATAATGGGAATGAGAATATTATATTATGTGAACGTGGCATTAAAACATTTGAAAATTCTACTAGAAACACTTTAGATATAAGTAGTATTGGTGTAGTAAACAAACTTACAAAACTTCCTATTATCGTAGACCCATCTCATGCAAGTGGCAGAAGAGATTTAGTTAAATCTTAATCACTTGCTACAATTGCTGCAGGAAGTGATGGTTTAATGATTGAAGTTCACCCAAGTCCTACTGAGTCTATTAGTGATAGTGATCAAGCAATAAGTTTTTCTGAATTTGAAGAAATATTGCATAAATCTAGATTAATATTTAAAACTATTAAAGAATAATTAAAAAGATAACGTTCCCAAATGCAGTAAAATTATTGTATTAGGTGGAAAAAAGTTATATAATATAATTGTAAGTTACATAATCATAAGGAGGAAATATAATTATGGCTGTAAAAGTTGCTATTAATGGATTTGGAAGAATCGGAAGATTAGCATTCCGTTTAATGTTTGATTCACAAGAACTAGAAGTTGTTGCTTTAAACGATTTAACTGGTGCTGCAGACCTAGCTTATTTATTAAAATATGATAGTGCTCAAGGTGGATACAAACAAGATTCAATTTCATCAAAAGACGGTGCAATTGTTGTTGACGGAAAAGAAATTAAAGTTTATGCAGAAAAAGATCCTGCAAACCTTCCATGGAAAGAATTAGATGTTGACGTAGTTTTAGAATGTACTGGTATTTTTACTAGTGAAGAAAAAGCTATGGCTCATATCAATGCTGGTGCTAAGAAAGTTGTTCTTTCTGCTCCTGCAAAAGGTGGAAATGTTAAAACTATCGTTTATAATGTAAACCACGAAACATTAGATGGATCAGAAAAAATTATTTCTGCTGCATCTTGTACAACAAACTGTTTAGCACCTGTTGCGAAAGTTTTAAACGATCAATTTGGTATCGTTAAAGGATTTATGACAACAGTTCATGCATATACAAATGACCAAAACACATTAGATGGTCCTCATAAAGGTGGAATCAAATCACGTCGTACACGTGCTGCTGCTGCTAATATCGTTCCTACAACAACTGGAGCTGCTGCTGCTGTTGGATTAGTATTGCCAGAATTAAAAGGTAAATTAGATGGTATGGCACTTCGTGTTCCAACAATTACTGGATCAGTTGTTGACTTAGTATTTGAACCTGCTCGTAATGTAACAGTAGAAGAAGTTAATAATGCATTTAAAGCTGCTGCTGATGACAGTTTAGGATATACTGAAGATCCAATTGTATCAAGTGATGTAATTGGTGATACTCATGGTTCAATCGTTGATGGATTATCTACATCATTACTTGAAGTAGATGGAAAACAAATGGTAAAAGTTATTTCTTGGTATGATAATGAAATGTCTTATACTGCTCAAATGATCAGAACTTTGAAATATTTTGCTACAAAATAAGTAAGTAAAAAATGTTGCTTCTATGTTTTTGGGAGCAACTTTTTATTTGGCTTTTATGTTTAATTTTAATCTTTTCACATATTATATTAATAGGTGAACATTAATGACAAATAGTATTAAAAGGCTTATATTCATATTACTACTTATTCTAACAATCTATGTTTTTTATTTATCGTTACCATTTATTATTGATATTCTAAAATTTATACTAGAAATGGTAATCCCTTTTCTAATTTCATTTACTGTTGCATACATTCTCCAACCAGTAGTTGTGTTGGTAAGTAAATATGTTAGGAGAAGAGGCTTTGCAGTATTGTTAGTTGTTGGAGCTTTTTTAGGAGTAATGATTTTAACTGGATATTTGGTAATTCCCCATTTGATAGACGAATTAAAAGTATTAATTGAGAGAATGCCACAGATAACAGAAGAAATCCAAATGATGCTAGATAATTTATCTAAGAAATTAGATTTTTTACCAGAATCATATAGACCAACACTTGATAATCTAAATCTATATTTGGAAGATACGATTAACAGTATCTCACAGCTTCCCAAAAGGATTATAGGAGAGTTTTTTAGTTATTTTAGTATTATTGTTGTTATCCCTATGATTATTATATATTTTTTAATTGATTATGAAAAAATACTTTGTTATTTTAGAGATTATTTAATTAAGAAAAATAAGATCCATTTTAAGAATTTTTTAGGAGAATTAAACCAAACTATTTCTAATTACATTAGAGGAACATTCCTTGTAATGATAATTTTAGTTGTTGTCTGTACCTCAATCTTTATATTTATGGATTTAGATTTTGCATTATTTTTTGCTATTATTATTGCAATAACTAATATTATTCCTTATTTAGGTCCATATATAGGAGCAGTTTTTCCTGTACTTTATGCTTTAATTGATTCACCATCAAAAGCATTCTTTATCGCATTAGCTGTATTTATTGTCCAAACGATTGAATCTAATTTTTTAACACCTTATATAAATGGTAAAAGGATAAAAATGCATCCATTAATTGTCATTTTAGCATTATTAATATTTGGATCACTTCTTGGAATATTTGGGATGATTTTAGCAGTTCCTGTACTTGCAATTATTAGAATAACATTTAAGTATTATAATCCATTTAAGAAAAAAGTAAGTATAAGCCAAGTTTAATATTTATATTATTAAATAGGTGATTAAATGGAGGTTTATGAAAACAATAATTTTCTTATTTGCTATAACACCTTCGATGAAATAGAAGCTAAATTCTTTGAAAAAATAATCAATTATATAATATATTATCCAATAGATTGGTATAATTTTTTAGAAAATATATTAAAGAATAGATTAATGATTAGTTATGGAAATACAGCATTAATTGTTTCATTAGAAATTCTAACTCCACAACTTAAAAATTCATTCAATCGTATATATGATTGTATGCAAAGTAGTGGAGTTGTTTTAAATGTTATAGAAACAAAAGGTTTTTTAATAATTTATGTCTATTCAAAAATTATAAGTGATTTTTTTCAAAATAGTGGTTATTGGTTAGAATATGTAACATATTATGCTTCCTTAGAATTAGGTTTATGTTCATATAGAGGAGCTTTATTAAAAACAACAGATGGTAAAATTCAAGAAGTAGATGTGATTATTGAATATAATTCAAATTTATTTTTAATTGAATGTAAAGATACACATACATATTCAAATGATGATTTAGTAAAATTAAATAACTTAAGAAAAATAATAAATTCAAATACATTTGGAGTTTTTGTATGTTCAAAAAAAGCACCAAATGTAGATTTTTTAAAGCATGAAATAGAATTAATAAAATATAAATTTGATTATTTAGAATTTAGGAACAACTTGAAAGATTATATTTCAAGAAAATTAATTAGTTTGAATTAATTTAGAGTAAATTGTGATATAATCATATATGGAGTAAAATATGAAAGAATTAGATGTAATAAAAGTAAAATGTATTGATGTAAATTATGATGGACTTGGTGTTTGCAAAGTAGATGATTTTCCTATATTTGTAGATGGAATGTTAAATGGTGAAGTAGGAGAAGTTAAAATTAGTAAAATTTCAAAGAAGTATGGTATTGGTGAATTAGTTAATTTAATTTCAACATCAAATGATAGAGTTAATCCAATCTGCCCAATTTTTGGTATTTGTGGTGGTTGTGATATTATGCATATGAATTATCAAGCACAACTTGAATTTAAAAAAAGGTCTACAAATGAAACATTAAAAAGATTAGGTAATATTGATTTTGAAATTGAAAAAATAGAAGGTATGGAAGATCCTTACTATTATAGAAATAAAGTACAAATACCATATCAAATGAAAAATAATAAAGTAGTTTGTGGATTTTATAAAAAAGGTACACATGAAGTAGTTCCTTTTGAAGAATGTTTCATTCAACCACATTTATCAACCAAAATAGCTTTATATATAAAAGATTTAGCAAATGAATATGGATTAATTGCTTATAATGAAAAAACAAAAAAAGGTAATTTAAGACATGTATTAATAAGGAATAATGTTTTTAATGAATTTATGTTAGTGATTGTTACGAATGAAGAGAAAATACCTAATAAAGATAAGTTTATTGAAAAAATTGTAAACAAATTCCCTAAGATTAAATCAATTATTCAAAATATAAATAATAAAGACACTAATGTTATTTTAGGTGATAAAACTAATCTATTATACGGTGTGCATACATTATTTGAAAATTTAATGGGTATGAATTTTATATTATCGTATAAATCATTTTTTCAAACAAATCATATTCAAACTGAAAAATTATACTCTAAAGTTTTAGAGTATGTAGCACCAACAAAAAATCAAGTAATTGTAGATGGTTACTGTGGAGTGGGAACAATAACACTAATGCTTGCAAAACACACAAAACATGTTTATGGGATTGAAATAGTTAGTGATGCTGTAAGAAATGCGAAAGACAATGCAAAGATGAATAATATTGATAATGTAACATTCATTTTAGGAAAAACTGAAAATGAAATCTTAAAAATGGAAGATATAAATATTGATACTATTGTAGTTGATCCACCAAGAAAAGGTTGTGATATTTTGTTATTAGATTCAATAATGAGAAAACAAATAAAAAAAATAGTATATGTCTCTTGTAATGTCGCAACTTTAGCTAGAGATTTAAACATTTTAGAGAAAAATTATACAATAAAAGACATAACTCTTTATGATATGTTTCCTCATTCAAGTCACGT
>JBAYTA010000004.1:0-39622 GCA_041675865.1 Bacilli bacterium | reverse complement strand
CGGGTATAGTTGGTGTTTCAATTATACTTGATGAAGAAGTGTAGAATTAAAGTCTCTTATATAATAAAGGTGGTGTAAAATGAAAAAGTATTTAATTTTTCTATTTATTTTATTGCTTGGTGTTTTAACTGGTTGTAATAACGCATATGGAAAGCATGCATTTTATGAAGTTGAGAAATTACAAAAAACGGATTATAAGAAAGTATTAGGGAGTCAGTATAGTAATATTGAAATAGATCCTACATTCAAAGATGCATTGCTTGATTTTTCTTATAAAACTGCATCTGATTTATTAGAAGGAAGAAATGGAATGTATTCTCCTCTTAGTTTTTATATAGCTTTATCAGAGCTTGCGGAATTGACTGCGAATGAAACTAGAGAAGAAGTTTTGAATGCCCTTTTTGTTGATGATATTGAAACCTTAAGAGAGGGTAATCAAAATCTATATAAAAAACTTACATATAAAAATAGCATTTCCACATTTAGTATTGCTAACAGTATTTGGCTAAGCAAAAATAGAGTATATAATGATCAATCCTTAGAAGTTTTAAGGGATAAATATTATGCTTCTAGTTATGGGGTTGACTTTTCTAGTACAGATGATAAAAAAGCAATTGGTAAATGGGTTAGTGATAATACAGGTGGTAAGTTAGGTGAAAATGATTTTAACGATTTAGATGCAACTGTTGTCTTTGTTCTTTTGAATGCTGTTTATTTTTATGATGAATGGAAAGAAAAGTTTGATAAAAAATTAAATAAATTTGATACATTCTTCGGACTTGATAAACAAGTTGAATATATGAATCAACAACTTGATGGTTCTTATTTTAAGAGCGATGAATATGAAATGAGTTCTTTAAGATTTAAAAATGGTTTTGAAATAAAGTTTGTCGCACCATATACTTCTGTAAATTTTGAAGAGTTTGTGAAAGATAGAACAAAAGTAAGAGAATCTTTAAGTCGAAAAATTATTAGTAATTATTTGGTTAATTATAGAATTCCTAAATATACATATAAAAGCAGTTTTAATTTTGTTGAATATGCACAAAGTATGGGAATTAATAGAGTGTTTGGTGTGGCTGATTTTAGTCCTCTAACAAATGATGGTGTCTTTGTTGATAAGATGTACCAAAAAACATTTATCGAAATTGACGAAGAAGGTGGGAAGGCTGCAGCTTATACAGGAATAGTAGGAGATGAGTCTGTAGAGGTTACAGAAATTGTCGATTTTAATTTAAATAGACCATTTATCTATGCGATTTATTCTGCTGACATTCCTTTATTTATTGGCGTTGTTTGTGATCCTTCGAGTAATGCAGAAGAAACATATTAAAAAAGGTAAGACATCTAGTAATTCTAGAAGTCTTTTATTTTGATTGTCAAAATAAAAGTGCATATCAGTTGAAGCATAGTTTATCATTAGATATAATAAGGGTACAATAAACGCCTCCATGTTTATTTGATTAAGACATAAAAGAACTCGAGACTCCGCAAACTCGAGTTTTTTTATAATATGCTGTAGGAAATTTTCGTTAAGTTTAATGAGAATCAAAAATCTGATTATAATAGTATAGGGGGGCTAATGCCAATTTTTGAAAGCTAATTGTTAAAATATGTGTAAAAAAAAGAAAATATTTCTTGACATTAAAGTTGTGTTTTGGTAATATATATAAGGCTTTTAGAGAGGCAGTGATATGCGAGGTTGCTGATACGCACGGGTGCGTTGCCGACCTGCTATTAGGGAATTCGCATGGAGCCGAAGCTACATTATAAAATGCATGCAAAGGAGGAACATTATGGCAAAGTCAGCGTTAAGAATTAAATTAATTTCTTACGATCATAGATTGTTAGATCAATCTGCAAAACGAATTGTTGAGGCTGCAAAAAAGACTGGTGCAGTAGTATCTGGTCCTATTCCGCTTCCAACAGAAAAAGAGGTTTTCACGATTATCCGTTCACCACATAAATATAAAGATTCACGTGAACAATTTGAAAGAAGAACTCACAAACGTCTAATCGACATCATCGAAACAACTCCAAAAACTATGGATGCTCTAATCCATTTGGAAATTCCAGCTGGTGTTGATATTATCCTAAAATAATGAGTAAAGTAGGAGGTGAAACTCATGGCCAAAGGAATCTTAGGTAGAAAAGTCGGAATGACTCAAATCTTCACAGCAGATGGCGTACTAATTCCAGTTACAGTAATTGAAGTTAGTCCTAATGTTGTATTACAAAAGAAAACAGTTGAAACTGATGGTTATCAAGCTGTGCAAATTGGATATGCTGATAAACCTGAAAGATTAGCTAACAAACCAGAAATGGGGCATGTTAAAAAAGCAAATGCCAACCCTAAGCGCTTCATCAAAGAAATCGCGGGAGAGGAAATGCAAATCTTTGAGGTTGGTCAAGAGGTTAAGGCAAATATCTTCACAGAAGGAGAAATTGTTGACGTAACTGGAACATCTAAAGGGAAAGGTTTCCAAGGTGTTATCAAACGTTATAATTTCGGAAGAGGGCCAATGGCTCACGGATCTGGTTATCACCGTGGAATTGGTGGTATGGGAGATATTAACTCTGCTAGAATTAAGCCAGGGAAGAAAATGCCGGGTAGAATGGGTGGAGAACAAGTTACTGTTCAAAACTTAGAAGTAGTTAAAATTGATTTAGAAAAAAATATTATGTTAATTAAAGGTAATGTACCAGGAGCTAAGAAATCATTTGTTGTTATTTCAAATGGTGTAAAAGCAAACACTCCTGCCATTAATGCCGAAATTTAAGAAAGGAGAAAAAGATGCCTAGTATCGTAGTATATAACCAATTAGGTGCTGAAGTTGGAAAAATCAATCTAAATAAAAATGTATTTGGAATTGAACCAAACATGCAAGCAGTATATGACGTGGTAAACGCAGAACGTGCTGCAATGCGTCAAGGAACTCACAAAACTAAAACTCGTACTGAAGTAAGAGGCGGTGGAAGAAAACCTTGGCGTCAAAAAGGAACAGGACGCGCTCGTCAAGGAAGCATTAGATCTCCTCAATGGCGCGGCGGTGGTGTTGTATTTGGTCCAACACCTAGAAGTTATAGTGTAAAAGTAAATAAAAAGGTTGTTAAGTTAGCATTAAAATCATTATTAACAGATAAGTTTGCAAACAAAAACATTATCGTTGTTGATAAGTTTGAATTAGCTGATTTCAAAACTAAAACTTTAGTTGAAATTTTAGGTAATTTAAATGCTCAAGGTAAAATCGTTGTAATTACAACTGAAGAAGATTTTAACCTATTTACAGCTGGAAGAAATATACCAAATGTATATGTACAAACAAAACAACATTTAAGCGTTTATGATTTAATCAATGCTGATATGTATGTTACAACTCAAGAAGCAATCAAAAAATATGAGGAGGACTTAAAATAATGAAAACAGCTTATGATATTATTAAACGCCCCCTTATTACAGAAAAAACAACTAAACTAGTTGATACTGGAAAATACACTTTTGAAGTTATGCAAGGTGTAAATAAAGTTGAAATTAAAAAAGCTATTGAAGAGCTATTTAATGTAACTGTTGAAAGTATCAATGTGATTAATGTTAGAAAAAAAGCACGTCGCGTGGGTAAATATGATGGATTTTCTCCAGCAGTCCGTAAAGCAGTTGTTACTTTACAAAAAGGACAAACCCTAGATGTGTTTGAAGTCTAAGGAGGTTTCCAATGGCAATTAAGAAATTTAAACCGATTACTAATGGTCGTCGTAACATGACTGGTTTAACATTCAGTGAAATCACTACTGATAAACCGGAAAAAAGTTTACTAGAACCATTAAAGAAAAAAGGTGGACGTAATAACACTGGTAAAATCACAGTTCGTCATCAAGGTGGAGGACATAAGAGAAAATATCGTGTTATTGACTTTAAAAGAGATAAAGACAATATTGTAGGAAAAGTAGCTACAATTGAGTATGATCCAAATAGATCTGCATTTATTGCTTTAATCAATTATGTAGATGGTGAAAAAAGATATATTATCGCACCTAAAGGAATTAAAGTAGGTCAAGAAATTGTATCTGGTCCAGAATCAGATATTAAAGTAGGAAATAGCTTACCTCTTGAAAAAATTCCAGTTGGTACATTTATTCATAATATTGAAATGCATCCAGGTAAGGGTGGACAATTAGCTCGTTCTGCAGGAACTAGTGCACAAATTCTAGGTCGTGAAGATCGTTATGTTATTGTTCGTCTACAAAGTGGAGAAGTTAGAAAATTATTAGGTGTATGCCGCGCTACAGTAGGTGAAGTAGGCAACTCAGATCACGAATTAATCAATATTGGTAAAGCAGGAAGAACTAGATACTTAGGCGTTAGACCTACAGTTAGAGGTTCTGTAATGAATCCTAATGATCACCCTCATGGTGGTGGTGAAGGACGTACACCAATTGGACGTAAAGCTCCTATGACTCCATGGGGTAAGAGAGCTTTAGGTGTTAAGACTCGTAATCCAAAGAAAAAGTCTACGAACTTAATCGTTAGACGCCGTACCAGCAATTAGAAAGGAGTAATATTATGGCACGCTCATTAAAAAAAGGACCTTTTATTGATGAACACTTAATGAAAAAAGTGGAAGTTCAAAATAGTTCCAAATCAAAAAAAGTAATACAAACATGGTCACGCCGTTCAACAATCTTCCCTGACTTTATTGGTCTAACAATTGCTGTTTACAATGGCAAACAACATGTACCGGTATATGTAACTGAAGATATGGTTGGGCATAAGCTAGGTGAATTTGCACCTACTAGAACTTACCGCGGACACGGTAAAGATAAAAAGGCTGCGCCAGGTAAGAAATAGGAGGTAACTAAATGGAAGCAAAAGCAATCGCTAGAACTGTTCGTATAGCTCCACGTAAGGTGCGCTTAGTAGTTGATTTAGTTAGAGGGAAAAATGTTGCAGATGCAGCAGCAATTCTAAGATTAACTCCTAAAGCATCAAGTGTAGTAGTAGAAAAAGTTTTAAAATCAGCAGCAGCTAACGCTGTTAATAATTTGAAAATGGACCAAAGTTTATTATATGTGAAAGAAGCATATGTAGATGAAGGACCTACATTAAAAAGATATTTACCAAGAGCAAAAGGTAGTGGAAATAGAATCTTAAAGAGAACTAGCCACATCACAATTGTTCTTGAGGAAAGAAATTAGGAGGATCTCAATGGGACAAAAAGTTAACCCGATTGGATTAAGAATTGGTATAATCCGTGAATGGGATTCAAAATGGTATGCAAATAAAAAAGAAGTACCTACGCTTCTACATGAAGATTTAAAGATTCGTGAGTTCATTAATGAATTCTATAAAAAAGCGTATGTTTCAAGAATAGAAATTGAAAGAACTAAAACTAAGATCATGATTACTGTTCACACTGCTAAACCAGGTGTTGTAATTGGTCGTGAAGGTTCTACAAAAAATCAAGTAGTTGAAGAATTACAAAAGAAAACAGGTAAGACAATCTTCTTAACGGTTGTTGAAATCAAAAATCCAGATTTAGATGCAACTTTAGTTGCTAGAAATATGGCTGAACAATTAGAAAATCGTGCATCATTTAGACGTGTTCAAAAGATGGCAATCCAAAGAACAATGAGAGCAGGAGCTAAAGGAATTAAAACTTCTATCTCAGGTCGTTTAGGCGGAGCAGAAATGGCTCGTAGAGAAGGATATAGTGAAGGAACAGTTCCTTTACATACTCTAAGAAGCGACATCGATTATGCTATTGCTGAAGCTAACACTACATATGGTAAATTAGGTGTTAAAGTTTGGATTTGCAAAGGAGAAGTTTTACCTACTAAGAAAGCAAAGAAGGAGGAATAATTTATGTTAATGCCAAAAAGAACAAAGTTTCGTCGTCCTCACCGCGTTAGTTATGAAGGTAAGGCTAAAGGAGCGAAAACAGTTAACTTTGGAGAGTATGGATTACAAGCACAACAAGGTTCTTGGATTACATCTCAACAAATTGAATCAGCACGTATTGCTATGACTCGTTATATGAAACGTGCAGGTAATGTATGGATTAGAATATTCCCACACATGGCATATACTAAGAAACCTCTAGAAGTACGTATGGGTGGAGGTAAAGGTGCTCCAGAAGGATACGTAGCAGTAGTAAAAAAAGGAACAATTATGTTTGAAGTTGGTGGCGTAGATGAAGAAATTGCTAAAGAAGCATTACGTCTTGCATCTCACAAATTACCAGTGACTACAAAAGTTGTTACGAGAGAAAGTGGTGAAAAATAATGGCTAAAAAAGAGAAAAAAGTTGTAGTTGAAAAAGTTGTTCGTGAAACAGAAACTGACAAAATTAGAAAATTAGATGAAGCCACTATTGAAGAAAGAATAAAAGAATTAAAACAAGAATTATTCAATTTGAGATTTCAAGCTGCTGTTGGTAAATTAGAAAATACTGCACAACTTGGAAAAACAAAAAAACAAATAGCTCGTATGAAGACCGTTCTTACAGAACGTGAACGCGCTGCTCTTAAGTAAGGAGGCAAATAATGGAAAGAAATAATAGAAAAGTTTATACTGGAAAAGTTGTTTCAGATAAAGAAGATAAGACTATTAAAGTCGCAGTGACTACTTATCGCCGCCACCCACTATATGGCAAGCGTGTCGAATTCACTACAAAATTGACTGCACATGATGAAAACAATGATGCAAGAATCGGAGATGTAGTTAAGGTTGAGGCAACTCGTCCTCTTTCTAAGTTAAAACATTTTAGATTAGTGCAAATTGTTGAACGTGCTGAGCAAATCTAAGGAGGTTAGCTAGTTATGATACAACAAGAAACAAGATTAAAAGTTGCAGATAACTCGGGAGCTAAAGAAATATTAACAATTAAAGTATTAGGCGGTACTAGCCGTAAATATGCTAATATTGGTGATATCATTGTTGCTACTGTAAAAAGTGCTACTCCTGGAGGAACTGTTAAAAAGGGTGAAATAGTAAAAGCTGTAATTGTTAGAACTAAAACAGGAAAAAGAAGAAATGATGGCTCATACATCAAATTTGATGATAATGCAGCAGTAATCATTCGCGATGACAAAACTCCAAAAGGTACTCGTATCTTTGGTCCAGTTGCTCGTGAACTTCGTGAAAGAGATTATATGAAAATTGTCTCTTTAGCTCCTGAGGTTCTATAAGGAGGAAAATTTATGTTAATTAAAAAAGGAGATACTGTCTTAGTTATTACTGGCGATAGCAAAGGAAAAACTGGTACAGTATTAAAAGTATTAAAGAAAACAAATCGTGTTGTTGTCGAAGGAGTTAATATAGTTTCAAGACATACAAGACCTTCAAATTCACATCCAGATGGTGGAATCATCAAAAAAGAAGCTCCTATCCATATTTCTAATGTGAAATATGTAGAGACTAAGACTAATGTACCAACTAGACTTGGTAAGAAGATCGTTGATGGTAAAAAAGTCCGCTATGCAAAAAAATCTGGCAATGTGCTAGATAAATAGGAGGAATGAAGATGAATAGAGTTTTAAAAGAGTATAAAGATAATGTAATGCCTGCTATGATTAAAAAGTTTTCATACACTTCTGTTATGCAGGTACCAAAGTTAGAAAAAATAGTTGTTAATATGGGAGTTGGCGATGCTATTCATAATTCCAAGTTAATTGATGCGGCTGTTGAAGACTTAAGACAAATTTCTGGTCAAAAACCAGTAGTTACTAAAGCTAAAAAATCAATTGCAGCATTTAAACTACGTGAAAATGTTGCAATAGGTTGTAAAGTAACTCTTAGAGGTGAAAGAATGTACCAATTCTTCGATAAATTGGTTTCAATTTCTTTACCACGTGTTCGTGACTTCAGAGGTTTAAGTAAAAATTCTTTTGATGGACGTGGGAATTACACAATTGGCATTAAGGAACAATTAATTTTCCCTGAAATTAATTATGATAAAGTATTAAAAATTCGTGGGATGGACATTGTAATTGTTACAACTGCCAAAACTGATGAGGAAGGCAGAGAGTTATTAACATTACTCGGAATGCCTTTCAAGAAGTAGTAAAGGAGATACCATGGCAAAAAAATCATTAATAATAAAAAATAAACGTAAACCAAAATTTGAAGTTAGAAAATACACACGTTGCGAAAGATGTGGAAGACCACATGCAGTTTTTCGTAAATTCAAATTATGCCGTCTTTGCTTTAGAGAATTAGCGCACAAAGGTGAAATACCTGGCGTTACTAAAGCAAGTTGGTAAGAAAACATTGGAAGGAGGCCATCTAAATGGTAATGACTGATCCAATTGCTGATATGCTTACACGTATTCGTAATGCAAACCAAAGAAAGCATGAATATGTTGAGATTCCAGCATCAAAAATCAAGTTAGAAATTTTGAATGTAATTAAAAATGAAGGTTATATTTATGATATCGAGCTTATCCCAAATGACAAGCAAGGTATTTTAAGAGTAACTATGAAATATACTGATAAGAAAGAACGAGTAATTAAAGGATTAAAGCGAATTTCCAAACCGGGATTACGTCTTTATGCAAAAGCAACTGAACTACCTAAAGTATTAAATGGTTTAGGTATTGCAATTGTTTCAACATCAAATGGAGTTATGACTGATAGAGAAGCACGCAAACAAAATTTTGGCGGCGAAGTTATAGCTTACGTTTGGTAGAAGGAGGAAGAAAGATTATGTCACGTATTGGTAATAAAATTATCAAGCTAGCTGAAGGTGTGACTGTTACTGTTAACCCAGATAATTTGGTAGTTGTAAAGGGACCTAAAGGTGAACTTTCCGCTACTTTTCATCCTGAAATGAAAATTGAAGTAAATGAAGGTGAAGTTAAAGTTGTTCGTCCAAGTGATTCTATTGAACACAAAAGTATTCATGGAACTACTAGATCACTACTACACAATATGGTAGAAGGTGTTCATAACGAATATACTAAAACTTTAGAAATACAAGGTACTGGTTATCGTGCATCATTAAAAGGAAATGTCTTAGTAGTAAATGCTGGATATTCTCATTTAATTGAAAAACCAATTCCTGCAGGACTTACTGTCACTGTACCAAGTGCAACTGAAATTAACGTAAAAGGTGTTAATAAACAAGCTGTTGGTCAATTTGCTGCAGAAATTAGAGAAATTAGAAAACCAGAACCATATCTAGGAAAAGGTATCCGTTACCGTGGCGAAGCTGTTCGTCGAAAAGAAGGAAAGAAAGCTAAGTAGAAAGGAGACGAGAAATAATGATTACAAAAAAATCGCGTAATGAAACAAGACAAAAACGTCATTTACGAATAAGACAAAATGTTATTGGAACGTCTTCTTCACCACGTTTAAATGTTTATCGTTCAAATACAAACATTTATGCGCAATTAATAGATGATGTTACAGGTGTTACTTTAGCAAGTGCGTCAAGTATTGATAAAGAATTAAAATTAGAAAAAGGCTCAAATGTTGAAGCTGCAAAAGAAGTTGGAACTTTAATTGCGAAAAGAGCTAAAGAAAAAAATATAGATGTTGTGGTTTTTGACCGTGGAGGATTCTTATTCCATGGTAGAGTAAAAGCATTAGCTGATGCTGCTAGAGCCGCAGGATTAAAGTTCTAGGAGGTAAATGAATGCGTCAAGATAAGAGAAAGAAAGATTTTCAAAAAATTGATAAAGAATTCGAAGAACGAGTTGTAAGTATTAACCATATTACAAAAGTTGTTAAAGGTGGACGTCGTTACCGTTTTAGCGCTGTTGTAGTAGTTGGTGATAAAAAAGGAAGAGTTGGCGTAGGAACTGGAAAAGCTATCGAAATCCCAGATGCTATTAAAAAAGCAGTTGAGGATGCTAAGAAGAGTTTAGTACAAGTACCAATCGTTAACACAACTATACCACATGAAATCACAGGAGTTCATGGTGGTGGGCGAGTATTCTTAAAACCTGCTATTGATGGAACTGGAGTTATTGCTGGTGGACCTGTTCGTGCTGTAGTTGAACTTGCTGGTATCCAAAACATTCTATCTAAATCATTAGGTTCTAACACTCCACTTAATATAGTGCGTGCTACTATTAAAGGTTTAAGTGAACTTAGAACATTAGAAGATGTTGCTCAAATTAGGGACAAAACTGTTGAGGAGATTGTAGGTTAATATGGCTAAAGTTAAAGAAGTTAAAATTAAATTAGTTAGAAGTGGAATAGCACGCAATCCAAATCAAAGTAGAACACTAAAAGCTTTAGGATTAACTAAGATCAATCAAGTTGTAACGAAACCCGATAATGATGCAATTAGAGGAATGATTGCTACTGTCAGTCATTTAGTAGAAGTGTTATAGGAGGCGATCAACTATGAAATTACATGAATTAAAACCAGTTGCAGGCGCTAGACACAGTAAAAAACGTGTTGGCCGTGGAACAGGTAGTGGTTTAGGAAAAACTAGTACACGTGGCCACAAAGGGCAAAATGCTCGTAGTGGAGGAGGAGTAAGACCAGGATTTGAAGGTGGTCAAACACCATTATTTAAACGTTTACCAAAACGTGGTTTTACAAGTCTTAACCGTATAGAATATGATATCGTTAATTTAGAACAATTAAATTGTTTTAAAGAAGGAACGGTTGTAAATTCTGATAAACTTATCAAAGAAGGATTAATAAACAAAGATTTCAAAAAGATAAAAGTTTTAGGAAATGGTAAGTTAAATGTTAAATTAACAGTTCGTGCTCATAAATTTTCTAAATCAGCTGAACAAGGAATCAAAGACGCTGGTGGAAATACAGAGGTGATCTAAATGGCTTTAAAAAACAAAAAAGTAATATCAATGATACTTTTTACGGCTTTAATATTACTTATTTGGAGATTGGCATATCACATTCAAATTCCACTAATCAGCCGAAACTTACTTAACCCAGAAGAATCTTTATTTGGATTTTTGGATGTATTTAGTGGTGGAGCATTATCTAACTATTCAATTGTAGCTTTAGGTGTATCTCCATACATTACTGCATCGATCGTAATCCAATTATTGCAAATGGATATAGTACCTACTTTAAAAGAGTGGGCAGAAGAAGGCGAAACAGGGAAGAAAAAACTTAGTCAAGTTACTAGATATCTAGCTTTAGCCTTAGGGTTCGTTCAAGCACTAACTATTACTATTGGTTTAGCTGCTTATTATGAAGACCCTAGTATTATGTTTCAAACAGGTGTAGATGTAAATGCATTCACATATGTATATTTAGCACTTGTATTAACTGCTGGTACAGCTTTTGTACTTTGGTTAGCTGAAAAGATCAGTTTAAAAGGAATCGGAAATGGTACATCAATGTTCATCGTTGCTGGTATTGTTTCTAGTTTCCCATTTATGATCAATAAGTTAATTACACAATTTATAACAAAAGAAGATTCACAATTTGTTGATATAGTATTATTCTTTGTAGTAATCCTTATCATGATCTTAATTATTGTTGGTGTTGTTTTCATGGAAGCAGCAAAAAGAAAGATTCCTATTCAATATGCGAATCGTCCTGCAGCTGCAGCATTCCGTGGAAAGGGAGATTCAAATGTTCCTATTAAGTTAAACTCAGCATCTGTTATCCCGGTAATTTTTGCTAGTACACTTATGAGTTTACCACAAACAATAGTTAATTTATTAGGTGAAGGTAGCAATGCTACATATTGGTTAAACCAAATATTTAGAACAACAGAACCAATTGGATTTGTTTTATATATTGTTTTAATATTTGTTTTCTCATTCTTCTATTCATTCTTACAAATTAATCCAGAGAAGATGGCGGAAAATTTACAAAAGCAAAATGCATATATTCCTGGTGTACGTCCAGGTGCAGAAACAGCATCTTATATATCAAGAGTGTTATTTAAGATTACAATGGTAGGTGCAATTTACTTATCACTTATCGCATCAATTCCGATTTTCATGCAAAGAATCTTCAATCTTGATCCATCGGTTCAAGTTGGGGGAACAAGCTTAATTATCGTTGTTGGTGTAGCTATTGAAACTGCAAAACAATTAAAAACACAAAGTCAAGATAAACAATATCGAGGCTTTATTGAATAGAGGCATTTAAATGAATTTATTAATCATGGGGCCTCCAGGTGCTGGTAAAGGTTCTCAAGCAGCATTAATAAAAGACTATTATAATATAGCTCATATTTCTACTGGTGATATGTTTAGAGAAGCAATTGCTCACAACTCACAAGTAGGAATCTTAGCAAAAGAGTATATTGACAGAGGCGAATTAGTTCCTGATTCAGTAACTATTGATTTAGTAAAGGAAAGACTTCAAGAAGATGATACAAAGAATGGTTTTCTACTTGACGGCTTTCCTAGAACTATCGCACAAGCAAAAGCTCTTAGAGAAATATTAATACAATGCAATCGAAGAATTTTTAAAGTGATTAATTTAGTTGTAGATGATTCTATATTAATTAGCCGCATAACTGGTAGGCGAGTTTGTGAAAAGTGTGGTGCTACTTACCACATAGAAGGGAACAAACCTTTAAAAGAAGGTATATGTGATATCGATGGTGGAAAACTTATCCAAAGAGAAGATGACACCTTAGAAACTGTATCTAATAGAATAAAGGTTTATTATGAAAAGACTAAACCATTACTAGATTTCTATGAAGAACTAGGGTTACTAGTTAATGTAGATGGTCTTGGTGGTATAGAAAAAGTATTTAATCGAGTTAAAAGAATTTTGGAGGAATCAAATGATTTTAATTAAGAGCAAACGTGAAATTGAGTTAATGAAAGAAGCAGGAAGAATTGTAGCCTTAACACATAGAGTTATTAAGGATGCAATTAAGCCTGGTATTTCAACACATGAACTTGATGCAATTGCTGAAAAAATCATTAGAGATAATGGAGCAACTCCATCATTCTTAGGATATAATGGGTTTAAAGGCTCAATATGTGCTTCAATAAATAATGTGGTTATACATGGAATTCCAAGTAAAAAACACATATTAAAAAATGGTGATATAATTTCAATCGACATTGGCGCATGCTACAAAGGCTATCATGGAGATAGTGCTTGGACGTATGGGGTCGGCGAAATTAGTGAAAAAAGATCTAGATTATTAAAAGTTACAGAAGAATCACTATTTGCTGGCTTAGAATTCGCCAAACCGAAAAATCGCTTATCTGATATCTCACATGCAATCGAAAAATATGTACTAGAACATGGATACAGTGTAGTTCTTGACTTCACTGGGCATGGCGTAGGTCATAAGCTACATGAAGACCCAATGATACCTAATTATGGACCTGCGGGTCAAGGACCAATCCTTAAACCAGGAATGACATTAGCTATTGAACCGATGGTTAATGCTGGAAAAGCAGGAGTGGTAATACTTGATGATGATTGGACAACGGTAACTAGAGATGGTAGCGATAGCGCACATTTTGAACATACCATTGTCATTACAGAAAGTGGATATACGATTTTAACAAAGGAGGATTTATAATTTGTCTAAGAACGATGTTATAGAATTAAAAGGCACAGTTACAGATGCGCTTCCAAATACTGAATTTAGAGTAAAATTGGAAAATGGGCATCAAATCTTGGCTCACGTTTCTGGTAAAATCCGTATGAATTTCATAACCATTTTACCAGGTGATAAAGTAACTGTTGAACTATCACCATATGACTTAACACGTGGCCGTATTACTTATAGGCATAAGTAATTTTTTCCCAAAAAAGGAGGAATTTTAAATGAAGGTTAGACCATCAGTAAAACCAATGTGTGATCAATGTAAAGTAATTAACCGTAAGGGAAGAGTTATGGTTATTTGTAAAAATCCAAAACACAAACAAAGACAAGGATAATAGGAGGTGCAGTAATGGCACGTATTTCTGGTGTTGATATTCCAAGAGATAAGCATGTTGATGTTGCCCTAACATATATTTATGGTATAGGTAGACCAACAGCAATAAAAATATTAAAAGAAGCAAACATAGATCCTGAAAGAAGAGTTAAGGATTTATCTGAAGAAGAATTAGCAGCAATTCGTAAAGAAGTTGCAGTGTTTAAAGTTGAAGGTGACTTACGTCGTGAAGTTGCTCTAAATATTAAAAGATTAATGGAAATCGGAAGCTACCGTGGTATTCGTCATCGTCGTGGGTTACCAGTAAGAGGACAAAATACACGTTGTAATGCTAGAACAAGAAAAGGTAAAGCTAAGACAGTAGCTAATAAGAAAAAATAAAAGGAGATATGAAAAATGGCGCGTAATGTACGTAAACGTAAAGTTAGAAAGAATATACCCAGTGGCGTAGCTCATATTCATTCTACCTTTAATAATACAATAGTTACTATAACAGATCCTATTGGAAATGCAGTTGCATGGAGTAGTGCTGGTGCATTAGGATTTAAAGGTAGTAAAAAATCAACACCATTTGCAGCGCAAATGGCATCTGAAGCATGTGCAAAAGCTGCTTTAGATATGGGTATGATGAAAGTAGAAGTTTCTGTAAGAGGTCCAGGACCTGGTCGTGAAGCTGCTATTAGATCACTTCAAGTTGCTGGATTAGAAATAACATCTATTAAGGATGTTACTCCAATTCCTCATAACGGATGTCGCCCACCAAAACGACCTCGTGGATAGAAATAATTTACAAATAGATAAAGGAGACGCGAATGAGAAAATTTGAATTTATCAAACCGACATCATCCTCAGAATACAAAGAAGGCGATAACTATGGCAAATTTGTTATCCATCCGCTTGAAAGAGGTTATGGAACAACGTTAGGTAATGCCCTAAGAAGAGTATTACTATCATCAATGCCTGGTGTTGCAATTGTAGCGATTGAAATTCAAGGCGTTGAACACGAATTTATGGCAATGGACAATATTCGTGAAGACGTAACAGAAATAATCTTAAATCTAAAAAGTGTTATTCTTACTGTTCCTGATGGAGAGTTATTCAAACCTCTAAACAACGAACAACAAGATTTAATAGAACTAAGTATTTCTGCCGAGGGTGAAAGAGTTATAACTGCTAAAGATTTGAAATTTAGTAGTGACCAATTGATCATCGTTAATCCAGATCAAGTTATTGCAACACTTGAAAAGGGTGCAAAATTCAATGCCCGCTTCTTTGCAAGACGAGGGATTGGCTATGTAGGAGCTGAAGAAAACAAAGTTTTCTGTAAAACTAAATCTGGTGATAGAGTAGTAAGTCGTATTCCGATTGATTCTATCTATACTCCAGTAACTAAAGTAAAATATAATGTTGAAAAAACACGTGTTGAAGAAGATGTTGACTATGATAAACTAATTCTTGAAGTGTGGACTAATAATGGTATTACACCTCCTGATGCAGTTAGTTTAGCATCTAAATTCTTAATGCAACATTTCGAAGTAACTTCAATGCTTAATCAACAAATTAATGATCAAGATTATATGTACGAGCGAGAAGAAAAAGTTGCTAACAAAAAACTAGAGAAAAAAATTGAAGAACTTGATTTATCTGTTAGATCATATAACTGCTTAAAACGTGCAGGTATCAATACTGTTGGTGAACTATCACAAAAAACAGAAGAAGAAATGATGCGTGTTCGTAATTTAGGTCGTAAATCACTTAAGGAAGTAGTTACTAAACTACGCGAAATTGGACTTGATTTACGTCGCTCATATGATTCTGACTATGACACATTAGATGATATTGAAGAAGATGATACAAATCCAGAAGAAGATGATTTGGATTGATATTTTCCAAAGGAGGACTTAAAAAATGGCATTAGGTTATCGTAAACTAGGTCGCGATTCTGCAAAAAGAAAAGCATTACTAAGAGACTTAATTACAGATCTAATTATTAATGAACGTATTGAAACAACACTTCATAAAGCAAAGGAATTACAAAGATTAGCTGATAGAATGGTTACTCTTGGTAAGAAAAACACTTTAGCTTCACGCGTTCAAGCTGCTAAAATGGTAAGATTTGAATATGTTGATGAAGATAAGACTCAATATGCAGTTCAAAAATTATTTGATACAATAGCAACAAAATATAAAGACCGCAATGGCGGTTATACAAGAGTATTAAAAACTGGAACTCGCCAAGGAGATTCTGCTCCTATGGCTTTAATAGAATTCGTATAAAAATTAAATCTCACTTTAGGGTGAGATTTTTTGTTTACATAGTTCAAATAAATGATATAATAAATTAAATCGAAGGTGAATTAGTATGAATGACCAACAAAACGAATTTTGGATTAGATTTTTAAGAATGAATAACTTAGAAGAAACTATAAAACCAACAAGTGTTTTTCATTTTGAATTAACTGAAAAGTTGGCGAGTGAGTTATTAGAATTAGTTTTAGGTGGTAAAAAAAGAGCAACAGCATCAAGCTATAGTTCTTATAAAATTGAAAATAAAGAATTACCTTTAGTAGGAGATTTATCAATAGTTACCGACTTTTATGGTAAACCTAAATGTGTAATTAAAACAACTGCAGTCTTAATTGCGCCATTTAATGAACTAACATTTGATATAGTAAAACGTGAAGGCGAAGATGAAAATTTAGAGTCGTGGCAAAAAGGACATATTAAATTCTTTTCTGAAGAAGCAAAAATATTAGGTTATGAGTTTAGTAGGAAAATGTTGGTTGTCTTTGAAGACTTTGAGGTTGTGTACAAAGAATAAGGTTTTGTAATCCCTTTCCCTTTGTTAAGTAATTTAATTCCTTGCATATTAGGCCTAAAAATGATAAAATAATATATTATATGAGGTAAATATGAAAAAAGCAGATATCGTTGTAATTGTTCTAGTTTTTCTACTATCAGTTGGTTTTTATGTTATCTACTTTACTAATAATGCTAATTTTGGAAACATTAACTCCTATGTTGTGGAAGTATATTATGATAACAAAATTGTATATAGTGTAGATTTGAAAGAAGATACTAACGAGATGGTAAAAATAACAACAGAAAATAAACTATTATATTTATCTATTGATAAAGATGGGGACGAAGTATATGAAATTATAAATGAACCATTTGCAATAGAGAATAATCATGAAATTATAAATGAAATAGTAATTGAATTTGGTCATATACATATGCATGATGCAAATTGTAAAAATAAATTATGTATGAACATGAGAATTGGAAACAATCCGCTTGTTCAAATCGTTTGTACTAACGATGTAAAAGTAAAATTGGTATCTGATGATAAAGCAGTACCTTGGATACCGGTAGGATAAAAATATGGTTAAAGTAAAAAATTTAAATTTTTCATATAAACAAGAAAACATTGTGATTGATAATGTCTCTCTAGAAATAAACAAAGGTGAATTTGTTTGTATTTTGGGTCATAATGGTAGTGGTAAATCAACCCTTGCAAAACTTTTAGTTGGATTACTAAAAGCAGATGGTGGACAGATTTATATTAATGATAAACTACTTACTGAAGAAACTGTTGATGACATTAGGACTGAAATAGGGATTGTCTTCCAAAACCCTGATAATCAGTTTGTTGGTGTTACAGTAAAAGATGACATCGCTTTTGGTTTAGAAAATAGAGAATATCAAAGAGACGACATGATTGAAAGAGTCGATAGATTTTCTAAGTTAGTAGGAATGGAAAATTTCTTAGAATATAATCCAGAAAATCTAAGTGGTGGTGAAAAGCAAAGAGTTGCAATTGCTGGAGTTCTTGCATATGAACCAAGTATTATAATTTTTGATGAAGCAACTTCTATGTTAGATCCTAGAGGAATTAGAGAAGTTAATCAAGTAATAAATCAACTTAAAGGAACGAAAACTATTATTGCAATTACTCATAACTTAAAAGAAGCTATTTATGCTGATAGAATTATAGTAATGAATGATGGAAAGATTATTTTAAACGGTAAACCTAAAGATGTATTTAAGGAAAAAGAATTATTAAAAAATTCTAGATTAGATATCTTAGAGAGCATGAAGTTGATTGAAAAACTTGAGGCAAATGATAAGCTAAAAAACAAAAAAGAAATTGAGGAAATATTATGGGAATTAACTTTTCAGAAGTAAATTTCTCTTACTACATACCAAGAAAAAAGCAAAATATAAGATTTATACTAAAGGATATTAATTTGAATATTGAAAAAACAGGAGAGTTTATTGCTTTAGTAGGTCATACAGGCAGTGGTAAGTCAACATTAGCACAACATATGAATGCACTAATTACACCTACTAGTGGTAAATTAGATATTTTAGGTTCTGTTATTAATAAAAATACTAAGTTAAAACCGATTAGAAAAAAGGTTGGCTTAGTATTCCAATTTCCAGAATATCAAATCTTTGAAGATACAGTAAAAAAAGATATAATGTTTGGACCTAAGAATTTTAATGTGGAAGAAGCAGAAGAAAGAATTGAAGAAATATCAAAAAAACTTGATATAATTGATCTATTAGATCGTAGCCCTTTCACTTTATCAGGTGGACAACTTAGGAAGGTTGCAATAGCTGGAATTATTGCTAGTAATCCTGATATATTAATTCTTGATGAGCCGACTGTAGGATTAGATCCTTTCACAAAAATAGAACTTCTTGAATTTTTAAAAGATTTGAATGAAAGATATAATAAAACTATAGTTATAATAACTCATGATATGGAAGTTGTATCAAAATATATTAAGAGAGTAATTGTATTAAATCAAGGTAGAATTGTCTATGATGGTGATAAGAAATCATTATTTGCAGATGATAATATTTTAGAAAAATATAATCTTGATTATCCTGAAACAATTTTAATATTAAAAGAATTGAAAAAACGTTTAAATATTAATATTGACCCTAATCAACATAGTATAGAAGATGCTTATAATGCAATCTTGAAAGCATATGGTGAAACAAATGAATAATAGCGTTGTATTTGGTCAATATTATAATACTAATTCTTTAATTCATAAATTAGACCCAAGAGCAAAGATTATTGGACTTGTTATATTAATAGTTGGTTTATTTTTACTTACCGAAATAGTTCCTTTATTAATTGCTTTTGGTGTTGTTGTTACTCTTGTCTTATCTACTAAGATTCCAGTTGCAAAGTTTTTAAATAGTTTAAGAATGATGACTACATTATTATTTATTACGGTTGTATTTCAAGCATTATTTAATCAAGGCGGGAATGTATTTGAACCTAAATTTAGTTTGAACATTTTAAATCTTGTGCTAATAATTATTATTTGGGTGCTGTTTTTCTTATCAAAGAAAGTAATTAGAAAGTTTAGATTCTTACTATTCTTAATAGCAGTATTTGGTAGTTTTTATATTCAAACTATTAGTTTACCATCGACAGTAATAACTAATTATACAATTCAAATATATCAACAAGGATTGGAGACTTCGGTTGTTGTAATTTTAAGAATTATATCATTGATATTTCTATCATCAATTCTGACTCTAACAACAAAACCTACTGATTTAAACAATGGTTTAGAAAAATTAGCAAAACCACTTAAACTTATTGGTGTTAAAGTTAGTATCCTTACAATGATGATTTCAATTGCTTTACGTTTTATTCCAACATTAATTAATGAAGCTAATAAAATTTTAAAAGCACAAGCATCACGTGGAGTGGATTTTAAAGAGGGTAAATTTAAAGAGAAAATAAACCAAATAATATCTTTATTAATTCCGATGTTTGTTATTTCTTATAAGAGAGCATATGATTTAGCTGATGCTATGGAAGCAAGAGGTTATATACCTGAAGGAAATAGAACAAGTTTAAATCTTTTAAAATTAAAATTTGGAGATTTAATAGCATTTGTTTTATGTTTTGGTATATTAGGACTTGTAATATATTTTAAAGTAGTTGGTTTTTAATGAGATATAAATGTACATGTATGTATGATGGAACGCTTTTTCATGGGTTTCAGACCCAAGTTGGTGTAAATTCAATTCAAGAAGAGATTGAAAAAGCATTATTTATTATTCATAAGAAGCAAATAACTATTCATCCATCCGGAAGAACTGATTCTGGAGTTCATGCAATTGGCCAAGTCTTTCATTTTGATAGCGATATTGATATGGGGGAGTGGAATATGCAAAATGCTATAAACTCTAGGATTGATAAGGCTATTTATCTTACAAAGGTTGAAAAGGTTGGTAGAGAATTTCATTCAAGAAAGAGTTCTATTAGTAAAGAATATCATTACTTAATAGATTTTGGAGAATTTAATCCATTGAATAGGAATTATAGGTTCTATTGTACATCTAAAAATGTTGATAAAAGAAAATTTATAGCAGCTTTTAGCGTTTTTGTTGGTGAACATGATTTTAAATCATTTTCAAAAACTAGCAATAAAGAAAATACTGTTAGAGAGATTTTCTCGATTGATTTTGAAGAAATTTCTAGCCTAATCAAGATCAAAATTATTGGTAATGGTTTCTTACATAATCAAATCAGAATTTTGGTTGCTATGGCTTTAGAGGTTGGTATGAGTAAAACATCGATTGAAGACTTAAAAGCGATTATGGACGCAAAAAATAGGCGATTAGCACCCAAAATTGCACCGCCTAATGGTTTGTATCTATTTAAGGTAAATTATTAATGACTTTTATGATTTTGATCATTTAAGTCATTTTTTTTAAATAATATATATTAATAAGATATAATTTGATATAATAACACTTGGAGGTATATTATGTATAAATGGAATTTAGATAGTTTATATAAAGGATTAGATGATCCTAAGTTTAAAGAGGATATCGTAAAGTTTGATGAACATATAGCAAATTTAGATGATTTATCACAAAAGTTTTCTATGGAAAATTCTAAAGAATCGCTTGAGAACTTTATGAAAGCTTTAGAAGAGTATCAATTTACAGCAATTATGCTATTTCAATTCGTTAGTCTTTCTCTAGCAACCGATTCCACAAACCCACAGTTTAATAATGTAATGGTTGTTTTACGACAAAAGTCAGTAAAGACTACACTTGCTCTAACTTTATTTGAAAAATTTGTTTCAAGTATAGATAATTTAGAAGAAGTTATAAATAGTAGTGAGTTTTTAAGTGAATATAGATTTATGTTAATGGAAATTAAAGAAAATAGTATTCATTTATTAAGTGAAGATGAAGAGGTTCTGGCTGCAGAACTTAATCAAAGTGGTGGCTCTCTATACTCAAAAATGCAAACTGTTTTAACTTCAACTCTAGAAGTTGACTATGATGATAAAATTATAAGTTTACCAAAAGTTAGAAACTTAGCTTATGATAAAGACCCTGTTGTTAGGAAAAAAGCATATGAAGCAGAACTTGCTGCATATAAAAAGATAGAAAAATCCGTAGCTTTTGCAATTAATGGTATTAAAAAAGAAGTTACTACAATGTCTAGAAAAAGAAAATATGCTAGTCCTTTAGATAAAACTTTAAGTGATAGTAGAATTAATAGACAAGTATTAGATGCATTAATTGGAGCTATGCGTGAATACTTAGATGTATTTAGAGAATATTTAAAGAAAAAAGCAGAATATTTAGGGCACAAAAATGGACTTCCTTGGTTTGATTTATTTGCACCTATGGGTAAAGCTGATACTGTTTATAGTGTAGAAGAAGCACAAGAGTTTATTTTAAAGAATTTCAAGACATTCTCAGATGATCTACATGATATGGCAAAAGAAGCATTTGATAATAAATGGATTGATTATTTACCATATCCTAAGAAGCAAGGAGGAGCATTCTGTAGTAGAATTTATCCACTAAAAGAAAGTAGAATCCTTTCTAATTTTGATGGTACAATTGGAGATATTTCAACACTTGCACATGAACTTGGCCATGCTTACCATAACTTACATACATTTGGTGAAAGAATTATGAATGCTAATTACCCTATGCCGATAGCAGAAAGTGCATCAATTCTATGTGAGACTATTGTGAAACAAGCAGTATTAAAAGAAGCAGATGATGAACAAGTTAAGCTAGGTATTCTGGAACAAGAATTACAAGATTCAACACAAGTTATTGTTGATATTTTAAGTAGATATATATTTGAAACAAATGTATTTAAGAGAAGTGAAACTGAATTCTTAGATGATGAAGAATTAAATAATATGATGATTGCTGCTCAAAAAGAAGCATATGGAGATGGATTAGACTCTAATTATCTAAATTCGGGTATGTGGATTAATAAAGGTCATTATTATTCTACAGGAAGAAGTTTCTATAATTTCCCATATGCATTTGGTTTATTATTCTCTAAAGGAATCTATGCAAAGTATAAAGAATTAGGTAGTGAGTTTGTTAGTGAAATTCAAACATTATTACGTGAAAGTGGAAAACATAATTTAATGGATGTTGCGAAAATGATTAATATTGATATAACTGATATTAACTTCTGGAGATCATCTCTTGAAGTAATAAAAGAAGATGTAGAACACTTCTTAAGTATATTAAAATAATCTATGCACTTTCTTGGTTTTTTATCCTAAATTTGGTATAATATAATAGTAAGAAAAATATATGGAGGTAAATATTATGAAAATACTTATAGACAATTTAAATCGTGAAGTTGCAAATCTTGGTGTACTTTATACAAAACTACATAATTTCCACTGGTTTGTAGATGGAGTAAAATTCTTTGAATTACATGAAAAATTTGAAGAATTATATGATGAAGTAACAGAACATTTTGATGCTGTTGCGGAAAGAATCTTAATGTTAGATGGAACTCCTTTCGCAACTTTAAAAGAATTCTTAGCTAATGCAACTGTAAAAGAAGCTGGTGCAAAATTAGATGGTAAACAAATGGTTCAAGAATTATTGAAAGACTTTGAATTATTACAAAAAGAATTAACAGAAACTATCAAAGTTGCACAAGAATTAGAAGATGAAGTTACAGCTGACTTACTAATTGGTATGTTAGCTAGCTTACAAAAACATAGTTGGATGTTTAGAACTTATTTAAAATAACAAATAAGTTTAATTAAGAGTAAAATAATAAGCCTAGTATTTTCAGTTAATCTGCTATACTAGGCTTTTATCTATTTTACTTAATACGGTTGGTAAGATACTCATAAAGTAGACAGTGAATTTAAATAAAAGTAATTCATTATCTATTTTAGGAGTATTTTTTTTGCGGGAAGGAAAAGTAAATTAAAATAAATTGCTGCAGGTTATTATGGTTTTAAAAAGGGCGAAATGTTTAAAACATTTCACCCTTTATATATAGATTTTAGTCTAATCTATTTTTTGATCATTTAATTCTTTAGTTATTAAGTGTTTCCTTATTTTCACAATCACCATAATTATAAATAAAATTATTACATTTAGTAAAACAACAGTTGCGCCAATAGGGAAGTCTGCGTGATAACTTATATAAAAACCAGCTAAAACACTTGATTCACTAATAATAATTGCAGAGATTATTGTTCCTTTAAAGGAATTACCTATTAATATCGAAGCTGCAACAGGAACAATTAATAAAGCGCTTATTAATAATACTCCTACAAAGTCAATAAATATTGAGATAACTACAGCCAAGATAATTGTAATAATAGTTTGCAGTAGTTTCACATTTATCCCCGAGACTCTTGCGTGTACTTCATCAAAACATAGTGAGACAATTTGTTTATAAAAAACAGAAGTGAATATGATAATAGAGGTACTAACTGCTAATATCACTATAATATCTGTTAAGCTTACACTTAGTAAACTACCAAATAAAAGACCAGTTGTAAAAGATGTAGAGATTCCTTCAGATACTGCAATAAATATTCCACTAAGAGCAACACCAAAACTCATTACAATGGGCATGGAGAGTTCTTTATAATTTTTATAGAATCCTCTTAATTTTTCGATTAAGAATGTACCTAAGATACTAAATATTACCCCGAGGTAAATTGGATTAATAAATGATTGTGGGATAAGTCTAGAAAGGAACACTCCAAATGTAACACCAGCAAGTGAAAAGTGGCTTAGAGTATCTGCAATAAAGGATAGTCTTCTTATTACAACTACAGAGCCAATAAGTGGTGCAATAATACCAATACAAATAGCTGCAATTAATGCATACATATAAAATGGTATTTTTATTAAGGATTCAAAGAAGCCGGTAGATAAGATAAACATTATCATTTATCCACCTCCACCATTTTGCAATCTCCAAGTTCAGAGAACTCTAGATAGAAATCGCTTAAATCTTTTGTGAAATGAGTATCGTGAGTTGACATTATAATTGTTACACCTTTTTCTTTTAAACTCTTCAAGATGTTTGCAAGTGTAATTATATTATCTTGGTCAACACCAACTGTAGGTTCATCTAATATTAATAATTTCGGATTATTTAAAAGACTTCTTGCAATAAATACTCGTTGAAGTTGTCCTCCTGAAAGTGTATTTACATTCTGCCTATAAATTGGATTTAGGTCAAGTTCGTTAATTACAGATGTAAAATAAAGATCTTTATTTTTTAAGTATGCGGAAGTTAATATTTCATTTACGGTTATTGGGAACTCATAATTGAATTCTATTTTTTGAGGAACATAACCGACTCCCTTATATCGTTTAATTGTGTTAATGTCTTTTCCATCAAAAAATATTGTATCATCAGGAACTGTTTCAATCTTCAATAAACATTTAATAAAGGTACTCTTACCAGTACCGTTTTTGCCTACTAAAGTTAGAAAAGATCCACTTTTTATGTCTAATGATATTTTATTTAATACAACTTTTTGTGTATAAGAAAAGCTTAAATCTTTTATTTGTACATGCATTATTGAACCACCATAAATTTTTAAGTTTATTACTACTTATTATTATTTATTTTATCACATTTATTATTTATTAACAAGTAAAAGCAATTTATAAATTTAAAAACTAAAAAAGTATTTTAATTTTGGTCTAAATATGAGATAATATATATAGATATATGGAGTTGATAAATAGTGAAGAGATTTATAAGTTTTGAGGGTGGAGAAGGTAGTGGAAAAACTACTCTAATTGAAATGCTTACAAATGAATTAAATCAATTAGGATATAAAATTGTTAAGACTAGAGAGCCCGGTGGAAGCAAAATTGCAGAAGAAATTAGAAATGTTATTTTAAACATAGATAATGTGGATATGGATTATATGACAGAAGCCCTATTACTTGCTGCAAGTAGAAGACAACATTTGGCTGAAGTAATAATACCTGCATTAAATGATGAAAAAATAGTTATTTGTGATAGGTATGTTGATTCTTCTTTAGCGTATCAAGGATATGCAAGGGGGTTAGGAATCAAAGAAGTCTATGAGATAAATAAGTATGCAACGGAAGGTATTTTACCAGAACTTACTATCTATATAGATGTTGATCCAAATATAGGATTATCAAGAATTAAAAATAATCGTAGGGAAGTTGACCGTCTAGACTTAGAGAAAATATCTTTTCACCAAAAGGTAAGAGAAGGATATTTAGAGATTGCAGAGATGTTTAGCGATAGAATAAAAATTGTTGATGGTAACCGTACTGCTGAGGAAATTTATAAGGATATTAAAAAGGAAGTTTTAAATATCCTCTAAGGAGTGATATAATGAAGTATGATTTATTTTTAAATAATCAACCAAAAGTTTTAAAATTAATAAATAACTCATTCAAAAAAAATAGGTTGGTTCATACTTATTTATTTGAAGGTCCTAGAGGAACATCGAAACTAGAAGGTGCGTACTATTTCGCCCAAAAACTTCTATGTACATCAAAGGATGAGACTCCTTGTATGGAGTGTGATGACTGTAAGAAAGTTATGGATGAAGTTCACCCTAGTATATTTTATATTGAACCTATTAATGATACAATAACCAAAGATCAAGTAGAGAAGTTAGAAAGAGAATTCTCCCTTACTCCTATTGGTGAAGGAACTAGAGTTTATATTATTAAAGATATTGATAAAGCAAATGCAAGCGCAGCTAATTCTCTTTTAAAGTTTTTAGAGGAATTAGAAGGACATAAGTATGGAATATTATTAACTGAAAACCTACATTCAGTTATTCCTACTATTAGATCAAGATCAGTAATAGTTTATTTTGATATGTTACCTGCAAATGTAGTTGCAAATGAGCTTGTTAGTAAAGGTGTTGAACCAGAAATTAGTAATATCTTGTCAACATTAACAAACTCGGTTAGTGATTCTTTGAATTTAATTAATGATGGTAAAATCTTAGATTTGATTGAACTTGCAAAAAAAATATCTTTTGCTCTTGTATTAAAGGATACACCACCGATATTAATCTTAAATGAATATGAAGATATATTGGTAAGAGTTAAAGATAAAAAATATCATAATATATATATGGATTTATTAATTACAATTGCTCATGATAAAATGTATTATATTTTGAATCAATTAGATAGAATTGTGTTAAAAGATACTATAGGAGTAATTGGTGTTAATTTAACCCAAACATATGAAAAAGTCGTAGAAGAAATTGAGTTATTATTAAATTTTAAAGAAAGATTAAAATACAATGTAAATATTGAGTTATTTTATACTCAATTAATTATAGAAATGATGAGGTAGTATGGCAAAGGTAGTTGGAATCGGCTTCAAAGAAGTCGGGAAATTATATTATTTTAATCCTGATCCTTTTAATCTAGTTTTAGATGATCTTGTGGTTGTGGAAACTGTTAGAGGAATGGAATTAGGAAAGGTTGTTTTACCTATAAAAGAGGTAGATGATTCTGAGATTGAACATGAACTAAAAAGTGTTATCAGAATTGCAACCGATCAAGATATAAGAGTTTATAAAGATAATAAAAATAGAGCAAAAAATACATTAAATATTTGTAAAAAAATAGTAAGTGAACATAGACTAGAGATGAAACTCTTAGATTGTGAATATACTCTAGATAGAAGCAAAGTGATTATTTATTATAATGCTGAAGGAAGAGTAGATTTTAGAGAATTGCTTAAGGATTTAGCTAGTGAACTAAAGGTTAGAATTGAACTAAGACAAATTGGTCCTCGTGAAGGTGCTAAGTTTATAGGAGGTCTAGGTCCTTGTGGTAGAGAAATTTGCTGCAGCAAACACTTAAGAGAGTTTGACCTAGTTACAATGAAGATGGCAAAAGATCAAGGTATGACTTTAAATTCATCTAAAGTAGCTGGTTTATGTGGAAAACTAATGTGTTGTATTAGTTATGAAAATGAAGTATATGAAGATTTAAGAAAAAAAGTACCTTTAGTAGGTGACTTAGTGCAAACTCCTACTTGTGGTTGTTGTAAAGTAGTTAGTGTTGATTTATTAAGAGAAATAGTAAAAACTAAAAACGATGATAATGATACAGTAGAAGTATGGCAAGCTGATGAATTAGTAAAACTTAAGTCAACTGAAGAAGTGATAGATCCAAAAGACTTAACTGATGATGTGATTGAAGATGGCAGTAATTCATGAGTTATTAGGATATAAAAATATAAAGATATTTCAAGATGAAGAAAAGTTTAGATTTTCACTTGATTCAACCTTACTTGCAGATTTTGTGAATATAAAAAAGCATACTAAAAAGATTATTGACTTAGGTACTGGTAATGCACCAATTCCTTTATTTTTGACTCTAAAAACAGATGCAAAAATAATAGGAGTTGAAATTCAAAAAGAAGTCTATGATCTTGCAGTAAAATCAGTTAATATAAATGAGTTTAATAAGCAAATTGAAATTCTAAATCGTGATATTAAGGATGTTTATAAAGAAGTTGGAGCAAATACTTTTGATGTTGTAACAAGTAATCCTCCCTACTTTAAATACCTACCAACTAGTAATATTAACAAAAATGACTTTCTAACAATTGCTAGACATGAAGTTTTAATAACTCTAGAAGATATTGTTATAGAATCAAAAAAGCTATTAAAAGATGGTGGCTATTTATATATGGTTCATAGAGTTGAACGATTTGGTGATTTAGTTAATGATTTGAATAATCATAATTTTGGTATAAGAAGAATAAAATTTATATACTCTAAAGTAACTTCAGATAATGCTTTATTAGTATTAGTTGAAGCAAGACAAAATAAAAAGAATGATATAGTAGTTGAAAAACCATTATATATTTATAATGAAGATGAAGATTATACTGATGAAGTAAGGAATATATTTAATTTTAAAAAAGAATATAGAGATATATGATATAATATAAATTAAAGGAGAGATATTATGTTTTTAAGTTTATTAACAAAAGAGGAAAAATTCTATTTTATAGATTTAATTGTAAAGGTAGTTAATGTTGATGGCGATCCAACTGAAACAGAATTACAAATTATGAACCGCCTAAAATATGAAATGGGTGAAGAAGTATTAAGATATCGTAAAAGCAGTTTGTCGCTTGATAAATTGATTGAGTATTTTTCAAACAAACCAAAAGCAACAAAGAATTTAGTTTTTATGAACTTAGTTAGTACATCATTATATGATGAATTTTACAGTGTTGAAGAACATCTATTGATTGAACAAATCCAAAACAGCTTTGAAATCACAAATAAGAAAAAAGCAGACTTAATGAAAATAGTTTATGCAGAACGTGATTTAAGAGAAAGAGAAAAAAGGACAATTTCAGAATGATAATTCAAAAATCAACTTCCCAAAAGCAATCTACTTTATATTTGGTACCTACTCCAATAGGTAATCTTGGCGATATGACACCAAGAGCTATTGAGGTATTATCTAGTGTAGATTATGTATTTGCGGAAGATACTAGAGTGACTAAGATAATCCTTAGTCATTTTAATATTAATACAAAATTAAAATCTTATCATATATTTAATGAAGATAGTTCATCAGATGAAATACTTAGCTTCCTAAAGGATGGATCTAATGTTGCTTTAGTATCTGATGCAGGTATGCCTGCTATAAGTGATCCTGGATTTTTAGTTGTAAGTAAGGTGCTTGATGCGGGGTTAAATGTTATTAGTCTACCTGGTGCAAATGCATTATTAACTGCTTTAGTTGCTTCGGGAATTCCAAGTGAAAGGTTTTATTTCTATGGTTTTCTAAAACATAAAGCAAGTCAAAAAGAAAAAGAATTAATTGATTTAGTTGATTTTAAGGATACTTTAATCTTTTATGAATCACCTCACAGAATAAAAGAAACCATTAATATAATGTATAAGGTTTTTGGAAATAGAAAAATAGCTATTGCAAGAGAACTAACAAAAAGATATGAAGAATATATTAGAGGGAATCTTGAAGATGTTTCTAAGTTAGATTTAGAATTAAAAGGAGAGATCGTAATAGTTGTTAATGGTGCAATTTTATCTAGTAATGCACTTAAACTCAATGAAATGGATATCGAAGATCACTACCAATTTTATATTGATGAAGGTTATGAATCTAAAGAGGCTATGAAAATGGTCGCAAAGGATAGAGGAGTATCAAAAAGTGAAATATATAAGGTTATAAATATTAAATAAGACAAGGCATTTTTAAAATGTCTTTTTGTTTAACTTTTATCTTTTTCTTAAAAATGGTAAAATATAGATATCAAATAACTTTTTTAAAGAGGTAATTATGAATATATTAGATAAAATAAAATTACTAAGCGGAAAAGATGTTTGGCATACTCATGATATTAATGAGAAATTGCCATCTATTTTAATGAGTGATGGTCCAAGTGGTTTAAGAAAACAAATAGATAATTCAGATAATCTTGGTGTCAATAATAGTGTTCCTTCTACACTATTTCCTGCTCCAGCTACACTTGCTTGTTCGTTTAATCCTAAAATGGCTTATCTAATGGGAGAAGCTATTGGACTAGAAGCAAGAAACCAAGAAGTAAATCTTGTTTTAGCACCAGGAATTAATATAAAGAGAAATGATTTATGTGGACGTAATTTTGAGTACTTTTCAGAAGATCCACTACTTGCTGGAATTATGGGGAAAAAGTATATTGAAGGTCTTCAAAGCAATAATGTGGGTGCTTCTTTAAAGCATTTTGCTGCAAATAATCAAGAGGATTATAGATTTAATATAGATTCAGTTATTGATGAAAGAGCATTAAGAGAAATATATTTAAAAAATTTTCAAATTGCTTTAGAAGCTAAACCAAAAACTGTTATGTGTAGCTATAACAAATTAAACGGAGAGTTAGTTGCGCAAAATAAATGGTTACTAACTGATGTTTTAAGAGATGAATTTAAGTTTTCTGGTTTAGTTGTATCTGATTGGGGAGCTGTTAGCAATCGTGTAAAAAGTCTAAAAGCTGGACTTGATTTAGAAATGCCTGCTAATTATGGATATAGTTATAAGTTAGTTAAAAAAACACTTGATAAGAACGAGATAACAAAGGAATTAATTGAAAAGAGTGCTTCTCGAGTAATTAAATTAGTCAATGAATTAAAAGATAATAAAAAATTAAATCTTAATTATGATTATTCAAAAGAAGCAGCAAGAACAATTGCAAGAGAAAGTATAGTATTGTTGAAAAATGAAAATGTATTGCCTTTTAGAGAAACAGATAAAGTCTTGATAGTTGGAGAGTTTGCGAAAAGACCAAGAAATCAAGGTGGAGGAAGTTCGTTTGTAAATAGTTATGAGTCACTTAGTCTATTAAGTGAAATTAGTAAATATACTCAAAATTATAAATACCTACAAGGTTATAGTTTGGATGGAAATGGGGATGATAATCTTTTATTAAAAGAAGTTTTATTAGAAGCAAAAGATTACGATAAAGTTTTAATAATGAGTGGACTTCCTGATGATTATGAAACAGAAGGAGTAGATAGAACTAATATTGATCTTCCAAGTTCTCATTTAAAATTAATAGATCAGGTATCTAAAATTAATAATAATGTTGTGGTAAATTTATATACTGGGGCTGCTATTGCTATGCCTTTCATTAATAATGTACAAGGTGTAATCAATTCTCATTTATTAGGATTTGATAGTGCAACTGCACTTTTAGATATCGTTTATGGTAAGGTTAGTCCATCTGGTAGATTAGCATATACTAATCCATTCCGTATTGAAGATAATATTTCATCTAAGAATTTTGCAAACGCAAATAATGCTGTCTATTATTTAGAAAGTATATATGTTGGTTATAGATATTATGTTACTAGACAAAAAGAAGTCTTATTCCCGTTTGGTTATGGACTTAGTTATAGTAGTTTTGAATATAGCAATATATTTATTGATAGAGATGTTATTACAAAAGATAATAAAATAACTTTAAAAGTGAATGTTAAGAATACAGGGAATATTGAAGCTAGTGAAGTAGTTATGGTATTTATTGAAAATAATAAATCATCAGTTCATAAACCACTAAGAGAGTTAAGAAAGTTTGATAAAGTAAACTTACAACCTAAAGAAGAAAAAGTTGTTGAATTCACATTAGAGTATGATGATTTTAGTTATTATGATGTTAACTTAAAGAGATTTCATGTGGATAGAGGTAAGTATAAAATTCAGGTTTGTAAAAACGCTAATGAAGTTATCTTAGAAGAAGTTGTTAAACGCTTGGAAAATGATTTTGATTTTATTGAACACGAAGTATCAGCTTACAATAATGTAGATATTGTCAGTGATGAAGATTTTAGAAAACTGTTCAATTATGAATTACCTCTAAGAAATGTAAAGAGAAATGGACCTTATAGTTTAGATAATAATTTAGAAGATGTGAAAGAAACATTTATTGGTAAACTTTTATATAAACTAATATTCAAAGAGGTTGAAAAACTATATAAGTCAAATGATAAAAACTGGGTAGTTAATGTTGTGAACAATACAATTGGAAAGACTCCACTTAGAACAATTGCAACAATGAGCAATAAAGTTATTAGCCTAAGACAAATGCAGGCTTTAGTTGATTTAATGAATAGAAAAATAATAAGAGGATTATTAAAAGTATGGTGGTAAAGACAAGATTTTATAAAGAAGCTGTTGTATATCAAATATATCCAAGAAGTTTTATGGATTCAAATAATGATGGTGTTGGCGATCTTAGAGGAATAATTGATAAGGTTGATTATCTAAAAAGTTTAGGAATTAATGTTATCTGGTTATCACCAATTTATGATTCACCATTAGATGATAATGGATATGATATTAGAGATTATTATAGTATATTAGAAGAATATGGTACAATGGATGATTTCAAGGAATTACTTGCGAAACTTCATAGTAACGGAATTAAACTCATTATGGATTTAGTAGTGAATCATACTTCAGACGAACACAAGTGGTTTTTGGAAGCTAAGAAGGACAAAAAAAGTAAATATAGGGATTATTATTTTTTTAGAGAAAAAGAAGAAATAAATAATTGGACTTCATTTTTTGGGGGTACTGCTTGGAGTTATAATGAAGATTCAGATGATTACTATCTACACCTCTTTAGCAAAAAGCAACCAGACTTAAATTGGACAAATAAAGAAGTAAGAGAAGAAATCAAAAATATTTTAAAGTTTTGGTTAGACCTTGGAGTTGATGGATTTAGATGTGATGTAATAAACTTAATATCTAAGGTAGAAGGTTTACCTAATGGTAGAGGCGTCTTACCAATTATAAGAGGAAACGAGCATTATATTAATGGGCCATTAATTCATGAATATTTACAAGAAATAAAGAATGAAGTCTTTTCTAAATATGAGATGTTTACTGTTGGTGAATGTGTATTTATAAATCCAAAATCAGCTCTTAGTTTTATTGAAGAAGGCATTGATGAACTCAATATGGTATTTCAGTTTGATCATATGGGTGCTGATAATTATTTTGTGAAATGGTTTGTACATAAATTTAGATTAAGAAAACTGAAAAAAGCACTAAGCAAGTGGCAATATGAAATTAATGGGAAGGGTTGGAATTCCTTATATTTTGAAAACCATGATCAAGCTAGAAGTATCAATAGATTTGGAAGTCTAAGGTATCATGAAAAAAGTGCTAAAATGTTATCTGCATATTTATTCTTCCAACAAGGTACTCCATATATTTACCAAGGTCAAGAAATTGGGATGACAAATCCTGATTTCAAGGAACTAGATGATTATAAGGATGTCGAAACACATACTATTTATAATATTGGTAGAAAAAAATTTAAGTTTTCTCATAAAAATATGATGAAGAGAATTCGTTGGATGAGTCGCGATAACGCAAGAACACCTATGCAATGGAATGATTCATTAAATGCAGGTTTCTCTAAAGGTACTCCTTGGTTAAAGATTAATGAAAACTATAAAGAAATAAATGTGGATAAAAATATTAAGGATAAAAATTCTATCTATTATTTCTATAAGGAAGTAATTAAACTTAAGAAAGAAATTAAAACTTTAATATATGGTGATTATAAAGAACATTCAAAGAAATCAAAACATCTTGCAATTTATGAAAGAAACTATGAAAATGATAAAGTTGTTGTAATTGTAAGTTTTAGTGAAAAAGTTAGAAAATTTAAGTTTCCATATGACTTAAATGACTATAAGATTATCTTAAGTAATTATAGTGAAAACAATGAGAAACTGGCTCCATATGAAGTTAGAGTTTATAAAAAGATAGATTAATTTAAAAAACTAAAAGTTAGATATATTAAAAGTTTAAGGTTTAATTTTAATAAATGCAATAATATAATAAAGGCGATGCATAATTATATTAAAATTAATATTTTAAATTTCTTGTTGAAAGCAAACATAATAAGAAAATGTTTGCAATTGTAAAAAAATGTTGAAAATGAAATTTAAATATGTTAGAATGGTAACATAGTTTTGTTACTGTAAATTTAATAGCAAACGCCAATATAATTGAGATAATTGGATCTCGAAGTTTCTACCAAGCGACCGGAATTGCTTGACTATTGGTTATGTGTATGCGTTTTTGCGTGCAAATATTGGCGAGTATATGATTTTATACTTGCTTTTTCTTTTGCATTTCAAAACTAAATAAATAAAAAGGAAAAGGTAAAATGGAAAAACTTAAAAGATTTTTCAAACTTGAAGAATATGGCACTACTGTCTCTAAAGAATTAGTTGCTGGTTTAACTACATTCTTTGCGATGGTGTACATAATTTTCGTTAACCCTGCTATTTTAGGAGATGCAGGAATGAATCGTGATGCAGTACTACTTGCAACTATTTTAGCTACTGTTGTTGGAACACTTGTTATGGCATTATTTGCTAATGTACCATATGCACTTGCTCCAGGGATGGGCTTAAATGCGTTCTTTACTTATGTTGTAGTAATTCAATTACAATTTAGTTGGCAAGAAGCTTTGGCTATCGTATTTATTTGTGGACTTATTAATGTTGTGATTACAGTAACAAAATTAAGAAAAGCAATTGTGAAAGCAATTCCTGAAAGTTTACAACATGCAATCGGGGGCGGAATTGGTTTATTTATCGCATATGTTGGTATTAAAAATGCTGGTTGGTTAACATTCTCTGCGAGCAATGTTCCTGCTGCTGGTATAACTCATTGGTTTACAGTTTTTGATACAGTAATTATAGATTCATCTATAGTTCCAGCTTTAACTGATTTTAATAATTTAGGTGCATTACTAGCTCTAATTGGTATAATCATTACTGCTGTTTTATTACTTAAAAAAGTTAAAGGTTCAATCCTTATTGGTATAGTTGTAACTACTTTAATTGGTATCTTATTTGGAGTTACTGATTTAAGTGGTTTGAAAAATTGGAATGTTGCAGCTCCATTTGAAGCATTCCCAGAAACATTTGGTGCAGCATTTGACGGATTCGGTACATTATTCAGTGGTGGTGCTGGTAAGATATTTATGAGCTTAGTTGCAATTTTTGCATTCAGCTTATCAGATACATTTGATACTATTGGTACATTTATTGGTACTGGTAGAAAATCAGGAATCTTTACTGATGAAGATGTTGCAGCAGTTGAAGATTCAAAAGGATTCCAAACAAGAATGGAAAAAGCATTATTTGCGGACTCTATTGCAACTTCTGTAGGTGCTGTATTAGGTACTTCTAATACTACTACTTATGTAGAAAGTGCTGCAGGTATTGAAGCTGGTGGAAGAACTGGTTTAACAAGCGTATTTACAGCAATCTTCTTCTTATTAGCGTTATTAGTATCACCAATTGTAGGTGTGGTTCCTGCGCAAGCAACTGCTCCAGCTTTAATCGTTGTTGGTATTATGATGGCATCAAGCTTTAAAGAAATTAAATGGGATGATTTAGGAGAAGCTATTCCTGGATTCTTAACAGCAGTTATAATGACACTTGCTTACAATATTTCTATTGGTATTGCATTTGGATTTATTTTCTATATTATTGTTAAGGTATGTAAGAAAGAAACTAAAGAAATCCATCCAATTCTTTGGGGTAGTGCAGGTTTATTTGCGCTTTACTTCTTAGTAATGGCTTTACTGGCAGCTGGAATTATTTAATATAAATTAGTATTTAATATAAATTAGAATAAAAATAAACAAACTGTTAAGATTTAAACTTCTTAACAGTTTTTTGTTTTTCTTAATTCTAAATTACTTATAACTTCTGTTATGTCTGAATAAGGATAAATTATATTATCAATTTCAAAATAATTATCATTCCCCTTACCTGTGATAATAATTGTATCTTGTGGAACTGCTTCCATAATTGCTTTTTTTATTGCGCTTTTTCGATCAATAATTATTTCAAAATTATTTGTGTTAACATCACTAAGTAAGTCGTTTATTATATTTTCTGGTTTTTCAGATCTTGGGTCTTCTGATGTGAAGTATATATAGTCAGCAATATCAGCTGCAACCTTACCCATAAGGGGACGTTTTGTTTTATCTTTTCCTCCTGCACTTCCCATTACAACTTTTAATGTTTTTGATTTTTCCTTTAGTGAAGATAAAACTTGCATAAGCGCATTAGGAGTGTGGGCGAAATCGACATAGACTTTAAAATCTTCATCGGTTGTTAGAAGTTCAAGTCTACCTTCTATTTTTGGTATTGTAAGCAGGGATTTATATATTAAATCCATTGGAATTTTATAGTGTTGTGCTACGATTATAGCTGCGAGGATATTATATAAATTATATTTTTCTAAACAATTGACTTTTATATCTTTAAAAATTTCAGTAGGTGTTTTTAAATCAAAAGAAGTGTATTTAATTTGTTGTCTAATATTTATGGCTTGATAATCACATATATTATCTATACCGAAGGTTATAAGGTTTTTATGTTTGATTCTATATGAATATTCACAATCACCATTTGCAATAGCAATACCTTTTTTATCTAGTTTTTCAAACAATTTCATTTTTGCAGAGAAATAATTTTCCATAGTTTTATGTGTATCAAGATGTTCATGAGTTAGATTTGTGAAAATGGCAACATCAAACTCAATTGATTCTAGTCTATTGTTAACTAACCCCTGTGATGATACTTCCATAGCAAGATAACGAATATTTTGATATGCAAGTTTCCTAAGTGTTTTCATTAATAAGCAAAGCGGAAGAGTTGTATAATTAGATTTCTCGCTTATTAAATTTGCTCTTATACCATTTGTACCAATATAAGCACAATTATATTTTTGATTTAATAGATATTCAATTATAGAGGCTGTTGTTGTTTTTCCGTCTGTACCTGTAATACCAATAATTTGCATTTCTCTAAATGGATAATCATAATATTTTGCAAGCAGTAAGTCTAGATTTTTCTTTATGTTTGACACTTGAATCACTGGAATCGTAGCTGCATTTATTTTAGTTTCTGATAATATTGCTTTAGCTCCTTTGTGTGTAGCTTCAATAACAAAGTCACTACCATGATAATTGTTGCCATTAAGACAAACGAACAGGTCACCTTCATTTAAATAGCGTGTATCATCAGAGATTCCTGTTATATTTAATTCTTGAATTTTTTTTAGAACTTTTTGTATATTCATATATTACACCTATAATATATTATGTAATTTTAGTTGTATTTATTAAAAAAAGCAGCTATTTAAATTAGCTGCATTTATAAGAATAGAAGTTTCTTAGTAGGTTTATATGTTATTAAGAAATATTTTGAATTGTATTTTTCTAATTGAGCATAACGATATAAATCTTCTATAGATAGAAATTCATATTTTTGGATGAACTTTTTATATACTTCATTTCTTTCTTCTCTAGTAATTGTTTGCTTCCAAAATAGGTTTGGTCGATTGCAAAACTTTAATAAATAATCTTGCTTTATTAGACTTAAGAAATATTCTTTATCATCTACTATATCTGCTAATGCTTGATATAGCAAATTTGTGATTACATCAAATTGGTATTTGTTTAGGTTGTTAATACCGATATGTTTTGTTATTAATAAGAATGTATCAAAAGGATCCAAGTTTAGTTTATTAAACAAATAATCCATAGTTCTTTTGAAGTTTGAAGAATTATAAAATTTATTTAATGCTGCCTCCACAAATCTTATTATCTCTAAATCTATTTGTGAGATATACTTGTTATCTATAATCTCATAAGGAGGATTAGGAGAAAAATTATATTCGTGAATATCTTTTGTTAGGCTAATAAAAGTTCCTTTTAATTCTTTTAAGAAACCTAGTTGCAGTTCATCTGCAAACAACTTAAATGTTTCATTAAAGGTGCTTTTAAAACTATCTAAGTTTTCATAAGGAAGTCCTGCAATTAAATCTAAATGTAGGATAATATTATCTTTAATTTCTTTAATATTTTTAATTAAAATATCTAGGTTTTGTCTTCTGTTTACTGCTCTTGTAGTTTTTTGGTTTAGAGATTGAATACCAATTTCAAAACGGATTAGTCCCTTTCTTACAGTTTTAAGAAGATCAATTGTTTGTTTATCTAATTTATCACCAACAATTTCAAATTGGTAGGATGTATAATTATTATCATTATCTATTATAAACTCAATGATTTTTCTCATTAATTCTTGTTTGATATTAAATGATCTATCTAAAAATTTGATAATTCTAGCACCGTTTGCTAATGTATATTTTATATTACTTAGAACAAGCTCCAAATCTAAATATCTAATTCCTTTTTCTAAAGAGGCTAGGCAGTATGAACATTTAAAGCAGCAGCCTCTACTTGCTTCTAAATAAACAACTCTATTTTTAAAATCTTTAATTAATGAGTAATCGTATTTTATATTCTTAATATTAGGATTTTTAGAATAAGTAAACTGGAATTTATTATCAACTTTAAAATAAAGATTAGGAACATTGTTAAAGTTTTTTGAAGTATTAAGTTCAGTTATTAAATGGTTGAAAGCTTCTTCGCCTTCATCTTTAATAATGTAGTAAACATTCTTATATTTAAGAAAGTCTTCAGGTCTATAACTTGCTTCTGGGCCTCCTAAAATGATAGTATCTAAATGACCTAGATGAGAAATAATCGCATGTATAAAATTGATATTCCAGATATAAACAGAAAATCCCAAGATATCAAATGTCTCATTTTTTATGAAATTAAGAATAGTTTCGATATTATCTTTAATGGTGAACTCTTTATATGAACAAGGAGTATTAGAGTTTGTATATATTTGAAATACTCCCATTGCCGGGTGTATGTATTTTGAATTTATTCCGATTAGTAATGTTTTCATTTTTCACCTCTAATATGTATATTATAACATCTTTATTTAATCTGTCTACTGCAAAATTCCTTAGATATAGAGGTTATAATTTTCGATAAAAAGCTACAAGAAACAATGGTCTATTATATTTAATCCAATTATGCAAGTAATATGCTCATAATCTAAAAAATTATCTTGAGATAATATGGCAATTGTAGTATAATAGTAATGTAGCGAAAAAATAAATTTGGAGGTATATATATAATGGCAAAAAAAGTATTTGAGTCTATGGATGGTAATCAAGCGGCGTCATGGAATGCCTACGCTTTTACCGAAGTGGCTGGAATCTACCCAATTACTCCTTCTTCAACTATGGCTGAGTATGTAGATGAATGGGCAAGTAAGGGTAAAAAGAACTTGTTTGGGGTGCCAGTGAAAGTTGTAGAAATGCAATCAGAGGCTGGAGCTGCGGGAACAGTCCATGGTTCACTACAAGCAGGTGCTTTAACAACAACATTTACAGCAAGTCAGGGATTACTTTTAAAGATCCCGAATATGTATAAAATTGCTGGTGAGTTATTACCAGGTGTTATTCATGTCTCTGCACGTAGTTTAGCTGTACAAGCTTTATCTATTTTTGGAGACCACCAAGATGTTATGGCTGTACGTCAAACAGGTTGGGGTATGCTTGCAACAAGCAGTGTTCAAGAAGTAATGGATTTAGCTGGTGTTGCTCATTTAGCAGCAATCAAGAGTAGTATTCCATTCTTACATTTCTTTGATGGATTTAGAACAAGCCATGAAATTCAAAAAGTTGAAGTAATGGATTACAAAGTTTTAGAAAATTTATTAGATAAAGATGCAGTAGATCGTTTCAGAAGAAGAGCATTAAATCCGAATGCTCCAGTGACACGTGGATCTGCTCAAAATGATGATGTTTATTTCCAAGCTCGTGAAGCTCAAAATAAATATTATACAAACATTCCTAATATTGTAGAAGAATACATGAAGGAGATTTCAAAAGTTACAGGTAGAAAATATGCTCCATTTGTATATTATGGTGCAGAAGATGCTACTGATATTATAATCGCAATGGGTTCAGTAAATGAAACTATTAAAGAAGTTGTTGACCATTTAACAACTAAAGAAAACAGAAAAGTTGGTTTAGT
>JBAYTA010000003.1:0-48781 GCA_041675865.1 Bacilli bacterium | reverse complement strand
TCTCATATATAAACACTTTAAGATCATACTCTCTTTAAGCCATAAATGGCTCTTAAATCGTTTAATTAGTTGGTGAAGGTAAGTTTATGTGTGTTTTGTATTGAAGTGGCTTAAATGGTGAAATTGTTGAAGTTTATAATAAAGGACGATTTTTTTGAATTTATGAAAAAAAATGTTCACGACAAGCGTTAGCGCGTCAGATGCTATAACATATCTTTCAAATATCTTTAATATATACAAAAGATATTTTATTCATAAATTTTAATATAATTTTTCTCAAAATATTTAATACTATAAAACAAAAAAATAAATCCCTATTAATATACTATAGAGCAGAGATTGAATCCAATTATTTTGGACTATTTTACTTTTTTTCTGTAATCTATCTAATTCCGAGTACACCGCGTTTTTAGAAATTTTATTTTTTATTTAAGTCAAGTTTTTAACTAAATTTAAATACTAAAAAATCAGAATATTATATTACTAAAATCAGAATAATTTGTTCTCGTTTCTCAACATCTAGTCCAATAAAATTGTACTAATTTATTTTTTTACTGAAATAATATATATTTTAAGTATATGTTTATTTTTAATGGACTATAATTTTTAAATAATCCAAAAAAAGTAAGCAGATTTATTTTTTTGTGATATTTTTATTTTATTTTTTTGGACTAAGTCAATTTTTTGAAGGAGATAATGTGTCAGCAGATGGACAAACAACATCTTTATTTGAGATCGAAATTTCGAATACAGACATGGAAACTGGTGAAATTAAGAGTAAATCAACAGCAAAAGTAGTGAAAAAAAATAAAACACCTGATTTTCTTATGTTATTTACTGCGGGAGCACCTCTTTTGAGAGATGCTAATCTTACCACAAGCTCAGAACTTGTTTTAAGCAAAATATTGGAAAAATGGGTGTTAAGAAAAAATAGAGTTGATATAAGTCGTGTTATGATAGATCATCTTAAAGCAACACTTGGGTATTCAAGAAGTAGTATATATACAGCAATTAGCTTATTAAAAACAAAGAAAATATTAGTTGATGATGTTGATGGCGTTGCCGGAGATGAAATTAAAGGTGCATGGTATCTAAATCCCTATATTTTTGGAAAAGGAAAATGGGATGACATTAAAAAGCTGAGATATAATTTAAGTGTCGAATTTGATTTTCAGCAACTTAAAGCTTCAAGTAAATCAACTAGAATTGCAGAATATCGAGATGACGAATTAGATGATTTAGAAAATAAAGATCTTAAAATTATAGAACATAAAATGAAGAAAGATGAATTAACCAATACGATTGATGCTGAAATATTAGTAGAAGTTCAACCTAAAAATAAAAAAGAAAATATAAATAAATTTTTAAATGATGAGCCAAAACAAATAAAACAATTTAATCCTGCTTTCGATCCTGAATCTGAAATATTAAGAGAAAAAAATAGAACATTGGAGTTGGAGATTGAATTAAAAAGAGCAGAGATTGAATTAAAAAAAGTTTCTACTGAAGAACTTGTCGCAAAAATGAAAGCTCGCGAACTTGGGCTTATTTAGGAATTTATAAAAATGACAAAAGTTATATTAAGAAGTGAATTAGAAGGTGTAGATGATGTTATGCATTATACTTGTAGAAAGTGTGGTTTTAGACAACCTGAATTTGTTTCACTTTTTGAAAAAACATATAAACAAAAAAGTGGATTATGTGAGAAATGTTATGAAAAGATAAACAACAAACCAAAACGAAAAACGAAAAAAAGATATAGATATGTTTGTAGTGTTTGTCGTATAAAAACAAAAACAACAAACAAAACTTGCGGTAAAGCTGAGTGTATCAAAACGCTCCAGCTCCAAACAAAAAGAGAGAATGAAACAAAACGATTTCATAAGGAATTTAAAAAAATTTATTCAGAAGTTTATAATGGTCAAAATATTTGGGAGTTTGGACGAGGTAAATTTATAGTTACACTTGAAGATAATCTCAAAATTCCAAAAAATAAAGAAGAGATATATTTAAAATGAAAAAACTATAGTAAATAATTACTAAAATAATATATATTTTAAATAAAATATGTCATTATAATATAATAAAAAAATTAAATAAGAAAGAGATAGAAGGAAAATGAAATGAAAAACTATTACGATCTGTATATCATACTTAATTCAAATATTGATAACAAAGATTTTTTAACATATAAAAATATGTGTTCGGAAAGGCTCAATGAGAATGATATAGAACTATCTAATTTAGTATGTACAACTTTTATAAATGATATTGCTGAATTCGATAAAGAAAAAGAGCTTATATTTGACAACACTCAAGATGAATTATATTTTTATTTTGATTTTAATCTATATGATATTGATATTACCAATAATGAGATAGAAAGCTTTTTTAATAACAATAAAAATTGTGAAATAAATTGGATCATAAATTCAGAAAAAAACTATAGTTTTTTAAAAATTACTTCTTTGGAAGATTAATGAAAAATATTATTAAAAAGATTATTACAATACTTATATTAACATCAACTTTTGTATTTTCGCAAAGTATGATACAAGGCGTTGTAGTTGGTGTATCTGACGGTGATACTCTCAAAATATTAGATTACTCAAAAAAATTATACAAGATCCGACTAGCTGAAATTGACGCTCCCGAAAAATCACAAGATTTTGGTCAAGCAAGTAAAAAAAGTTTATCTGATATGTGCTATAAAAAAAATGCAGTCGCATATGTGGCAAACATAGATCGATATGGTAGAAGTATAGCTAGAGTGTTTTGTGGTAATAAAGATGTTAATTTCAATCAAGTATCTCTTGGCATGGCTTGGGTATATAGACAATATTCTAATAATCAATCGCTTATGCAGGCAGAGAGTATAGCACGGAGGAAAAATATTGGCTTATGGCAATTATCTAATCCAGTAGCACCATGGGAGTATAGACGGACTAAAAGACCGGCATTTCAATAAAATAGGCAATTATTTATAAAATAGTATATATTATATATATATCATAGATATATTTAAGATATATTTAAGATATTTATAGTATAATTTGGAATAACTATTTTAAGGAGTGTTTTATGAAACAAAATGATTTTTCAAAATTGGTGTTGCTTTTGCAACTTGAGGATGATAATTTCTTGACAGAAGAAAATTATGATGTGGACAATGAATATATAAATTTAGAATTCGAAGCAATAGCACTTGAAAGTAAAGAAATTATTGATTTGATTGTTAAGCATAAGCCTGATGAAGTCAAACTTGATTTGAACATTTATAGTTGTAATGTTCTTGAATTGCTAGAAGCATTAAGCTACACAAAAAATTTTGAGATAGGAAACTTTCTGATTATCTCTGAAAAACAATACATGAAATTTGACATAAAGGATATTAAATGATAGTCCTTTTTGCAAATCAAAAGGGTGGAGTTGGTAAAACTTCCATTCTATGGAATTTAATAGTAGAATTTTCTAAAGAGATAAAAAGTAATATCAAGGTTATTGACATCGATAACGAAAGAAAAAGTTTTCAAATGCTCTCAAATGTGAGAGAGAAAAATCAACTTAGTTGCAATTATAAATTAGTGGATAATATATCCACAAAAACTGATTTGATAGATTTTTATAATAATTATAAAGCCGAAGATCTTGTCTTTATTGACAGTGGCGGTATTGATAATGATATTAATGCTATGAGCGTATATCTTAGCGATTTTTTAATTTGTCCTACTTCGGAAAAGCTTGCTGATATTAAAGTAACTAAGCAGTTTTTAGCGACGGTTGATAAAATCTCTGAAAAGGCAAATCAAAAAGCCAATACTTATGATAAAAAAACAGTTCATATATTGTTCAACAACATTGAATCAAGCAAAAAAAATATCGAACATATCAAAAGTTTTTTTGAAAGCTTGCAATCATCTTATAATTACATAAATATAGTAATAATCCAAAACTGGATAGTTAATACAGTTGGATTTGACAATGCAGAAGCAGAAGGCAAAAGTGTTGTAGAACTCAACACTAACAGCATCACAAATCCTGCTAAAAATTCCTTTTTAAGAGTAAGAGATGAAATTAGAAAATTATTGAATTTATAACATCACATATATCTTATATATATATTTAAAATATATGTGATATAATTTTGAAGAACATAATAAAGGAGAAAACATTATGGCAAAAAAAAATATCGGTGACATTTTAGGAATGAGTGAAACAGTTGGAAGCGTTGCTTCCAATACTGTTAATGGCAAGGATATAAAAAAAGAGAGAACCAAACTAAATTTAGAAGATACCAAGAAAAAACTCATTACCGTTCCGGTAGTTTGGGAAGATCTTATTCGTGAAAAATTTGGCAAAACAATGCCTTTTAATACATACATATATCAAGCCCTTAGAGAAAAGCTAGAGCGTGACGGTCTTTTATAATAATGTTTTTAAAAAGAATAGTCACACTTGCGTTTCTTTTATTGAATATAGCGGATGCCAAAAGCATATCCAAATGCAATATTGCTATTGACATAGGACACTCACCGAAATCACAAGGTGCGTATAGTGCTACTGGCATAGGTGAGTACAATTTCAACAAAGTATTTGCCATAAATTTATATAAACATCTTCAAAATAAACACATTGGGGTTGTTTTTGTTAATCCTAGAGAAGAAGAACTTTCATTACTTGATAGGTCTAGGATAGCAAATGCTACAAAGGCAACTTTTTTTCTTTCAATACATCACGACAGCGTAAACAAAAAATACCTAGCGAAAAATACAAAATTAAATACTATGTATTCAAACAAATACAAAGGCTATTCTTTATTCGTTTCTAAAAAAAATGAAAATTATTTTAAAAGCCTATTGTTGGCACGAACAATCGCTAAAAAGTTAAAATCTACACAACTTACGCCTTCAATACATCATATGCTTAATGACGAAGGAGAAAACAAAGTTTTGTTAGATAACAGTGGAGTATTTTTATATGATAATCTAGTAGTTTTGAAAAATAATAAAATTCCGGCGGTTTTACTTGAAGTCGGCGTAATTGTTAACCAAGATGAGGAAAAAAAACTCCAAGATCTTAATTATATAAATTGGTATTCTAATATAGTTGCTAAAAGTCTTGAGGAGAGTTGTAAGAATTTAGATTTAATTTAAGTCAATTTTTACTAAAATAATATATATATTTTATAAAAAATATGGTATTATGATGTAATTTATAAAGGATTTTACGATGAATGAAAATTTTGAAAATATGTTGGTTAAGAAAATTCATGTGAGCGGAAGCAGAGAGGAAACTCCCAAGTCGGAACTATTTGACAAGTTTCAGCTTAAAGATCTAGCATTTTCGCCAAAAGATTTGTTTAAAAAATTTTATGTTGGAAAAACAGATTTTGACGAATTAACAAAAAAGTATAATTTTGATGTGGAAACCAATTATACAACAAAACAACAATTTATCGAAAGTGCTTTATCTTCGGTTAATAGACTTTTAGCTCATGCAAGAATGACAACAAATTTTGATAACAGCATTACAACTATAAATGCTAAAAAATTTATCAACAATGCAGATATTTTAATGGAACATAAATATGATCTAAGCGATTTTTCTGACACCGAATTTAGCAAAATTTCTCAAAATTTCAAAAAAGAATTTGATACTAATTCAATTTTTGCATTTGTAAATATAGATGAAAACAATCGAAAAATATCTGTAATAGAAAGTCACAAAACATTATACAAACCAACCGAAAATGAATTAAAATCGAAAACTGATGCAAAAGATATTATGAGTTCAATCGGCTACCGAGGAAAAGGTTCATTAACTAGCGGACTGAATGCCAATGTAGAATCCTTCAAGGCATACAATTTCAACATGAATACGGAACTACGGCTACTCACTAAAATTATCAGACAAACAATTCAACTTGATGAAAACAGCTTTCAACCGGTATATAAATATGGAGAATGGGATAGAAATTTTTATGAGAGTGATGTTTTTGGAAAACCAAATACGAAGCAAGAATTATATCTAATTGCATTAAACCAAGATAGTAATAATATATCCAAAGAAATGACTAGTCAACGAAGAGAAAGTATATCTCCTGCAAAAATTAATGATGTTGTTAAAAATAGAATCGAAACACCTGCTAAAACAAAACAAGATGCACCTCAATTGCAAATTTATGAAGATTTTTCTTTAGATTTTTTAGAGCAGTCGCCAAAAGTAAATATAACCGTTAGCGATGATAAGATAACTTCAATCAGAATTTATGGAAGTAATACAATAGACATAGATTTAGATTATCTCTATTATTCAAACATCGATGAAACACAACCGTTCAAAGAGTATCAACTCAAAAGAGAATTTATTGATGAATATTCGGATAAAATTTTTGAAAAAATAAAACTTTTGACTGATGATGTTGATTTCGGAGAAGAGTTTGAAAAAGCTATTGAAGATAAAAAAAGCAGTTCAGATCAAGAAAAAAACAAAGAGATTGCTAAACTTGAAAATATAGACGATATTGAATATCTTAAAAAAGTTATTGAAGATAAAAAAAACAAAAAACAACTAGCATGGCTTGACCGAGGAAAACAAGAATTAGAAGAAGCATATTTGAATGCACCAAAATACGAAAAAGAATTTTTTGATCTGCTCGCAAAAACAAATAGTTTTAAATCGTCCATGGAACTTTTAAATCAGAGATATCTCAAAAATCCTTATATCGAAGGGATTATAATGACTGCAATTTCAAACAAAATAGAAGATATCTCATCAAACGAAGAAATTTTGAATAGGTACGATAAAAAAGTTAATTATCTTGATAATGTAATAAAAGAAAAAGATAATGAGATAGCTAAGCTTGAAATTGAAAAAACAAACTTGGTTTTGGATATTGAACACATCAAAGATAATCATGCAAAAGATTTAGAGGAATTTAAAGAGCGATTGGATTTAGTGATCCAAGAAAGCAACATTAAGATTGACGAACTCAAAGATTTGAGTGAATATACTATAAAACTTGAAGAAACATTCGAGGAATTAACCAATACATATGTAAAAACGGTCGATAAACTTGATAATGCAAATATTACTATTACGCGACTAGATAATACTGCAAAAGAAAAAGACGCATATATATATCAATTGCAACAAGATGCCACAAATAATTTTAATGATTTTATGAGCCAAATTAAATCATTAAATGAAACAATTATAAAACTTCAGGATAAAAACATTAATTTGGAACAAACTAATCAACAATTCAAAAACAAAGTTGATGAAATTGAACCACAGAACAAAAAATTAACAGACGAAATCGAAAAGCTCAAAGGTTTAAACCAAATAAGTAATACTCTAAAAAAGATGTAATAAAAAATGGCAACAATCGGTATAAACAGTGGTTCTTTTCTGAGAAATTATGAATATACAGAATATTCAGAAATTAGCTATGATCAAGATGGTAATTTTATTGGAGATTTAAATCTTTTAGGTAGTTTATTGGCAACGACAGACGACAATAAACTCATAAGAACTAAAAAAAATATACTAGAAGTTGCACGAAAAAACGGAATTCAATATCGCATGATCTTTAATGTGATGAATTTAAGATATGCAAATCATGATGACATTAAAAATATGCTCATAGATTGTAAAAATCATCTTGAAAATCTTGGCGTGGCAGGAATTGTTGAATATCACCCTGCGGATCAAACACAAAATAGTGATCATGTTCATTTATGGATTAATACTGAAGATACAGATATTTCTCGTAATTTTGGTAATTTTTTAGTTCACAATGGTTACAGCAACAATGAAGATGTATTTATCAAAGCAATGAAAGAAAATATACAAATTGAAGTTGATGAATATGAAAGATTATCAAATATTTCTGTGAAAGAAAAATTACACGAAACTAACTTAACGAACGAAAATATTGTAGAACTAAAATCTGAAATCTTTAAAAAATTAAATTCAATCCCAATTCAAGGAGATAAAATTGACAGAAACAACGAACATGAACAAAATGAAAATGCAACTTTTGATAAAGAAAGAGATAGAAGAAAACAAATTCCATTATTCGACAACATTGCAGATGGTGAAAGATCCCGAACTAAATCAACTACAATATCCGAAATATCCAAGATTGACGATTTGCCAAAGTTGTCCAAGCGCGACTTGGATAAAACGAGTAAAAAATATATTTTGTTATTGCCAACTGATGAGAGAAATAACATGGGATTCGGCAGAGGAAGAGTTGAAAGCCAATCCGATAGAGATTTGCGACGGCAGAGAGAAAGCCATGGATATGCTAGAAGCGGAAGAAGCGATGAAGAACAACAATTGAAGGAGTATTTAATGTTTTTATTAAATGAACAAAGTGATGAGTATAAAAAATCAAAAGAAGAATTAGAAAAATCAATTGATAGATTTTTGACCGGCAAAAGCATAGTTGATGACGAAGAGATAAAATCAACTATAGAAAAAACCGGCGATGACAAACTTATTGAATCATTCGAACAGATGAAAATGCAAAGACAAAAATTTTTAAATAGACAAAGATAAGTTGGAGATGATAATGATAAAAGAAAAATATATAACACCTTCTCGTTCAATTCACGAACTTCCAAACGGAATGGCATACTATAACCACGAAGGAACTCATTATAGGGTTTTTAATAGTTACAATGATGCGTTGGATTTTGCTACTATTGGTAGCAAAAACATTAAGGTATTTGCAGATTTTGAATCAGAAGAAAAACTTGATAGATTTTTGACTGGCAAAAGCATAGTTGATGACGAAGAGATAAAATCAACTATAGAAAAAACCGGCGACAATAAACTCAAAAGGAAAATAAGATGACAACAACCGAAGAATATATTGTAAGTGATATCAAACAAGTTACTAAATTTATTGATAAAGAAATTGGTATAGACTTTGAAGTAACAAAAGATGATGATTTAAGTAATAGTGGTAGTATTGTTGCTTTTGATATAACTTCTAAAGAAGATAACAAAGTTAGAGATTTTATCTCAAAAAATAATTATTGGTTAAGCAAAACACAAGATATTATATCTTCTATGTCACAAAACTATTTAGACGATTACGAAGAAAATCCAACCTTACTCAATGACATTAAAAATTATTTGCATAAAACTGATTTTGGGGATACTTCTGTAAAAATTGCTAGACACTATTTAGGAGATGGAAAACATAAAATATTTCTAAATTATTTTGACGAAAATAGTCAATGTGAAATAAAAGATGATTTTAATTTTCGAGCATGGGATAACAAAGAAAACTTACATACATTCTTAGATCTAACAATAGATACATTTAACAAACAAAAAGAGTATCTAGAAAAACAAAATAAAATCACAACCGTGCAAGATACTCAAGAAACTAATACAAAAATTAGAAAGGTTAGATAAATGATAAAAAAAGCAGTTATAGCAATATTAATTTTAACAAATTTTTTACTTGCTTGCCCTCCGCCTTGCGTAGATGCACCTCAATTGCAAGTTGCTACACAACAAATCATACAAAACTACTATCAAAAAGATAATAAATTAAGTAGTAAATATTCACAATTACTCACTCATATAAACAATTCTCATCAAAAAAATATCAATATCAATGAGTTGTATATTAAGCACACAAAACAATTAAAACTAGAAAATTTAGAAGAATACAAAAATTTGAATAGTATAAATAGTCAAAATGATTCACTAAGGACTTTATAGATGTATTATTTTATTACATTTGTCTTTTTTATTCTTTTTTTTCATTTTTATTATAGTGAGATCGAATATTATTTTAAAGAAGTAAAAAAAGAACTATTATGGGTAATGCTCATGATTTTGTTTATAATGCTTGTGTATCCATTAAAATCTATATCATTAACAATTATGAATATATTATTAATATTGAGTTTGATCTCAATATTTTTTCTTTTATATCAAAAAAAGAAAATGGAAATAGTTGCACAGCAGGTAACATTTTGGGATATTCCGGTAGAAAATATTTTAGTAAAAAATAAAAACCAAGTAGTTAAAAAAAATAACCGCAATGAGCTTGTTGAACAAAAAGAAGTATATTTTTATGACGAAAAAGACGGCAAAAAAAAAATACTACCAATTAATCTGCTCTCTATCAAGCATTATAATAATTTTACTTTTATTAATTCAATAGATGAAATTACAAATCTATCTATCGTGTATAATAAAATTTTTGATATGATCAAAAAAGTAGCTCACGACAATGAGAGTCATATAAATTATCAAAACGCATTGTCCAACAACAAATATTGTGTAGAATTTTTATTGTTGGATTGTTGGGAAAAAATTTGTTTTGATGAAATAATTGGTGTAGGAACATTGGAAACCGTAGCAATAGATGATAAAGATATCGCATTAATATATGCTATTGATGCGATAAAAAACAGCAATGTTTTAAAAGAAGGTTTAATGTTGTATTCTCATTATTTGAATTTCAAAAAATATAAATTTAGGAGTGTATAAATATGGCAATTGTTAAATCAAATGAAAAAATATACAAAGTAAAACACTCCTCTTATAAAGAAACACTAGAATCAAATAGGAGTTTTGTTGTTTTAATAGTTTTACTATCATCTATCATTGGAATGTTGTCATATATCAATATCGTATTTTTTAATAATATATCAGATCTAACTGCAAGAAGTTTCGTTTTATCATGCTTGATTATTATTACAATGGGTATTTTGTATATATTATCAGTCAATAACTCTCTACAAAAATTTACAGTCATTCAAGAAAATTTACCCACAAACAAATATCACCTATCATTCGGAAAAGAAGTTAAACAATTTTTAGGAAGTGGTATAAAATCACTTAAAGAACATAATCTTACCGGAAGATATGTACTGCTAGATCCTGAGATAATAAAAAGAATGGGTGCGGTCATAGGAACTACTGGATCGGGTAAAACTGTACAACTCAAAGGTTTATTAGAACAACAAATTAGTTTAGGCGGTGGTGCTTGTTGTGTTGATGCGAAAGGTACGCTTGACGAATTAAAGAATGTATATGCGATGGTTGGAAAATATGGAAGATTGAAAGAATTTTATATTTTAAATTTTGCAAATCCAAATAATTCTCATTCTCTTAATATTCTTAACAAGGGTAATGTTTTGATGTTAAAAGAAATGTTAAGTGAATTAATTGATAGATCAGATCCGTTTTGGGATGGTGTTGCGATAAATGTTGTTACGAATATATTAAAACTTTTAGTCTATAAAAGAGATTATGAAGGATTTAATTTAACTTTTAGAGATCTAAATTCTTATTTAAATCTAACAAAGTTAGCAGAAGAAGCAAAGGCATATAAACACTTAATCAAAACTCAAGAGGGTAAGAATCAATATAAAGATATTGACGATTTTGTGAAATACATTTGTATATCTTGCGCTATTGATTATGACAAATTTGTTAATTATTATGATGGTCAATTAGACGAGGATCATAAACCGGTAGAAGATGTAGATGCAATGTTAATCAAAAATTCAACAAACAGTGAAGGTATCCAAGGTGTTTATAATTTTTCTACCGGCACAAATAGGTGGAATGAAATATTCACAACATTGGGAAGCAACTATGGCAAAATTTTCAATTCAGTTGATGCGGATATTGATCTATTTGAAGTGGTACAATCAAATAAGCTATTGTGGATAGTATTGCCCACAATGGAAAGTGATGCAACAGCAAGAAAGATAGGTAAGTTAATACTAGGATTAATTAAAACCGTTGCCGACAAGAAAATCAAAAGAAGTTTTGAGCCTAAAATACCATTTTTATTTTTGCTCGATGAATTTGGTTCATTTGGAGTTGTCGGCTTTGGAAGATTTATGTCAAAAGCTAGATCGCTTGGCATGGCAACTTGGTTATATTTTCAGTCAGAAGCACAACTTGATTTTATTGATGACGGAAAGGGTTTAGAAAAGAAAGAAATCTTAGATATGTGTAATACATTGATCGTAATGAAAAATGAAGATGAAGAACTTGCTGAAAGATTATCGAAAAAAGTTCCTGAAGAAGTTACCTTGGAACATTTTGCAAGCAGGACTTTAGACAGAATATCATTAGAGAGCAGAAAAAAAGACCATGATCAAGATAAAATCAATTATCAAATAGATAAACGCCAAGCTTTTAGAAGTTCAAATTTTTCAAAACTAAAAGATGGTGAAATGATGTTATTTATTGGAGGAGATTATTATAAATGTGTTGCTCAAGCTCAAACAGATTTTAATTTAACTTATCAAAAATTAAATCCGGTTGTAAATTTTGTTTTGACAAAATCATACCCAAAAAAAATGCTAGTCAAAGATTTAATGAAAAATTATCATTTTTTTGACGATAATTTGTTTTATTTGAGATAACTAAGCAAATTATTATATATTTTTTGTTAAAAATATAGTATAATTCAATGAATTACAAATTTAATTAAGAAAGGAAAAAACATGATCACATATAGCGGAATAGTTGCCGGCAAATATAAAAAGAGAAAAAAGTTGGATTTTGATAATCCCAATTCAGAGTTTAAAACTCAATTTAAATTGCAATTTCTGAAAAGAAAAGAGTATCAAGACAAGGAGGGCAAACAAAATACAATTTTGGAAATTGATGATATTTCGGTTCATGAAGATACTTTCATTTTGGCTGAAGTAGGTAAAGAGATAACCATTAATGCTGAACTTTGGCAAACAAATGGCGCAAGCGGTTTATTTGATACAAAATTGTTATCAAATTAAATTTTAAAAAAAGGTTGGAGTAAAAAAATGATGAAAATTTTAAAAGGTAATTGGTTAATTTTGTTGGTACTTTTGAGTGCTTTCTCTTTCGGTGCAGGAGATTATGAAGATATAATCACACAAAATGAAGAAGCCACGAAAGCAGCAGGCGAGCTTGGTGCTTCGTGGATCAAATTGCTTATTGCATGGACACCGATGATAGCAGTTTTTGTAGCAACTTTTGCGGTTTATAGTTATGAAACAAAAAAGGCAAAGCAAGAGCAAGAAGATTCAAAAATAAAAATCTTCTTTATCTGGGCTGCTGCTGTTTTTGTTATAACTGTTTTATTGGGTGCAGGAATGGGCTTGCTAACAAGTTTCTTGGCAGGCGATTTTGCGCTAGCTTCACAAATAATGCAAGATTATTGGGCAGGACTTCTAAAATAATGAAAAAAAGAATTTTGATATTTATTGCAATTTTAGTTAGCACGAATAGTGCTAACGCTTTTTGTTACTATATTGATTGCAGTCCCGTTGTAACTATGAAAATTAATGCTTTCAATGCAAAGGCAGATCTAAAATTTAATAATGTTAAAATTCAAAGAGAAGAACTATATAAAAATTATCAAGAGTATAAAACTACTCTTGATAAAGAAATTGTTTTACAAAAAAAATTACTAAAGCTAAAAACAAATAATATCAAAGAACTAAAAAAGATTTTAAACAATCGTGAAATAGTTTTAAAAAATAGTATATAGAGGATTAACATGAGAGTTATATTTGCTATTTTGGTTTTATCAATTTTTTCATTTGCTTCGGTTTGGAGTACCTCTTATTATAATACTATAAAAAATAGTGTCAATAATAAAATAAATTCCAAGATGGAAATCGAATATAATTATATAAATAATTTACAGCAATATTATGAAAAAAATATACTAGAACTTGAAAAAGTAAAAGAAGAAAATAGGAAAAAAATATTGAAATTACAAAATGAAGAATTATTGTTATTAAAAAAAATAGAAAATATTGAAAAAAGTATCAATAACAACAAAGCAATGGAGTAGTGATATGAAGATTTTTAAAAGTAAATGGTTAGTTTTATTGGTACTTTTGGGTGCTTTTTCTTTTGTGGCAAGTGAACTTGGTGATTCGTGGATCAAATTGCTTATTGCATGGACACCGATGATAGCATTACTCGTTCCAACTTTTGCATTATATAGGTATCACAAACTACAAAACATAAATAGTAAAAGAAAAGGCATTTTATTATGGGTTATGGCGTTTTTTGTAAATATTGTGTTCCTTGGTGCAGGAATGGGCTTACTGATAAGTTTTTGGCTAGAAGGTGATTTCGTGTTAGCTTCACAAATAATGCAAGATTATTGGGCAGGAACGCTGGGATTAGCATAAATGAGTATTTGGTATGTTGCAGAAGATGTTGAATATTATAAAAATGCTCAAAATAAAAAAGATATTTTTTCACAATATAATGAAGTAATTCAATTACCAAGCACAGATGAGATTAGAAAATTATTTGCTAAAGAACAAGTAGCTTTTATTTCAAATCATTATCCGCCAAAAGAATTTCTCAATATTTTTGTTATTAAATATTTAGAAAATAAATTCGGCATTTTGACTACACAAGAAAAAGAAAATAAGATAGATATTGCTACAAGCATTGAAGTCAAATTGGGTTTAAAAACCGTTCATACTAAATTATCTTTTATCAACCTTGCAGGAGCAGATAGTTTCAAAAATTGGACGAAATATAGTTATTTAAAAATGAAACAATATGGCTTGAGTATAAAGCCGGTGATTATGATCGGCGTTCCGGGGGTTGGGAAAAGTTATAGTGTTGCTTGTTTTGCAGGAGAATTTGGTTTGCCGTTAATGCAACTAAACTTAAGTGCTATTGCGGAAACAGCTGAACCGATACGGACATTAAATAAGGTTTTTGAATACTTTGAACAAAATGGGCAAGAATGTGTTTTACTCATTGATGAGATTGAACAAATGCTTGAAAATGAAACTATGACCGGCGCACTTTTGACAATATTTAATGATCTCAATACGGATCAAGGTTTTAAATTCAATGGTATGATTTTTGCGACAAGTAATAATATTACAAAAATTGCACTGGAAAAACCTCAATTTTTTAGACATGGGCGATGGAGTGAAAAGTTTTTTGTAAATTATCCACAAAAAGAAGAAGCTCTTAATGTAATGAAATTATATAGAGATAAATATAATATTAGTTATATTAATAATGGTTTAATTGAACTGATTTATGTTAAAGCAAATCAAATCTATAAAGAGTATAATATTAATGAAACAAGAAGCGTGTATGCAAATAGTGAAATTGCATATTTATACGAAAAAATGAGCTTATATGACAGTATAGATGATTTTTGTTTGGACGGCATGATCAAAAGTGTTGAGCCACTTCAAAAGACTACACACATAGCAATACATAAGTTGTTGCAAGATGCTAAACAAAATAGTTTTTTAGAAATGTAGAGGAGCGTTAATGGCAAAAAAAATAACAACAACTATTAGAGATATTGCAGATAAAATGATTTTATTTGCAGACGAAAATGAAGTAACGGAGATACAAGATTTAATTAATTTTATATTTACACAAATAGAAAATAATATTTTAACAAATAGTATAACAATTCACAATTTCTTTTCTTTGGAAATTAAAAAACGAAAAGGATACAACGGACAATTTTATATTGATTGCAATGTGTCTAAAACTTTTAAAAAACTTATCAAAGATACAACGATCGAAGAGGATAACCACAATATTATAAGCTTTGGACAACTTGATTCTTATTGCCATGAATATGATGTAGAATTTTTTGGAACTTTTTTTGAAAAAGCTAAAACTTTACAGTATTCCGAAAAAATAAAATTTTATTATTGTTTTATTACAAAAGTATTCAATGTCATCAAAAATCTAGTTATCAACAATAATACATTTTCTACAAATTTTGGATATTTTTCTTTAAAATATAACAAAATTTATGGCTATTATATGAACTTTAAAAACAATGACATATTCAAATCTAATATAAATGAGCATTTTAATAAAATTTTAACTACCTAAGATAAAATAAAGTATATTTTTACTAAAATGTATATATTATTTTTTCAAAGGATTAGAATAAATGAGTATCAAGGAAAATATAGAAAATATTGTTAGCAAAGGAATTAATTATTTACTAAATTTTAAAAATTATATAGAAATTGATGACACGCTAACAGTTGATAAGCTTGATGTTAATGATCCATATGCACTATATATAAACAGCAAAAGTAAAGTATTGTATTGTATCCAGTTAGCATCAGCAGGCAATCTTGAAAATTTTGTAGATCACACAACAATTAATAAAATTTTTGAAGCATATAATTATGCGGAAAATTCGAGATTAACTCAAGTATTCTATAAACAATCCTTATCACAAAAAAATCTATTGTTTTCTTCCAATAAAGACTTACTTAGTGTTATTGCTAAAAAATTAGAAGCAGAATTTTTAGAATATGATGAAATGATTGATACGATTTATCAGTTGTTTCTCAATAATAGTTTTTTTGTCGAAAAAAAACAGATCCATTCAAATTTCAATTTAAGTGAAAATCTTAACTATGAGGTTTTATCGCGAAGTTTTAATGTAGCCGTTAAAGATAGTATCTATAACAATTTTAGCAAAATTAATATATTTCAAGGATACAAAGCAAGAAAGAGAAGTAATAATATTCAATTATCACGGCTTTTCAGATTAGACTGGGAAGGCGTTATATTTAATACAATAGAAATAAATAAAGAAGTAGTCAAGAATCTAATAACAATTAGAAAAAATCAGGCTTTTATCGATGGAAAAGAAAAACCTTTTAAAGAATTGCTTTATAATTATGATAATAATAATATTGAATTAGCAGTTTTAAACAGTGTGATCTTTTTTTCAAAAGGTGATCTAAACAGTTCTATAGAAATTGGTTCTATTCTAGGCATAGATTATTTTGAAAAATTTATTGATAAAGAAAAATATTTAAAATTTACTCCGTTGATTGCAAGAGATAACTATTTTGATATGATCATTGATAAAGATTTTCTTTATGGTTTTATTGGTTCGGCACATAAAAAAAATGTTGATAATGCTGATTTTTATGGAACTGATATTAATGGTGCTTTTTGGAATTACAGATTTGACAAAACAACAAACGACCATTATAATAAAAGTAGTGACTTTTGGGTATTAGGTACAAAAGGTAGCGGTAAAACCACATTTGTAAATGCAATGTTATCACAAGTTTTAAATCTATCTTTTGATAAAGAAAAAGAATTTAAACTTGGTAATTTTGGCGATGCTTATTATAAAAATAAAATCAGATATTTTGATATCAAAAAATCCGGATTATTATTAGCAAATTTGTTATCTGAAAAAGCTCCGGCAACTATAAAATTTATGAATACTTCGATTTCTGATTTTTCTTTTAATCCGGTAAACATACGAAAATATATTAATGACGATGGCTTGGAAGTAATAGATGAAAATGAACTTACAATGAACATTTTATTGTTAAGTATTATTTTAGAGAGTAAAAATAAAGATGGCAAAGCAGGGCTAAATGCAAGCGAACAAGCAATGCTTAAAAATATTATCGTTTTAATATATAATAATAATCTATATGATTGTGATTATATAGAAGCACTAGAAAAACAAAATCCAAAAATTTTTAAAGAACTAATAAACTTGGGTTATTCCAAACTAGACAATCTTAAAAATGTGAAAGAAAAAGATTATGATTTTTTAAAAGTTCCAACTTTAAATACAGCGGTTAAAAATGTCAAAGCGATTACACAAAATAAACAGAATGAAAATCAATCATCTATCGCCTATGGCTTATTGACTAAACTAGAGCTTATAGAATCGATTGGTATTTTTAACGGACACGACAAATTCAATTTTGAAGATGCGAATTTTATACATATTGATTTTGATCCAATAAAAGATCTCGATGAGTATGTGCCGGTTTTTCTTAGTTTGTTTATGAGAATGTATCGTTTTGACAAATTCATACAAGAGCAAAGCAACGATAAAAACAATAGACCATATATTACTTACATCATGGAAGAAGCATATAATGTTACTTCACAGCAATCTTTCGAACCATTACTTGCAAAATTTATAAATGAAGCTAGAAGTTATCGCATAAAGATAGGCTTTATTACTCAGCTTATTGAACATATACCGCCGAACATAATTAAACAAGTTGCAAATAAGTTCTTTTTATTTCCAAGTAAAAACCAACGAAAACATCTAATTGACGGAATAAAAGATGTTTTACAGCTTGATAATCAAACCGTTGAGCTTATGAACAATACTCCGGAGTTTGGCGTTGTATTGGTAAATGAACACAGCAGTTCTAGCTTTAAACTAGATATTTCAAAAGAAGAGGTTGAATTATATGGGCAAGCACAATAACATTAAAATTTTAATAGCTTTTATAATATCTTTGAATTTAGCATATGCAGAAAATATTAAACTGAACAACAATAATTTTATAAAATATAATGGAGTATTATACTTTGTTGGCAGTGGACTTTGTAGATGTAAAAGCAACATTGATAGTTCTTTTGAGAAAATTGAAAATGTAATTTTTGAACAAAATATTGATCCTATGATTAGCAAATTGAAAACTACAAATCAACTCACAAAAAAACAAATAGAACAAGAAAAAGAAATCATAAAACAATTAGAGATTGAAATAAAACTTGATTACTATAAATCTATAGAACTGTACAAACAAGCAAATGAAACAAATAAAATTAAATAAATTCTTATTTAAGATAAAATATAGTATATTTTTAATAGAATATATATAATATTTTGAAAAGGAATAATGAATATGTCCAAAATTTTAATTTTAGCCGAAAAGCCGAGTTTGGGCAGGGATATAGCGGATGCTTTAGGTATAACTCAAAAAAATAAATTAGGACACCATGAAAATAACAATATAGTCGTTGCTCCTCTTAGCGGACACCTTTTGGAAGCAAAATACGATTTACCGCCTTATACAGTTGAAAATTTACCGCTCGTCAATCTCGATAAACCGACAATGGTTATTAAGAGCGGAGATAGTTATATTAAAGCTAGAGCAAAAAGTGTTTTAGAAGAGATTAAAAGAGCCGATATTACCGAAATAGTTAGCGCAGGAGATGCAGATCAAGAAGGTTCTTTGCTTGTCTATGAAATACTTGAATATGCAAAAGTAATAGGCAAAAAAACAATTACTAGGATGTGGATACAAGCATTGGACGGCGATACTCTTAAAAATGCGTACAATAGCCGTTATGATATTCAAAAAGATTTGTCTTATGTGGAATCCGCTAGAAGCAGAGCCTTAGCGGATGTACGCGTAGGATTTAACTTTTCAAGACTTTTTTCATTAAAGGGTAATTTAAAAGCTAGCGTTGGGCGTGTAAGAACCGCCATTATGCAAATCGTAAGACACAGAGAGCATGAAATAGAAAATTTTATACCTGCTCCGTTCTATAATATTAAAGCCAATTTCAGTGAAAATATAATTGCCGATATGATAGCAGGCGAGGATAATTCATCGCGCCTATCAGAAGAATATTATATTAGCTCAGTGAAGGACAAAATTTTTAATAACACAACTTATAAAGTTGTCGATGTAAAAGAAGAAGCTAAAAAGATTTATCCTGATCTTCTCCCTAATCAAAATGATATTTTAAAAAATATTAGCAAACTACACAAAGAAAAATCTAAAAAAATAACTGATGCAATGCAAACACTGTATGAAAAACAATTTATATCATACCCAAGAACAGAAATTAGATTTTTACCAACTGCACTTTTTAATAAAATCAGCGACGCATATAATATGCTATTAAAAACTTATGAAAAAGATATCAACGGCTCAATTATATCATTTGATGCAAATAATAAAAAAATATTTAACGATAAAGAAGTCGAAGAACACTTCGCGGTTGTTCCTTGGATGCCAAAAACACAAAGTGAGATTAATTCGCTAGATGATTTAGAACGCAAGGTTTATGATTATGTAGTCGCTAAATTTTTAATGGCTTGCATGAAGCCTTATGAATACTATTCATCAAGCATTACACTTAAAGATGATAATTTTACATTTAAGGCGACCGGCAAAACGGAAAAAGAAAAAGGTTTTAAAAATTATCAATACATAACAAATAAAACCGACAATAAAGATGTTATTTTACCTAAAGTCGAAGTAAATCAAAATGTAACTCTTCTTGATCATGCTATTAAAAAAGATATGACAAAACCGCCTGCTTTGCTTAGTGAATCGGATCTTTTGGAGATATTGGAAAATGTTAATAAACTATATTCTAAACAAGTTTCTACAGATGAAGAAGATTATTATGCAGAAAAGTTTTCGCTTGGTACTCCTGCAACAAGAGCGCAGATTATAGAATCACTGCTTAAAACATATAAATATATTAAGTTTAATGCCAAGGATCGTCTTGAAACAACCGAAGATGGAAAAAAATTGCTCAATGTTGTGGGCAATGCTATCGAACTCAAAATGACTGCTTATTTTGAAAAGGAAATGCAAAAAATTCACAAAGATAAAGAGTATGCACCTACCTTCGATGATATGATTAACAAATATGTTAATGATGTTATAAAAAGCATTGTACCGTCTATAAGTGATAAAAAAATAAATGTAACAGCTTCAATAAATACCGAAACAGATTTAATTTGTCCAATATGCAAATCGCATTTAATTAAAACAGATAAAGTTTATAAATGTGAAAAGCAAGAATATGATTTTAAAACCAAAACAATTAAAGGATGTGCTTTTGGTATTTGGAGAGAAAATAAAACTCTTGGTATCACTTTTGAAGATGATACAATGAAAGAATTTTTGTATTCTTCTTTCACCACTCCTTTTATGGATAAAGTATATTTAGATCTCACAAATAAATATTTTATGAAAAATATTCTTGATAAAACTATAGAACCAAGTGTAGTAAGTGCCAATTGCCCGATTTGCAAGAGTAAACTTATTGAAACGGACAAAGTTTATAAATGTGAAAATCAAAAATATGAAAATGGCAAAGTATCCGGTTGTCCATTTGGGCTCTTTAAAGATATGACTAGAACTTTGGGAAAAATCATTAATTTGCAAGATTTAGAAAATATTTTACAAACTAACAAAAACAATCCTTACGGAACAAAAAATAAGGTTTATCTTGATTTAGATAATAAATATTTTATTTCAACAATTTGGGAGAAAAAGTAATGGAAGATATAACAAGCAATGCAAAAAGAGAAGCAATTATAAAGTCATTATATTGCCCACAATGTACTTGTGAAAATAAACACAGCATAGAATATGTAGATGAAGTTACCGGAGTGATTGAAATATTATATCCTTGGTATATTATAGATATTGATGTAGAATTTTTATCAAAAAATTTTTTCTTAGAATATATATATGATAGTGATGAAATCACTTATAAAGTGATATGCAGTGATGATAAGTAAAATTATTTTTTTGTTGTTTGTTGTCATGGCAAATAGCTTATATGCAAAAAGCATAAACGATGATAAAAAATGTACTCTTCCATGGCTACAAAACAAACCACAATATTCAAAAATATTCTCCAAGCCGTCAAGCACCAAAGGAAATTGCATAGTTAAAGGAGATAATGGGAAAATAGGAATTTGTCATTATCCAAGCGAAGCAACAACAACTACATATAAATATGATCTTCAAAATAAAAAATATGATTTTGGATTTATACAAGCTCAAAAAGAAACTGGAATAGACTGGAGATATCTTAAAGCTATTGCATACCAAGAAACAAGATTAGCACCCAATGCAATGACTGTTATCGGCGATAAAGGAAATGCGAAAGGACTATTTCAATTTACTAAATCACAAATCAATGGCAAAATAAATTATGGCAAAAGTATAGGAATCTATGTTGATAAAACAAAAATATTTTCTGATCCGACGGAAGCATCAAAGCTTTGCGCGGTATGGATTTTTTCGGTAATGAACCAAAACGAAGTAAAACATATTCTACAAAACAAACATAGCATGGCTTATATTCCTTCAGATCCATTTTATTACACGAGCAAATACAATGGAATGGCTGATGTTTGTAAAAGTGTACACGGTAAAAAACTTACCGGCTATGGCAACATCGTAATGTATTATTTTAAATATATCTCAAATATGCAAAATTCTAATTTTGCATATGCTGATAATACAATAAAACAAACTCGTGCAAACACATTAACATTTAATGATGTTGCAAGATATAAATTACCAATGAGCAACAATGAATTTTAAAATACTATTTTTCTTTTTGGTTTTAGTGAATTTAGCGTATAGCTACGGTATAAAAGAGTGTCGGATACCTTGGAGTTTATCTACGCAAGTAGCAGTTAAATTTGAAACAAAAACACAAAGACCGGAAGGAAACTGTTTTGTGTGGGGTGACAAGGGAAAAACAACTTGTCATATGCCTTCTGACAAAGGCAATTCTCTTAGTTTTTTAAAGCAAAGAAATAAATTTGATGGTCAATTCATGACGGCGCAAAAAGAAACTGGAATAAGTTGGAAGCTTTTTAAAGCGTTTGTTTATCAGGAAACCGGATTGAGTAACAAAGGGCTTGCTTTGCGTTCAGGTGACGGAAGAGGGCAGGGGCATATGCAATTAAGTTATAAAGAGATCAATCAAGAGATAGTTTGGCTTAAAAAACATTCACCTTATAGGGGTGTGGCTAATACAATTACATATAACTCCGCTTTACAAAATCCAACACATCATTTAGTTCTAGGTATGTCATGGTTTATGCACAAAATTACAAATTACAAAAAATCTGAAAATGTTAAAAAAATGATGAACTATGCTTATACACAAAGAAATACTCCTAATGGATGGTATCCAACTTCACCGATTGATATAGAAGCATTTAAAATCGGTGCATCTGCTTATAATGGATTATCCAAAGGATGTGTAATTAATAATCGTATGATCGTTCGTTATGGTGAATTGGTTTTGGGATACTATAATTATCTTGATAAAGGAGTTAGCAATCTCCCAGTTCCTTATAGCGGAGGAGGTGATGATATCAAAAATATACCTATTCCAGTACCTACAAATGCAAATGATACAGTAGAAGCAGAAGAAAAAAAATCAGATCAAAATTACAACAAGGCAGTTTATACAAATGATGCGTATAAACATTCAAATCCATTCAAGCCTTGGCTACCATAAATATAAAGGAAAATACGATGACACTCGAAGAATTAGAGTTAGATTTATTACCATAAAATATAAAAGGATATAAAAATGATTGAAAAAAAGACAATAGAAGTAAATAAATATCCATTTTTTCTATGGCTAAATTATAAAACAAATGTTGATATAAACCAAGATGAAAGTTATGTGATTGGCAATAAAAAATCTTATTATGCAAAAGTTGATACAAAAGAAATATTTTTAATTAAATATCTCTTTTTGTTTGTATTGTTTTTTGCAATAAGACTTCCATCTTCAATACAAGATCTATTTGCAATTTTAATTGCATTATTTGTCCTTGCCGGCTTTTTACTTGTTTGGAAAAAAAAGAAAGAATATTTTAATATCTATGGTGTTTTTATTTTTATAGCAATTATTGTTTTCTTTTTGGCAGGATTGGTAAATGCAAGAGTATTAAATTCTACAATGCAATACTTCATGTTGTTTTACCTAGCAGGCTATATCTATTATGATTACAAGAAAAAAAATATAGGAAAATATTATAAATTAATTGATATCAAAAACAAAGGCAAAGTTGATGTTTCTAAAAAAGCTAATAAAAAAGCTTTACGAATACCATTTACACAAAAACACTTATTGAATAGGAATATGGGATTTAACATATCATTCAATTACAATATTGGCGGACACTATTTTTATATATTACCAAATTATATCGAGGAATTAAACGATGAAAATAATCAATAAATTTTTAATTTTTGTATCAATAGGCATAAATATTGCTTTTGGAGCAAGCAGTACAGATCCAAACATAATAGAGTATAAAGCAGATACTCAACCGACCTATAATGCAGGAAATTACACTATGGAATGTCCTAAAGTCAAAGAGGGTTATGTAACAAGAATAGATATAATCAACTATGAGCAAGGCACAACGACTTGTAATGTATATAAGATAGACTCACAGACCGGCATAATTGATATTACAAAGCCATTGGATCAAGTAGTTAATACCAATCCACAAACAAAGCTTAGATATTCAATACCGCCAAATAAAAATGCTATTGATCAATCAGTTAAAGAGCAATTTCAAAATCTTGACAGTGAACTCAAAAATAGTCCGGATCTACAAAAAATAAAAGACAAATGGCTAGGTGATTATAGTAATCCAAGCGGAGAACAATATCTTACTGCTTCAAAGTATTTACTTGCAGGGCTGACAATTGACGGTGAGATTATAAACATAAAACAATCAATTGAAGCGAATGAAATCACATTAAATAATGGTTTTACCATCTATCCAAATATCAACGGCGAAATACTTAAGCAAGATGGTATTTGGAATTCATTTTTTGACCAAATACAAGCTTTCGTAGAAAATCCTACTGAAACGCAAGCGAGAAGAATGGTTGAAGCTAAAAATTCTATTGCAGAATCATCAAGCAAAGATCTTATCGGCAATATAATGGTTATGGTTATGGATTTTTACGCAGGAATAAATGAAGATTATCAAGAACTAAACTTTTTTGCCCTGATCCTTCCTTTGGCTTTTACTTCAATTTTTGCTTTTCAAAATAAACTTACAAGAAAATTTTCAAAACTACACTCACAAGAAGATTTTTATGAGAGAGGTTTTTTGGGCGTTGTTGTCTTATTTATATTCTATTTTTCATCAACAACATATAACATAAACGACAAGAAAAACATTGACCAAAACTATTTTAATAATTTTTCTCGATGGTTTTTATATCAAGGCGTGGACTGGGCAGATAGTATGACTAGAAAATTAGCAGACAGTTATGTAACTTTTGTGATGAAAGATGTCGGATTGTATTCCCAAACGCAGATAAAAAGCATACGATATGATAAAGCAAATAAAGAAAATCAAGTAAACGCATATAGAGGGATTGTAAATAATTGCAGAACTTATTATGATGCAGATAAAATTAAAAGTGAAAGTGATAAGCAGGGTGCAGGAAACGAATTTCCTACTGGGATCACAGATGATTTTTCTTATGTGAAAGACAGCTATAAAAATGATAGAAATAATTATACAAATATTCCAACAATGAACGCTTGTGCAAGTTCATTGAGAAAAGTGAATATTCTCGAAAAGGATATTATCTATACCGACTTAAAATTACAAAATTTTGAAAAAGCTTCGCAAGATAATCAACTCAAATCAAGAGTTTTAATTACAAGTGAAACAGTTTATAAAAATGTCGCCGATAATGGATTTTTATCTGCTCCTTTAATAGCAGGCTCAAAAATATTTTTTGATGCCAGTGAAACAGTCGTAAGTGATACAAATGAACTAAAAAATGATATGAACCAAGACAATTCACAACAATATAAAACAGTTGATGGTAAAGCCGTTGATAGTAATGACGATAAAGGTATGTTTCAATGGATACTTAATAATTCTGTTTATCTTATGTTGCCGGGGGCAGATGCAATTAGAGGTTCAATTTATTCAATGGGAGAAAGTATAATAGAAGCTATTCCTTTTGTATCAAAAGTTCCTTTATACAAATTTGCCGGTGAATCAGCAACCGCATTGATAGCAACAATTATTGCAATTTCAGTTATGGTAACGATAGTTAAATATTTACCGTTGATGGCTTTGATGGTAGCGTCTATGCTTACAATATCTTTTTATTATATATCTGTAGAGATATTTTATCTAATCACTCCTTTTTTAGTAGCTTACGCCTTTACGGCAAATCAACCACAAGTGATTGTAAATTTATTAATGCGATTTTTTGCATTGGCTATAAAGCCGGTGATATTTGTAATTACAATTGTTGTATCAATGTTAGTGATAAATATTTTTGACGGTATAAATTCAACAATGATACAACCAATGTTTCATATGTTTGATGCAATTTTCAATGTTGAAAAAGAAGTAGATGGATTATTTATGTGGCTTACTTTGAATGATGTTAGTAATGGTATTGATGATATGAACTCATTGTATGTCGGCGTTTTAGGAGCAGTATTGAATATGCTTACTTCCATTTTTGCGGTTATAGCAACATTTTATATTATTTTTAATGGACAAGATATGTTTATGTCACTTTTTGGCTTCAAAGAAAGAGGAATTGATGTCCAAGAAGGAATTGGTAGTCAAGTTGCAGGGGATATGTCTAAATATTCTAAACCAATTTAATATATTTGATATATCTTTTATATATATTTAAGATATATCATGTTAAAATATATTAAATATTTTATATAAAAAGGATTTGAAATGAATGGTTTTTTAGTATTAATTTTTGTTATAGCTTTTGTGGTAATTAGTTTTAAATTAGCTAAAAAAGGAGGGATTGCAATTATTAAAAAGAGATTGAAAGATATATATAATATCAAAGATGTAACTGATGATGAAGCGAAAAAATTATTATCCAATTTGGGTACTGAAGCTAATCCTGATATCTTTTATAAAAATCTTATGGCAATGAGAGAACATAACGGCTATAAAAAATAACAATAAACGAAAGGGCAATTATGAAAGATTTTGATCTTGGGATTTATTACATTGATAAATTTAAGAATGGACAATTTAATAAAACCGAATCGTCTAAAAATAAAAGTGAAAGTGGGAAATTAATATCAATAAATGATGGCGATGTGACTACTCGCCTTTATGAAATGCCGACTTGGTTTGATAATAACGATATAAGTAAACTTGCATATTGGGTAGGAAATACATATGGAGAGCATAGAGAATATTGGATAGCAAGATACAAGACTGATGAAGAAGGAAACATCTCTATTCAAATGGAATATGATGAAAATTCTTTTGAAAGTATAGAAAATAATGATTATAGTGTAACAACTTATTTCATAGGAGATGAAAGAAATTTATTGTGTAGTTGTGGAGAATCTAAACAGCAAAAAGCAGAAGAAATACAACAAATCAAAACAACTAAAATAAAAAGGAAATAGTATGAAATTTTTAACAGTTGCAACATTATTTATAAGCTTTGCTATGAGTGCATCGTTTGATTGCAATAAAGCCAGTACACCAACAGAAAAAGCTATATGTTCGAATCCTCATCTTGACAAAATGGATATAGCACTACTCAATGCCTATAGATATGCTATGAATTATAGCGGTAATCCAACTGCAATAAAAGCAAATCAAAAAGCTTGGATAAATAACAGTCTTATTAAATGTAATGGTAATCCAATTTGCATAGATCAAGCTATGGTTAGTCAGATTAAATATTTATCTAAGACCGTACCCAATAAAACAGTTATTTCAAATAATACAGTAACATTTTCTAAAGTCAATATTTCTTCAATACCTTTGCCAAAAGGCAAACAGTTCGCGCAAGCGCAAATTACTCAAAAAATGTTATATGCTTTGTCATATACATTATCTAAAAACAATCCGAACCTAATCAAAGTTATTTCAAAAGGGAAAAATAATCAAATAATAAATTATCTAAATTCTAATAATATCCAATATAAAATATATAATTTACCTTCTGATGCTAGATATGTAATTCTTGATATTGAGCAAGGCAACAAGCAATTGTTTAAAAAATTAGCTGATCGATTTAATAATAACACTAGCGTAAGAGGGGGGATTGCTTTATTTACTAATAGCGGTTCAAATAATATTGCAAATGATTTTGGCATCAAGCAACAATATGTAAATTTGATAGAAGATCTAAAATCTTATATGTACGCGTATGCACAAACTGATAACATGAAAGCAAATAGTATTCAAGCCGTTTTTGATAATATTTATATTGATTATAATGATAAAAATATAATGCTACCTGAAGAAAAAAGCATTGAGGTTAATGATGAAGTAAACAATTACTATGGTATGAAAACAGTATATACAGCAGATAAAGACAGCTCTACCGGTTCATATCCGCAATATGATTATACTACGCTTGCTAAAAATTATAAACACAAATCTAATTATTATTTTTATCAAGAATTTTTGAAAAATTACAAACTTCTTTGGAATGAAAATTACTAAGTCAAGAGATTTTTTGTTTTTAAATAAATACTAAAAAATTTAGTATAATAAATAAAAAGGAGAGCAGATGACAAAGATACAAGATCTGATTGATTTTGGAATACCAAGAGCTTGTTTTTGTAGAACAAGTTTGGATGTAAAAACAGAAGATGATATTTTGATTATAGTCGGACTTACAAATGGCTATAATAATCGCATTCTCGATAAATTCATAGACTATTTTGGTAAGCAAAAAATAATAGATAGTTTGAATAAATATAGAGATAGATTATCGGAACATTTTTATAATAACCTAACAAAGACTTTAAATGAAAACAATAAACAATGAAACACTAGAGCTTTTAAGAACATTGTCACAAGAAGATATGTTTATTACAAATAAAGCAAAATTGATTGGAGGGACAGCATTAGCTTATCATTTAAATCATAGGGAAAGTTTTGATTTAGATATATGTTTTTATAACAATCCAAAATTGCCAAATCTTGACTTTTTGAATAAATATTTTGCTCAAGAGATAGAATTTAATAAGAGTACAGTAGATGAATTTATAAATGATGGGGGAAATGTTTACGAGTATCATAGAAGGTTTATTATAAATTCAGTTAAAGTAGATTTTGTAACCAATGTAGGTTCAAATATATATGAAAATGAAATTTTAAAAAAAGACAATGGAACAAAATTCAATAACATTGACATAGCATCTGTGGAAAGTATATTTAAATTAAAATCATTACTTCTAATAGATAGAAATAAACTAAGAGATTTATATGATATTTGTTATCTTATACAAAATGATTATTTTAAGGGTGGTGATATTATAGATACAATTAAAAATTATAGAATAACCTATCAAGATAAAGACATAATAAGTCTTATTAAATCTAGAGCAGAAGATATTGTAGATACTCATGGAGAACCAATAATAAATGCAACAAAAACTATTCCAACAAACTACCAAGAAATAAAAGACTACATTATAAAGCAAATTGAGAAAAATTTAAATAAACCTTCATCTTCAAGAAAATATAAAAGATAATATGTAAAACAATATACCTATTGCAAGGAAATATACAATAGATATTTTTACAAAAATTCCGTATTTCGTATTATTATTGTATAATATTAAATAATTTTCTACTTATTTAGTAAAAAATATATATTATTTTAGTAAAAAATATGATACAATTAAAAGGATTCAATTTTATGATGCAAAAAAAGAAAAGTTTTAATGATACTTTTTTTGAACTCTTAGCTGAATATGAAAAAGGATCACAACTATCTGAAGTGATAGAACAAAAACAACTAGGTGCAATTTCAAAGACATATATGGTCAGACTCTTTGAAATGATTGATAAAAAAATCATTTCACCATCTGAACTAAAAAATCAAAATGTGTCTATGGAAAGTGCTAGACAGATAATCAAATCTCATAATGAGCAAGAAAAAATAAAGGAATTAATTATGGAACAAAAAGAAGAAAGAAAACTAGAAGTTGGCAGATTAAAAGAACAACCGCACATGATAAGCATAAGCGGTGAAGATACCTATAAAATCAAAGGCTTTATTAAAAACAAACTTGATGGAGTTTGGAATGAAAAAAGCAATGAATGGTTGGTCGATGGCAGAGAACAAAATGTTAGAAAACTTTATGGGCAGTTAGCAAATAAAGTGATTGAGCATGATGTTATGGATCAATCTAAAAAAGAGTATCAAAAAAATCCAAATGAATCTACACTTTTAAAATATGGAAGTGCGATTTTAATTTACAACGAATATACCAATACACAACTCTTGCAAGATAAGATCAAAAAAATACAAGACAATTTGCAAAAAGATTATCCAAGCGAAGATAATAGAGCAATAGATATCGGACTTCATAATCATTTAAGTGCGTCTTTGGTAGCCAGTAAAGTATTGACAGAACTTGGATTTACAAAAGAGAATGATAAAAATTTTGTAAATTTTAAATCTTTCGAAGCTAAAAAAGCATTAGCAGAAAATTTGCAAAATCTTGGAGATACAAAACTCATGACACAAATTGCAGACAAAGCACAAGAAAAAGCAGAAATCGCTAGAAAAGAATACAAAGAAAATCAAGCGTCAAATGTTCCGGCACAAGAACAAACTCCTGAAACTGCAAATACAAAAGTTAGAAAACAAAAATAACTTTTATCATCTCTCTTCATTTGAGAGATGAATTTCTCATATTTTTTTAAAAAATATAGTATTTTTATTAAAATATATACATTATTTTATTTTTTTTAAGTTTTAAAGTGCTAAAATTGTTAATCTTAACAATAGAAGGAAGCTAATGACTAAAAAAATAAATTTACTACTTTTTTTATCATCTCTTGGGCTTTATGCGGAGTATCAAATTCCGCAAGAAAATCAATTACCACAAGAACAACAGCAAGCTTATCCGCAATACAGCGGAAATACCGTAGGCTCACCGTCACAAGATCCTCAAAATAGCAATGTAGTTGTAATGCAAGAAAATGTTGAAGTTGATGAGGAATATCTTCTTGCAGAGGATTATCTTAAATTCTATAATAATAGAAAAAAGATTAATTCGGTAATTAACAAAGACAGAGAAATACAAGAAACATTTAATGAAATTAAAAATCTTAAAATCGCAAATTTTACAAAGCAATTAAAGATGAACGATATAAATGAGATCTTAATGCACCCGTCTTACCCACAAACTATTTTATTGCCAAAAAGTGCGACAATCACCAATGCGTATGCTTATCCGCCGACAGTTCAACCGAATTTTCAATACAATAGAATTGATGTGATACCCAACAATGCGTTGCTAAGAAGTAACCTAGTTGTTACATATTTAGAAGGTGATCAAATTAAATCATCTACTTTTTTAATCACAAAAACACCAAACAATAGGCACTCTATAATATATCCGATTATAGCGTATTCTTATCCTGCAATATTGAATACAAATGATGTCATACAAAGATATTATGAAGCATATAAAAAAATGCCTACACATAGAAGCATGATCAATATAAACAATACGATCTATACTTTTTTCAAAGACAATATCAATGGAAATATTAAAATTGGTGAAACAAATTTTATCATGAAAGTCGATAGCAAATGAGTTTTAAGCAAAAAGTAAAATCTTTTGTAAATAAAAATACTAGATTTATCATTTTGGTTATTTTGGTCGTGATGTTCTTTGTATTAATAGGCAATAGAGAACAAAATATAAATTTTTACGGCAAAGAGAATGCAAATAGCGGTGTTTTTAAAAACAATAATAATGAAGTTCCGGTTGTGAAATATAAAGATGAAAACACCGAACACATAAATATAACATTACCAAAACAAGAAGGAGAAAAATAAAATGGCAATTTCAAAAAAAATAGTAACTCTAGGTTTGATGATATCATCATTAACGATTCTAAATGCAAGCGAATATACCGGCTATAGTTGTGATAACAAAGATACATTTTCACCAAGCTCTTATGAAAAAGGGTTTTTTAATGCGGTGAATTCTATTCACAGAGAATTTAGTGTTCAACATCTGAATGGCGATTATGTAACTTATGAGGGCAAATATCTCGTTGGCGTTGATATTGATAAATTAAGTAAAGAGCAGATCCTTATTATCAAAAATTACGGTTTTATGGAAGGATTTATGCCGGTAACTGTTGATAACGGCTATGTGTATTTTACAGATACAAATAGACATGCTGATGCAAAATATATTCAAGATATGTTAAATGAGAAATATTTTAACGGCAAAAAATTTAAAGTTAAAATTGTTACAAATTTCAGAGGAAGATATAAAAAATATGATTATGTATATAACAATATTTTTACTGAAATTAAAAAAAATATAGATGCCAAAGTTTATATTGTTGATAAAAATTTCGTTCCGACAAATCACTATAAGAGTATGGATAGAGAAACAGTAGTTCTACCAAACACAAAGTGAGTATAGCATGAAGAAAAAAATAATATATTTATTTTTCTTTGCGGGGTTTTTAAATCTGCAAGCAAATGGGATAAATGAAAAAATTATGTGTCAAGCCGATAGAGAATTTGAAAAAAAATTGAATATCGAATTGAATAAAATAAGAAAAGTGAAAAAATTACAATTGAATACCGATACAGTACGCAATAACAGTAATTTATTTGTCACACAAGAAAATATCATAAAAAGACAAGGATTTTACGATGAATAAAAGTAAGATTTTTATACCTTTGATTGTATTGTTGAGCATAGGTTCTTACGCGCAAAATCAATTACCTATACCAACACAAACACAAGCAAAATCTACCGAACAAATACAACAAGAAATTACGCAAGAGCCAAATAACATTGCAAATAATGTAATTAATTCTCAGGCAAATAGCGCAAATAATGTAATAGATAGCAGTTCTACACAACCGGCGGAATTTGTAGATCCCAATCAAAAAAAAGTTATCTATGCACCAAACAAATCTTACACAAATGAAAAAATATTTGTGTATAAACAAAATATGAATATGAATAATGTAAAAACAAAATTCTATGTTGAGCAATCTAAAAATAGTTCATTTGTTCCGACATCTTTGATCACAGCAAAAAATAACCAAATGATTGCATATAACCAAAATCAACAAACACAACGGTACTACAATCAAAGAGTTGCCAGTGCAATAAAAGCAACTTGTATTGTAAGCGATGATGTTATGGTAGCGGATAATTCACAGATGATGAAAGTATTATGTAAAACAAGCAAAGGAAATTTTATTGATCTAGTGATGAATTTGATTCCGAATAATCAAGGATTTTCTTTAACGGCAATTCCACAGCATTATATTGATTCTTCTGATAATTTTGTACAAATAGATCCAAAAATGTCATATATAACAAATCATTCCGGTAGCAGTAACAATATAGCAACTTATATAAATACACAGCAATTGCGAAAAAATGTTAATTCTTTTGGTAGTGGCGTTGCCGGAGGATTGGGAAAAGCTTCTAATTTAGCAATTGACCAATTAAGACAATCAATGACTACGCAAGAATCTACTATCATTTCAGGCGGTGACGGTATAGCGATTGTACAAGATACAAATACAAGAAGACCGACAAGCGATGATTATCGAGATTATGGAATTATTGGACTTGCAAGCGGTGTGGTGCAGGGAATATCAAAGGTTGCCGACAATTTGACACAAAACGATTTGCCTTGGTTATATTACATCAAAAAAGGTAGTGTGTTAAATGTTTACTTGACACCAAACAGTTTAACCACACAGCAACAACAACAAACACAATTTAACATTAAAAATAACAGATAAGAATAGGAGAATAAGATGAAAAAATATTTAATAGTTTCACTGGCTAGCTTAATGTTCGTTGGGTGCGGTACAACACAAATTAATCCTGAACCAACATCAAGCAATATGAAATTTAAAAATGAAATGGATTACCAAAAGGGCTATAATGATGCGATTAAAGCCGAAAGAGAAAAATGGTTTAATCAAGGATATGAAAGAGCATTAAATATCGTTAAAAAATATTCTAGCGAAATTTTAGCATATGAAGCAGGCAAATATGCACTTAAAAATAAGTTTGTAACTTATCCTAAGCTTGTTGCCAATATGGATGGCGGAGCAATGAGCATCAAATCACTCGGATGTGATATTAGAAAAAGTATGAATATAGACGATATTTTTCACTTTTATGGAGCAAATATAAATTTGTTACCAACACAAGATGATGTTTCAAATTTAAGCTACTCTAGCAACGATAATGCACCAACTTTACAAAATATATATACCAATGCTTACACAGCACCACAAAATTCTCCTATTAGCGTTATTGAAGCAACTTCAAACACTTCTAATAGACCAATAGCAACACAAGTATTGGCAAACAATCAATCATCTTCTATTTTGTCATTGTCAAAAAATCAACAAACAAAAGACAATATAGATAAATTTGGATTAAATTGCACAGAAAATTCAAATGGCTATAATTGTAGTTTTAACAATGAACAAGAAAAAAGTTGGTTTTGTAAAGAAACTGGGATCTGCAAATGAAAATAAGCAATAAAGATTATCTTGAAATTACTCAAAGATTTGTAATAAAAAACTTTCTGCTTGTAGCAGGAGGTTCTTTATTGGTATTTGTTTTTGTCATTTTTAGTATCATGTCACAAAACAGCAAATTAGAAGATATGAAAAAGATCTTGAATGAAAATACATCTAAGGTCATTGGATTAACCGACAATGGCACGGTCGTTGAAATCGAAAAACAAAAAATGATCGTAGAGCAAGAAAGAAACACAGTTGCTAGGGCTTTGAAATTGTTGATTGTATCAAGAAGTGAAATCACCAAAGGATTTTCTATTTCAGAGTTTAAAACTCCAATATCAGTTTTGGAAAATTCAGAAAATTTGCAAGAGTTTTTTGAGTATGTGATGTTGCAAGATAAACAAAAAGGCAAAAGCATAGTTGTAACTATGAAAAACGATAGTGGCAAGTACGAAGAAACTGACGCACTAACTATATCCAACAACGGCATGGGATTTTTGAACGCTTATTTAGAAGCATTGAAAATCAAAACTCAAGCAAATACATTACCTCATTTTATTTCGATCAATAGTAGCAAAATTAATTCATTCGAAGAAAAAGATAATACTTTTAAAATTGATATGACAATTGATGTTACTTTGCAAACTTGGGTTGGAAAAGATGATCTGAATAAAAATAAATATGAAACAAAAATTGGCAAATATAATATTATTGCTACCGGATATTTTGATTTGCGCACGCGTACAATTTTGAGCGATAATTCACCGTTTAAAGGCTATAACAAGCTAGGTTTGCACTTTAACACGCTTAAAATAATTATGCCGGAAGGCTCTAAGATATGACAAAAGAACAGCTTATCATTGCCAATATTTTTGGCACTATCGCGATATTAATATCAGTTTTGCCTTTCATGTTTGGGGTGATAAGTATCTATAATGATGTTGATGAGAAAAAAAATTATTCATTGGCGGAAGCAATCATCAAAATATATATCGTGCAAGTTGTCATTGCTTTTATATTTATGGTCTTTGTAACATTTTGGGATATATTAGCTAAAAAAGAAACATACAAATTAGTTGGTTCAGGCAAAGCATTTGATATTTTTTGGGGCGATTGCAAAGCAGGGATGGATGGTGCTACGGAAGAAAGCATAAAAGCAATGTATGCTTATCAATGCTTAATTATGCCAGTGTTTCAATCTTTTTTAGCATATAGTGTTTTTCTGATGCCATTCATATTGTTTTTTGTTTCATTTTTTAAAATCAGCAAAACAAAAAATGGTTATATCGAAGGAGAGGATACATTCAAAAATATATTTAGATCATTTGTTTTCACCTTTATCGGTATGCTATTAATCTATACATATTTGGAAATTATAAACAACTCTCTTTACTACCAAGGCGGAGAAGGCACAATTTTTGAAATGATTAGAACATATTGGAAAGATTTATTAACCAAATAGAAAATGACAATTAAATCAAAGGATAAAAAATGAACATAGATGATATTTTAGAAAGAGATGATGAGATCTCTCAAAAAATCGACAAAAAGAAAGAGATCGTTGATGATGCAAAAAGCATTGGCAGTGATATTGATAAAATTTCAAAAGAAGCGACAAAAATAAAAGAAGATCAATTAGCGCAACAAAGAAAATTTGTTAGTTTGGAAAGTGACAATATGACTAAACACTTTGCAAATATGTTAAAAGAGCTTGAACAAAATATTGCGAAATTTTTTGAATTATTGAAAATATTATTACTTGCCCAAGATGAGGAAAAAAAAGTTCAAAATAGTCAAAATACGAATATGAATAATATCAATCCGGATTCTTTGAAAGCGTTAATGAGTGATGATAAGTTTTTAGCTTATGTTAAACAAAGAAGTGTAGAACTTGAAAAAGAAATTACAGAAAAGATCAACATCCTTTTTGCCGAAAATACGGTTGTTGCCGATGAATTAGTTTATAAGTTTCAAGAATATAAAAACGAAGAAAAAATTGATAATGCAAAAGTTACTTCTTTCATTGATATGTTAAACAAAAAATACGATGAAAACATTTCTAAAAAAATTGTAGTTGAAGTTGAAGATGAAACTTTGAATAATGATAAAAACGATATGGCTCAAGATGTGGCGCAAGAAAAAAACGAAGAAAAAATCACGGTTTTGAAACAACAAAAACATAAAATTCAAAAGCAATAACAATGATGACTATTGAAGGAATAATTTCAAAAACGGTTGAATATCAGAACGAATGGGAACAAATATCTAAGAATATTGAACTTGATACTCCAGTATTCAACAAAAAGAATATTGATTGTATTTTGGAATATTGTGATGAATTTTATGATACAAACAAAGACGATATTCAAGCCGATATAATAGATAAAGAATACTCAAGCAATGAACCAAATGAAGGCGAACAATTTACAAACGATATCATTGAATTACAAGAAGCTAAAGATACAAACGAAGAATTGGTAGTGACAAAAGAAAAAGAGCATCAAAAAGAATTTATACAAGTAGATACAGATATGTATAAAGAAATAATTGATGACTATTTATCTAAAAAAATAGATAGCTTTGATGAAACAAAAATATCAAATATTTATTTGATGAATAAAATAAAAACTCTAAGTAATTACAACAAAACTCTTGAAAATAATTTTAACAACCTTCTTGAAAAAGTAAAAGAAGTTGATAAGATAAAAAACAAAATAGAAGATTTGTATCGAAAACTTGAAAGTGAAAGCGATTTGGTTTCTTTATCGTCTATTGACTATAATCAATTACTCCATGAAGTAACTTCTATGAATAACAATACCAATGTCAAAAAAACAAATACGGCTAAACCAAAGCAAAACAACACTATGACTAAAGTTTCAAAACTATATAAAGAAAATAAAAATTTTATTTATATAGCAGGAGTTATTTTATCTTTAATAGTATTTACTTTTATATTTAAAAATAATCCTGATGCAGAAAAAATAAATGTAGGAAAGATAGAAAAAAATAAAACAATAATGACAAAAAAAGAATTTACTGTTTTTTGTTCAAAAAGCAAATTTGAACAAAAATACAATAAAAAAACGACACTTGATGGAGATATCGACAATGCTAGTAAAGTGTTTTATTTTGATACTACTATAAATAATAAGAAAGAAAGATGTTTTATTGATATTGAAGATATAGCTAAAATAGTAAAATAACTAAAATGTTATATATATTACATAAAAAATATAGTATAATTTAAAAAAAGGAACTGCAATGTTTATAGGAATGTTAAATCATAAAAATCAAAATAAAAAAATCAAGCAAGAAATAAATACTTTGATTGATGATGAAGAGTTTTCAGACGATATTGAAAAAAATGATTCTGATATAGAACATGATCTATTGCTTGAAAAAACAATCAATATTACAACAAATATAAACAAGAAACATGGAGTAAAAAAATGAGAAAATATTTAGTATTATTGACGGCTAGCTTAGCTAGCTCGATATTCATTGGGTGCGGTCATTCATATTATGAGATTAGCAAACACATAAATATTCAAAAACTTTCATTGTATGACGCGGAAAGATTGTCACAAAATAATTTTCTTGATAGATCGGACTTGGTAGAATATATGCAACATAACAATAATGAGCTATGCAAATTGGCTATGATTAACGATGATAAAACTTTTAAGTATATTCTATATACTAGCAAAAATATCGATTTTAACGATGTTACTTGTTTATTGTCAAATCAAAAATATGATTATGTTGATTTGATTGAAAAAGATTTTTCTTTAAAAAAAATAGTTGATACTAAAAACAATAATTTATTGCATTACGCGGTATATAATAATGATTTTGAAAGTGTTAATTATTTGGCTCTTAAAAATACAAAATTAAAGACATTAAAAAATGTTGAAAATAAATTGCCGATGGATTATGTTACTCATGCAAATTTTCGTGTTGCAAATATTGTATATGTTAATACTGAAAATTTAAAGTAAAAAAAGGGGAAAAAGATGAAAATAGGTAAAAAAAATATAGCAATTGGATTTTTAATTTTTATTGCCGGATTAGGAGTGTCAAAAGCTTCTTTGTTTGATGATGTTTTGGGTTTTTTAGGTAACTATTTGACTATAGGAGGTGTAGCACCGTCGCAATATCAAGAGCAACTACAAACATTAGCTTTAAATCAACTCGGCTCACAATATGCTCCGGCATTAGATTTTTGTTATGTTCAAACTCCAACATCAAATACCGGTAGTTTGACTGAAGTTTCGCTCAATGCTTGTCAAGCCCTGGGCAAAATGGATATACCTGATCCATGCTCCAAATTGCCCGACCTATCTGCATTTGGATTTTCAAAAAGAACGAATGTGATTGATGTAAAAAAATACTGCGCCAATACATTTGGTGATTATAAAAAATTAGATATCGGTGCAACTACAAATAATTTTGATAGTAATTCACATCTCAAAATGCAAGAAACATATAATAATGAAAAGCAATATAATTATGAAGAAGCTAATAAAAATACGGTTTTTGGGACAGCAGTCAGTGAAAATGATTACGCGACTGTAGAAGTTTACAAAAATATTCTAAACTCTTCAACATCACAAGATCCAAAAGCAATTAGAAACGACAAAATAAATGTAGCATATTCTACCGTTGATGACTATGAAAAATCATTAAATGAAAGAGTTGATATGCTTTCCGAACTTAGAGTAGCAATATCTTCCGATAGACTTAAAAAACACGCGATAAAAGAATTTACAAAAGTTAATCAGACATATCCGTATTTGAGTGGTTCAGATCAAGAAACAACTAAAAGAGAGGATCGCAAAAAAGCGGTCAGTGATTCTTTAAATAATGAGTATGGCAAAATGGTAGACAGGTATGTCGATTTTCAAATCAAACAAAAACTATTATTAGAATATGAACCTGCGGTTGTTAATCCAACAAAAGAATATGTTGATAAGTTTAGAGATGGCGATCGCGCGAAAGTAGTTTTTGCAATAGAGAAGCAGAAAGCTTGGAAAGCTCAAATAATCGATAAATATAAACAAGAAGGCGAACGACTAAAAGAACAAGCACAATTGATTATCAGCAAAGCAAGAACAAGCACCAATGAAGTGAATGAAAAAAAAGTTATTGCAGACTTGGATAAGTTAATCAAATGACAAATAATGATAACTTAAAAAATAATCTTAGAGATATTATCTATGAAGATCAATATAAAATTAAATTGGGTTTGTTTATGATGTTTTTCACAAAAGCAGGTTTTATATTAACGGCTCTTTGTTTTTTATATTTTGGATTTAATGTCAAAGGATTGGGTGTAGCTACATTTTTAATGTTTCCGGTTTTTAAATATTCAACATATCGATATTTTGACAAAAACAGATTGCCGGTGATGAATATTTTACATAAAATTATAAAGAAGAAGAGATGAAATTCTTATATTTTGTATTATTTTCGGTTGTCTTAATAGATGTATCATATGCAAAAGCTATTGATGAAATTGAAAAAATTAATAAAAAAAACAATGATATTATTTCAAAATTAGAAGAAGAAAAATTAAATTTAAAAAGAATCATCAAACTTAAATTTAATAGTAATGTCATAAATAAAAAACTTGAAAATTCTTACGCAATACAAAATAAATTATCAATATAAAAAGGAGCTAACAGATGTTTAATTATGATAGAGAATCATATAGTGATGAAAATTTAGCAAAAATTTTAGAGGACAATGGCAAAGTGTGTTTTTATGATGATTCAGAAAAATTACTTTATCATATTTGGGAAACAGATCAAGGTGAGGATAATATAAGGGGTGAAGAATACTTTAATTATATGATGGACATATGGGAATATGAATGTGATCTAAATAAAATCAAAGGGCTGGATGTTGAAAATCATGAATTTGAAGAAGATATAGATTTTCAAGAATATGATGGTGGGTTATGCACCGGATATCCAATTAATGCAATTCAATTTTTTGACGGTATCCAACCTAAATTATTCAATAACGATAAACAAGCAGGAATAGAAAAAGATACTGAAAATAGATTTGGATGTGGGCATATGGGCGGAGTTGATGCCGTTGTTTGGGATAAAAAAACTTTAGAGAACGGCGATTATAAAACAGTTGCATTGGTTGATAAGGGTATTGCAAAAATCAAAGATGATTATAAAAATGATCATGATGCACTAGCTTATATTAACAAAATGGGATGGTCGGTGTTAGAAAACAAAGAAGAACTACATCAATCCGAAAAAAACGATATTAAAAAAATTGTCAAAAGAAGATAATTAATATAGTTTTTTTATCAAAAGTATATATTATTTTAGTAACTTGTTTTTTTAGGTTATAATTATAAAAATAAAATATAGAGGTTACTTATATGAATATTGATGATTTAGAATTTGCAATTAACCATGATCTATTCGGTCAAACTGGGATAATATATTACAACAAAAAAATCTTATTTGAACAAGAACTAAATAACTATGAAAATGATTATATTAATGAGCATTTAAAAGTAATACTTTTAAATAATTATAGTGATTGGTATAAACATTACTCGGCGAATAATAAAATCACTTCAAATTTAGAAGCTTTATATAATCTATCAACACAATACTCACAAGAATTACAACAAAGAAAAATAGAAGAAAACACGATCAAGACAATTGATTTGGTTAAAACTACTATTCCTATAATAAAAAAAGATATAGTAGATGAAGTTCAACTTAAAAAAGAAAAACCACAAAAATATAATTTTGACAAAGAAATTGATTATCTTGATGTCAAATATACTAATATAGAAAAACTCGAAAATAACATCAATGCGTTATCGCTGATCAAATCACTTGATCTTGATTATAAACAAGCAACTTCATTAAGCAATGAAGAACTAAAAAAATTATCAAATTTCACCGGATGGGGTGGTATCCAAAATGCTTTTTATTCAAACTTGTCAAATGATAGAATAAGAGAAAACGGCAAGTTCGGCGAATTAAAAGAAAATTTGCCACAACTCTTAATCGGAGATGAATATGCAATAGCTAGAAGCACAGTTTTAGACAGTTTTTATACTCCTGCTTATGTAGCACAAGGCATATGGGATAAAATAGAAAATATGGGCTTTGCAGGCGGTAGAATACTTGAACCTTCGGTTGGTAGTGGAATATTCTTGCAGACTATGCCCCAAAAGCTTTATGACAGCAGTTCAATAGATTGTGTCGATATAGATAAAAATTGTTGCATTATCTCAAAACATCTTGCACCAAAGGCAAATGTGTATAATCTACCTTTTGAAAAATTTGAAATAGAAAAAGAATATGATCTAGTTATATCAAATCCGCCTTACGGTTCATCGAAGATTGATGGATTGACGATACATAATTATTTTATTAAAAAATCTCTTGATTCGCTAAAAGAAGGCGGAATTATGGGAATTGTAATTACTAATTCTTTTTTGGATAGTAAGAACATCGATACTAAAATAGACATTAGCAAAAGCGCAGATCTTCTCGGAGCAGTACGATTACCGAGTACCGCCTTTAAAGATAATGCAAAAACAGAAGTTATCACAGATGTTATTTTTTTCAGAAAACGATTTAGAAATGAAATCAAGCTTATAGATGATGATAAAAACTTTATTAACAATGCAGGAATAAAAAAAGTTGAAACAGAATTTAATGAATATTTTGTAAATAACCAAGATATGATCATAGGGCAATGGCAAGATACAACTTCTCAGTTTGGCATTAAAGGTACAGTTGAATTTGATGATACTAAAGATATAAAAAAAGAAGTTGATAGAGCTTTTACAAAAATCAACGATACACATCTTAACAGAAAAATATTTGATTATTTAGATCTTGATAATGAACAATTAAATCAAGACAAAAAACAAGGTTTTGATGTAAATATTAAAGTCGGACATACAGCTTTAATTGATAATAAAATTATTATGAGAGTAGATGATGTCAATGAAGAAAAAAGATATTTAGTTGTTAATAATAATTTGCGAGATAGCTCGGCTTTAAATTATCAAAGCCAATTAGATATCGCCGATTGTCTTGAAAATCTTAAAAACCTGCAATTGCAATTAGACAAAAACGATAACACAGAAATAGAAAAAGAGAGAACTAAACTAAATAAACTTTATGACAAATATGTAAAAGATTTTGGGTATTTAAACAAATCAACGAACAAAAGACTTTTTTCTAATGATAGCAGATCTATATCTCTTTTGGTGTTGGAAGAAGATTATAAAAACGAAACAATAGAACAAAGTTCAACCAACAAAACAAGAAGTATAAAAAAAGAAAGTGCTAAAAAAGCACCTATCTTTATGACAAGAACACAATATCCTTTTTTAATGCCTGACAAAGCAGATAATTTAGAAGATGCAATCAATATATCACTCAATATTAAAGGCAAAGTTGATTTGAATTTGATATCTGAACTTCGTGATAGCAGTAAAGATATAATTATTAAAGAAGCAGAAGATAAAAAATTACTTTATAAGTATAATGATATTTGGATTACAAAAGAAGAGTTTTTAAGCGGTGATGTCAAAACAAAACATGAAAATGAAATAAATTTAAATTACAAAAAAGATCTATTCAATATTTTGCCAAAAGACGTGCAGATTACCGATATTGCTTTTGAATTTGGTTCTAACTGGATACCAAATAAATACTATGAAAAATTTTTAACTAAAATTACCGGTGATAATGATACAAGTGTCCATTATGATAAATTTTCATCTTCTTTTAATGCTTATTTTAGAGCAAAAGACTACGCTGAATTAACTTATGCTACAAAAAGAAAAAATTTAAAAAGCATAGTCATGGCAGGGTTCAATATGAGCGAACTTAAAGTTTATGACAAAATTGACGACAAAGAAGTATTTAATGAAATCGAAACATCAAATGCTAATAATAAACTAACACAAATTAAACAAGAATTTGAAACATTTATTCTTGGTGACAGAGAAGCTCGCAATGAGCTAGAAACTATATATAATAATCTTTTTAATCGCGAAGTTATAAGAAAATACGATGGTGGGCATTTAACCTTTCAAGGCAAAGTTGATGATGATATCATTGAATTAAGACCACACCAAAAAAATGCGGTATATAGAATGGTTCAAGATAGAAAAGTATATTTAGATCATACGGTCGGAACTGGTAAAACCTTTACTGCTATTGCTGGCATAATGGAAATGAAAAGACTTGGTATTATTAATAAAGCACTGATCGCAACTCCTAAAACCGTTGTTGAACAATTTGGTAAAGATTTTATGAAACTATACCCAAATGCAAAAATACTTGTAGCAAATGAAAATGATTTTACCAAGGAAAACAGAAAAAAACTTTTTATGAAAATGTCAGTTGATAATTATGACGCAATTATTATAGGACACTCTCAACTCAATAAAATCAATAACCCACAAAATTTAGAGCAAGACATGATAAACGAAACAGTTGAACTACTAGACGAACAAATCGTTACTATCAATGACGATGGTGAAATGCAATACAATGTAAAAAAACAGACTATTAAACAATTGGAAAAACAAAAAAAAGACTTATTGGTAAAATTGGATAAGTTGGTTAATGCCATTCCAAAAGATGATGAGATATACATCGATAAAATTGGAATTGATTTTATTACAATTGACGAAGCGCATCTCTATAAAAATTTACAATTTATTAGTAAATTAAATAATGTTCGCGGTATGGGTAATCCAAAGGGTTCAAATAAAGCATGGGATTTTTATATTAAAACACAATATTTTAATAGAAATTTTGATGGTAAAAACATTGCTCTTTTGAGCGGTACTCCTATATCAAATTCATTAGTTGAGCTATATACAATAGGTAAATATATTAATTATAAAGATTTGGAAAAAAAAGGCATATTGCATTTAGATAACTGGATCAGACAATTTGCAAAAGTTGAAAAAACATGGGAATTGTCACCAACCGGAAAACACAAGCTAGTAAACAGATTATCAAGATATAAAAATTTGCCTGAACTGATGAATATGTATAAATCAACGGCGGACATTATTACAAGACAACAAATGATCAGTGATATGAAACTTGTCGGCAAAGAATTGAATATCCCAAAACTCAAAAATAATGCGCATACTTTTGTTATCAATGACAAAAATGATCAACAAAAACAATTTTTAGGCGAACCTGATGAATATGGGAAATATCCTAAACATTCTCTTATTGGAAGAAGCGAAAATATTACATATCCTTTGAAAAAAGGCGATGATAATATGCTATCCATTACAACTGATGCAAAAAAAGCATCTATTGACATGAGATTAATTAATTCAGAATTACCTGATAGTGAAGATAACAAAATCAATCAATTGATAAATAAAGCTATAACAAAATATTATGAATTTGATTATTTTAAAGGTACTCAATTAATATTTAGCGATATTGGTACGCCTAAAAAATCAAATGAAAAAGAAAGAATAAAATATCTTGAATTATTAGCAATTACCGAAGATTTACAATCAACGGAGGAAATGGTAGAAAAAGCTTACGAAGAGATCGAAAAGATGGATACAAGAAGTTTTGAAATTAATTTTGATATATATAACAATATTAAAGCAAATTTGATAAATAAAGGTATTCCTGAAAATCAAATAGCATTTATACACGACTATGATACACAAATAAAACAGTTAGAACTTTTTAGAGATGTTAATGACGGTAAGATAAGATTTTTGCTTGGTTCTACTCCTAAGCTTGGAGCAGGCGTTAATGTACAAAATAGGCTTGTTGCATTACATCATCTTGATATCCCTTGGAAGCCGTCAGATTTGGAGCAAAGGGAAGGCAGAATAATCAGACAAGGTAACTTAATTGCAACAATGTTCAATCAATTCAATGATTCTTTGCAAGAAACTGATCCGGAACTAAAAAAAGAAAAAACAAGAGAGTTTGCGCAAACTGTAGAAAATCTCAATATTAATATTGATAATTTTATAGAACATCATAGAGAAAACAAAAATTTTGAAATTGAAATTTTTAGATATGCTATAAAAGACACTCTTGATGAAAACTTGTGGGATATTATTAAGAAAAAAGCCGAATTTATTGAGCAAATAAAATTGTCTTGCAGTGAAAGAGAAATTGAAGATGATAATGAATTAGAAAGTATGAGTAGTGCTAAAATGAAAGCACTTTCAAGCGGTAATCCTCTCTTTTTAGAGCAATTAAAACTAAATGAAAAACTAAAAGAATTGGATAATCTAAAAAAATCTTATTTTAACAATCTTATAAGACTAGAAGATACTTTACATAAAAATCTTAATATTATTGACAATTATGATCAAAAATATGAAATTGCAAAAAATCATAAAATACAATATGAAATTTATGATAATTTGGTTGAAGCAAATCAAAAAAGCATTGCCGAAAATGAAAAGAACATCACTGAAATTTCAAACAAGATCTTTTATTTCAAAGTACAAAAAGATGATGATGTCATAGAACATTTAAAACACAATATTAATCTATTTGAAAATAATTTATTTAATAACAAAAATGATAAATTAAGTAAAAATTCACTAGAAAAATATAGTGAAATATTGAAAAATTTAGAAGATGACAATATGTATTTGACTACACGCGGGGAGATGAACCATTATTTTTCAATTTTGTCAAAAATTAAAAAAGACATGGTAGTCGGATACTTTGGGAATATGAAATTAGAAATCGAGTTTAACGGCAAAACTGATATTACAGCAGAAGACTTGAAACACTACAATTCAAATCTATTTAAAGAAGCGAATGTTTCACTTTTTATAAAAATTCCGAACGGAGATACTAAAGAGATACAAACTGATGCAAGCAGTTTATCGAATATTGCTACTCCAAATAGATTGCATAGAGAATTGAACTTCTTATCGCATGAGATAATCCATGTAGAAGAAAAATATCAAAATGCTATAGCAGAAAATAAATTTGTAGAAGAAGAACTAAAAAAAGGGTTTAATAAAGAAAATGAATTGTTAGCAGTAAAGCAAAGATTGAACGAAGTAGAGCAAGAACTCACCGGAGGGAATAAAAACAGAAAAAATCATGCAATGTAAAAAAATTATATTTTCTTTGAAATAATATATACTTTTTAAAGAAAATATGCTATAATTTATTCGTAATATGTGATAAATATCTAAAAACTTAACAAGTCCGACACCCCTTTAAAGTAAATTAAACTAAAATCTCCTAAAATCACATATTACAGTATTTAAACAAAAGGTTTAATAGCATGGGTATTATTAAATTATATCACCAAGAACTAGATAACCAAAATAATTATGAATTTCTTAATGCTGATGAGCTTACAGCCAATACATATAATAATTTTTTTACATTAATAAAAAGCCTTGATGGCAAATTTCTATTAAGCAAAAACAGTTTTACTCTCTCATCATATTGGACTAAAGAAAAATTAGAAATGTACACGAAAGAACAAAATTTAGAAATATATTTTGTAAGTGATAGTGAATTTGTACAATTACCATTATATAAACAAAAATGTTTGTTTGGTAAATATTCAGGGTACAGTTGGGAAGATATACCACAAAATTATTTGCACTGGGCATTGGACGAAACACTTGAAGGTACTCAGTATCATAATCTTGTCTATGCAGAAATTAAAAGAAGAGCAGAAAATCCCTTTTTTAACTTTGATCCGGAAAAATCATCTATTGCTTTTGGTAAATTCAAAGATACAATATGGGCGCAACTGGATGATAACTATTTGCAATGGATTAGTAATACATTTGAAAAAAATACACAAGAAAAAATGTATGCTGATGCTACTATAAGATTTAAAGAATACAGCAAGATCACAAAAAAATCAAGGATATAAAAAATGGAAAATTTTCAATCAATACTACCTTTAATTTTAATAATAATTACAATTATAATATTTATAAAATTAGGTTCTTCCATTGATAAATATTATAGCAAAGTGAGTGTTGAACCGCTTGATTTAGACTTGCAAACTAAAATAATAATTCCGTTCTCAGTTTCTATCCTAGGGGGTACACATATAGTATTTATTGATGATTCTAGTTTTGATGTAAAGATACCGGCTGGAATAAAAAACGGTGAAATATTAAGAGTAAAAGAAAAAGGTAAATCTTTCAAAAATCAAATTGGCAATTTATTTATAAAAGTAGAAGTTGCAAGATCAAATGAATATGAGAGAAAAGGTGATGATCTATATACAACTATAAACATACCACTAAAAACGGCTTTTTTTGGTGGGGATGTACAAATAAAATATTTTGATGAAGATATAACTCTTGAAATACCAAAAAATATAAAAAATAATCAAATGATTAGAATAGAAAGTTATGGTGCTAACAATACTAAAACTTTTAAAAAGGGCGATCTGTATTTAACTGTTAGTGCAATTTTACCTGATGTTGAATCAAATATTATTATCATCAAAGATATTTAAAATATTCAAAGCCAATATAAATATATTGTATATTTTTAAGATATATACAATACTATAATATAAAAATCTTAGAAAAGGTAAAAAATGAGACACAACATACTATACGAACTTAAAGGTGAGCATAAAAGAGAGGCGAGTTTTAGCCGAGATGATATAGATAACATCATTGACTATCTTGTCCAAAGACACAACATCAACACAGATGATATACAAAAAGTGGTTGAGCTTACAGATTTTGGTACGCAATCAATAGTGGTTTACTTGTCTAAAAAATACAATATAGATGAGCCTCGCATGGTGCATCTCGACTTTATAGACAATCCTGATGGCATATCTATAGATTTTAGAATGCCAGACAACATCGTCAAAAGCCACAGCTAAAGAAGCTGGGGGCTGACATAGAAGCGATAGAGCTTCTGCTTGAAGTCAATATAAGTTAAACAAAGAAAAGCAAGATGTTGAAACACACATAAACTTACCTTCACCAACTAATTAAACGATTTAAGAGCCATTTATGGCTTAAAGAGAGTATGATCTTAAAGTGTTTATATATGAGATATATAATAAATATGCTATACTTGAAATATATATTTAAGATATGCAGGATATATACAAGGTAAATATACTCTAAAGATATTTAAAAGATATGTTTAGAGTATATTGAATATATAACAATAGTCTATATCTTAGAGATATTTATGAAATATATTAAAGATATATTATATCTATTGAATATACAAGAGATATATTACTCAAACATTGAGTTATATACGCTCAACTAAACATCGGTTCATCACAAGTTTAGCCAAAATTCAAACAAGTATAAAGATATATATACTTGAAATATCTATTAGATATTTGATATATATACTAAGTATATCTATAATATATCTTTAATATATGTTACGAATATACACAATATATCTTTTAAATATACTTAGTATATCTTTGAGATATATTTATCAAATAGGTGCAATGTGGCGGAAGGATCTAGCTTGCCCAAGATGGGCAACTAGAAAGCCACGGACTGCGAGAGGGTATGCACACAAGGCACGCACACACACATAGTGCGCAGGCGCATACCATATCCACACACACACAGTGTAGTATGTACACACCCCTAAGGGGTGTGTACATACTACACTGTGTGTGTGTGGATA
>JBAYTA010000002.1:0-49897 GCA_041675865.1 Bacilli bacterium | reverse complement strand
CTCTATATTTCGATTAATACTATTACTAGTTTTTTGAGTTTCGATTACTCCAACTACAATTTCTTCTAAGGGGATCGGATTATAACTTAAATCTTTCACAGTAAAATTAATAACTTTTCTCTCATCAAAATTTCCTACGATTTCTAAAACATATTTCCCAGCTTCATTTAATTTATAATTATTAGCTATCAATTCATCGTTTAGATATCCAGTCCCATTAAATTTTAAAACCGTTCCAAGATCGTACTCTTCTTTTGTTTTTAAATTTATAGAATCATAATAAAATTTCTCTATCTCTAGTATTAATTCAAAATCATCTAAAAGTGCAGAGTAGATATCATAATATGATCCATACGGATTATTAGAAACATTACTTGAAATACGATTTTTAGATACAATATTTCCATTAACTATCACATTATAATCATTTATATAATATTTATCAAAATTTACTTTATAATCTTGAATTTTTAAATGTGAATAATCAATTATATTTAATTTAGAATTTGAGTTATCTAAGATATTAATTTTAAGTTTTGAATTATAGAATATAAAATCTAATATCTTACTATCTGTTTTTATAGTGGTTGTTGAATAGTAGGAAATTTCATTAAATTCATTATTAATACAATGAGTCGTAATAACTGGAATATTCTTTGTATCTGTTGCAAGAGTAGTTATATAAAAATTATTATTATTTGTTGCAATTTTATATTCATTTATTTTACTTATGTTATTTATCTTTAATGATTTTCTAATTTGAAAGTTTAGTTTCAAATCAAATAGCCAAAAATGAATTATACTATCTCCATAACTAAAATTAGCAATACAAATCTTATCACCAAATATAAAGATTGTATCATTTAATTCATTATTAAGATCTTCTAATGAAGCCCATACACTACAATCAAGTCTTGAATCAGCCTCTATAATACATTTAAAGTTTTGCATGTTTCCATTATTGTTATGGTAAAAGCCCTCTCCTTTAAAATAACAATATAAATAAAGATTTCCATTTAAAAATGCGCTTGAAATATAAATGTCATTACCTCTATTTCCGGTTAATTGAAGTTTAAAGTCATTAGTTGGTAAATGAATACTTCCTATAAATATATCATAACCAACCTCACTATATTTCATAAAATCTCGATCTTTTGATTCAGTCAAACCACAAAAAGTAATAACATTATCCATATAATATATAGCCTTTGCATAATCATTTAAGCTTCCTTCGATTTCCTTTTCATATAATACCTTTTTATCAAAAGATATTATGTTTACAAAAACATTTGTTTTTTGACTTTGATTATCATATTCACCATATATTATAATACCACTATCTATTAACACTCCATCAACTAATCTACCATATCTGTTTTCTTTAAATAGTTTCTCCCACTGCACTGAATAGTTTTTATAATATGCAAGATAGGCAAATCCTTTGTCTAACTCTGAAGGATATGGATAATAATTATTATCCAATTTTCCAAGAATAAAAAATTCATCATCGCTTTTATAAATAATTTTACTAATATTTACTGAAGAATCAATAGCAACAGAAGATTCAATAGGTATATTAATTCCCTGTTTTAAACTTTCTATATCTTTAATTAGCACATTTTTTGTTTTAAAATTTAAATTATTTTTATCAAAATAATTTACCTTACCACTCCCAACCTCATCCCAGTTTACATCATTAAACTGAATATATTCCTCACTACAGATATATTCTTCATTGATTGTTTTTGGCGTTGTTATTAATATATCTGCTGCTTTTACTTTCACACTAATGAATACAAATATTAAAAATACTATTATAATTAATCTCTTCATAGCTTACCTCCAACTTTATATTAGTTAAAGTTTTACGTATTTACGGCAAAAAAACCACATAATGTGGTTTATGTTTTAATATCCCCAAGTAACTGGTCTATTGGTTGCATTCCAATTTTCACTCCACGTACTTGGAAGGGATTCTATTTCGCAGTAGATTCTTAGTTTATAGCAATTATTAAATATCTCTCCGCCAACTTGTTTGAGGTTACGTGGGAGAATTATTTCTTCTAAATTTGTACAATTAGAAAATGCTTGATACCCTAATGAGTTTAAGTTTTTAGACATCTTTATATCTATTAAATTCTCACAGTTAACAAATGCATATATTCCTATACTTTCTACACTATCAGGTAATATTATGGATTCTAATGCTTTACAATTTCTAAAAACTCTAGGACCAATTTCTTGTAATTTGCTTTCCTTAGAGAAATTTATTTTAGTTAACTTATAACACTCAGCAAAAGCTCCATCCCAAATATAAATTACACTTGCAGGAATATAAATTTCTTCTAGGCTTTCACAGCCTGTAAAGGTATTTTTCTTATATTTAAATTCTTTAATATACCATTAAACTCTTTAAACATTCCAATTGTGACCTCAGCCTTATCATCTGAAAACAAAACATCTAGGTTTTTGATTGTCTTACCACCACCATCAAAAATACCATTAAATACTAAAGGATTCCATACAACTCCTTTTAAATCTAAATCATTCATTAATTTATAGTAGTAGCCATCTTCTAAATTAACTAAGTCTTCTTTAGTCCTAATTTCTTTAATATTTGTAGAATTAAGAACTGCAAATTTCTGCTTATATTCTCTACTATAGAAACCAGTATAGTTAAACTTAGCATCGAAGAAACTTATATTAGAAAACTCTAAACTTTCAAACACATTGCTTTTATCAAATAATGTTCTACCTTTCCAAGGCACTTTGATTGTATGCTGATCTATCTTTTCTATTTCTTCTGTTTCATAATTAATAAAACCATTATTATATTTTATAGTGATATTTCTTATTTCTAAGTTATTAGGATTGTTTAAAGAAATATATAAATCATTATTAGCTTCATCTGCTACAACATTATCATTATTATTAGCTATCTCAATTAAATCTAAGGAAAATATGTTAACTATTTATTCTAATTCATAATTTATTAGTTGAGTAACTTCAATTCCATTTAACTCATAAATGAATTTCTCTATTTTAACAACATATGTTCCAGTAATGCTTCTTGGAACAAAACGAACAAACTGAAAATAATTATTAACAACATCAATTTTTATATTATTAACAACAATTGCTTTTAATATTACATTTTCAGGTTTATTTAGATTTATTCCAATATGTAGATCTTCCCCAATGTTTATGTGTTTATTTTGCACATATGCATTTGTTATTTTAATTTCTTCAGCTAAAGTTGTATAATCAAAACTATATGTCTCCACAATCTCTTGATTATTTAAATCAAATTTATATTCAATTTTTATAGTATACTTAGTTCCTAAATTTAAATTAGAAAATTTCAAAAGAGAAAAATCTTCTAAAGTGCTAATTTTATTTTCTTGTTCATATATTTCAACCTTAATTAATTCAACACCTTTATAAATATCTAAGTTAAATGTTATTTCATCTTTTGTAGATACAATATTAGTTAGGTTTACCTTATGTGTTGTTCTAAATGCATCAGCATAAAGTATAGTCTCTATATTTTTATAATTTGCAATTATTTCATAGTGATAATCTTTATTTACATCTAAATCTGTAAATACAATTTTTTCATTATAACTATTTAAACTCTTTACTTCTATAACGTTAGAATCATTTTTTAATCTAACAAAATATACAACATCTTCTTCATCAATATAGTAGTAATATGGAAGAATAGCAACATCAAATGTAAAAGTTGTAGATGTAACAAATTTATTAAATACTTCCACATCTGCATTAATATCAAAATCGATAAAAAAGCTTAACCTATTATTACCTTCAACTGTAACACTTTTTTCTTCTATTCCATCTAGATACTTAATTTTATTTACAATAAAGTCTCCATCATTATACATTTCTGGATTAATTAAGATAAGAATAGTACTATTTGATGAAGTTATCATGAAATTTTCTTTTTTTATTTCTTGACCATTTACTTCCACAGCTATAATTTCTTGGTCATCGGGGTTAATTATATCTATAACCATTATAACTTTTTTATTTGAAACAGTAGTATGATCGCTTAATACTGTAAAAGATATTCCTTCCAATTCTGGAACACTTCTTTCAAGGATATCTTCATCTTCATCACATCCACTAAATATAAATAAACCAAATATTAATAACAGCCAAATAATTTTACTCTTCAAATTGTTTACCTCACCAATATATTATAGTTAAATTATAACATATTAGAACATATAAATACAATAAAAAAAGCGCAATTTGAAACTGCACTTGTTTTTATTATTTTGTAATATTACCTAATCTAACTGTATCTCTTGCAATCATTAATTCTTCATCGGTTGGAATAATGAATGCTTTAACTTTAGAATCTTTTGTGGAAATTTCTTTAATTTCTCCGCGTGTTTTATTAGCTACTTCATCTACTTCAATTCCAAGAGCTTTTACTCTATTAATAACAGCCGCTCTTGTATGATGTGAGTTTTCACCAATACCTGCAGTAAAGATAATCGCATCAACTCTACCAAGTGTTAAATAATAAGCACCGATATAATCTGCAATTCTCTTATATTGAAGATTTAAAGCAAGCTTAGCTCTTTCATTGCCTGCTTCCATTGCTTCTTCTAAATCTCTTGAGTCATTTGAAATTCCAGAAACTCCAAGATATCCTGATTTTTTATTTAAAATATTAATTACTTGAGCAGCACTTAAGTTTTCTTTTTCACACATAATTTCAATAATAGCTGGATCAATATCTCCACTTCTTGTACCCATTGGAATACCTTCTAGTGGCGTTAATCCCATTGATGTATCTACACATTTTCCGCCTTTAACTGCAGCAATAGATGCACCATTACCAATATGACATGTAATAAAATTAAGTTCTGAAATAGGTTTACCCATAACTTCTGCAGCTTTTAAAGCTACATATTTGTGACTTGTTCCATGGAAACCATATTTACGAATTTTATATTCAGTATACCATTCATATGGAAGAGCATACATAAAATATTCTTTTTCCATTGTTTGATGGAATGAAGTATCAAATACTGCAACATGAGGAACATTTGGTAAAATTTCTTTAAATGAATTAATTCCAGTTAAGTTCGCAGGATTATGAAGCGGAGCAAGTCCACTCATTTCTTCTATTTTTTGAACTACATCATTATCAATTAAAGCTGAATCTTTAAAATATGATCCACCTTGTACTACACGGTGACCTACACCATGAATTTCATCCAAGCTTTTCACAACTTCTTTTTCTTTTAAATCTTCTAAAAGAATTTTAACTGCAACTCCATGATTTGCAATTGGTAAAACTTTTTTAGTTTTTTGTCCATTGAATTTTATTGTATAATAAGCATCTTCTAGACCAATTCTTTCAATTACACCTTCTGTAATTACTACTTCATTTGGCATTTCATAAAGCTTGAACTTTAATGATGAACTTCCTGCATTAACTGCCATTATCTTAAACATTTTATTCCTCCTTTAATTTCTCTATCATTGTTTTTATTTTACTTATTGAGTTTTGTAAACTATTATTATCTACATCAGATATTTCTATTGCCATTAAATCATGGGCTTTATTTGTTTTCTTACCGATTATAATACTTTTACCACTATGCTCCTCTAATACTATTTTTTTAGGAAGCACGATTAAACCACTTAAACTAACCTTACCATCTAAATACTTTTTAAAAGTGCTCATATGATCTAGGGAAAAGAATTCATTATCGACTAAATATATAAAATATCCACCATCAACAAGATTATCAATTCTTGATGCTATAGTTAGATATGGGAAATATCTTATATTATCTTTATATAACTGTAAGTCTAGTTTTAAATTGTCGCTAACAAAATGATTTGCTAGATCGCCAATGACAACATCAACTAAGTCATGGGCTTTATTAAGAGCATCTTGGAAATAAATCTTTATTTCACTTTGTTGGATTTCCATAAAGGCACTAGCAAAATTAGTCAATTTTAGGTCATTTTCAATCCCAATCAAACTTGCGTTACCACCATAATTATTTTTTATAGCAGCAAGTAAATTCCCAGTTCCTAAATTTGTATCCATTACTATTATATCACTACCTTGATATAATTCGTTTATAATAATAACAAAAATATAATTAATAAAGTCAGGTGTCATTAAATTTTGTGGGTAATTAATATGCTTTAATCCCTTCACAATATATAATTCCAATGCTAACCTTATTTCTTCGTTTGCATAACTACCTTCTAGTAGTGGTTTATAAATAAATTCTAGCTTTTCAATTATTTTTTCAAGTAATCTATTATTATATTCATTTTGATTTAAGTTTTTATTAATCTCAGTTAATGATGAAAAATAATCAAGTCTTAAATTTTCATAATATATTAAGGCAGCTTGGTCTAAAATATCAAAAATCAAATCAACATTTTTCATTTATTCACCTTTTGTATCTCTACTTCTACTTCCTTATCCTTAATATGAATAAGAGCGTATGTACAACCTTCTCTTGTTCTAGGCAGTGCTACACTTCCTGGACATAATATATGAACTCCATTAAAAAAACTGTAATGGGACTTGTGAGTGTGGCCATGAATAATCATATCACAGCTATTCTTCTTTGCAATCATCGATAAATTTTCTAATGATAACAAAGTATGGTCACCATGAAACACATATATCTTAATTCCTTCAATATTAAAGATTCGATATTTTGTTTCAATTTTATAATCACAGTTTCCTTTAACAGTCAAATATGGGTCTAATTCAAAATCATATCTTTCACTATCCCCAGCATCTATATACAAATCTGCTCTTGGATGTCTATTTTTTATGTTTTCTAAGATGTCTAATCTTCCATGAGAATCACTTGTACAAACAATTATCATAATCACCTAACCTATAGTAGTATAATACCATATTATAGACTAAATTACAACATGAATAAACATTCATTTGTGACAATTTTTAAAAAAATAGGCAAAATAATTTTGCCCAAAATTTAATATCTTCCTAATTCATTTTCTTCTTTTCAATTATTTCTAAATTAGTTACTTCTGGATTTTTTTGGAAGAATTCTTTTATTTGATTTAGAGTACCCGGGATAATATCGATAATCTTTTCATAAAGATGAGTATCTTCACTAAGATGTAATAAATTTATTCCCTCGTTTGTACAAACTAAGAATGCAATTGGATTTAAAACTAGTGTTCCTCCTGTTGCACCACCAAAAGGATATTTATTATCTACAGTATTTCTAATATTAGTTTGATCAAATCCGCCTGTTGCGAAAGTACAACGAACTTTCGAGATTGGGATTACTGAAATATTATCATTTATTTTTATTGCTTCCCCACAAATTGTATTCACATCAATCATATCTTTAATACAATCTAATGATATTTTAAATAAATCAGATATTGGATGTTTTTCCATTTTTATTCTTTCCTTTCCTTAGAAATTTTCTTATTTTAAATAAATCTTTATAATTCTTAATAAACGAAAAGACAATATAAATTATCCTTAACCTTAAAGACCATTTGAAATTAATATTATAATCATCCTTATATTCTACGCCAAATTCTTCATCTTCCATTCTAGGTGCAGCTTCATGAAATTTATTTCTTAAGAATAGTAAAAAATTCCAATAAACAACATATAAGAATATATCGACTTCAGGTTGAATTTTTCTAACCTTTAAAATTAAAGTTAATTTTTTTGGTCTAGAATGTTTACTTGCATCATATATTAAATTTCTTGAAAGATTAAATAATTCATAATTATGCTTTAATCCTTTAATTGTTATCTGGTCTCTATTTTCTTTTGTAGTCAGAAGCAATTTTAATATTTCATCAAAATCTAATCTTAAATTGAATAGTTTTGTAAGATAAATATCAATATCATTATAATTTTCATCTTTTGTGAAAACTATTTCTACAGGCATAATAAGAATTATTGTAATTATAATAAGAACATAAATCATATTAATAATTTATCCACATTTTCTCATTTAATACAAAAAAGAAAGAATTACGGTTTCTTTAACCATTCTTTCTTCTTGCTTGTCTTAATCATTATTTTAATATATAATATTATATATATGGAAAAAACTATGAATAAATTAATGATAACAATTATAAAAAAATATCAAAAAAATCATGCAAATACAACATCGCATTGTAGATATTCACCTACATGTTCTAATTATGGTTTAGAAGCATTTAGAAAATTCAATTTTTTCTATGCGCTACTACTAACAACCCTAAGAGTTCTTAGATGTAATCCTCTCTTTAAACCAAAGTATGATCCAGTTCCAAAGACTAGATTAGAAAAAATGTTTAAGGATGACTATAAATAGGTTTCAACATCTATATATAGTATTCAACTATAAACAAAGTTTAGTAAAATAAGAACTTAAAGAAGTTAGCAATTGCTTTAAATATTCTTGCAAAGAAATTAAGGATCTTTTGAAAGATATTTAATTCTTCAATTTCTTCTATTTCTTCTAACTTACTTACAACTTCAATTTCTAGGTCTAATTCTTCACCTTGATAACCTAACCTTACTTTATATTTGCCCGGTTTATCAATATTAGGTGTATAGTTATCTTCTATGACTTCAATTACGAGGTCTTTTTTTATTATGTTAGAAGCTTGTAATGTATTGATGATATTGTTTAAACTATAAGTATTTATACTTAAATCAATAACTATTTTTGTGCTATCTACATAAAAGACTGGTCCAATATTATCTGTAACTCTAATCTTTAAGGTTAAGGTTGTTGTATTATTAGCTGCATCACTAACACTAATAGTAACTTCCCATTCACCTACATTGTATTGGTTGATTGTATAATCATCGCTTAAGATTTGAATCCTATCTGTAATATCTCCATCTGTTTCATCAAGTGCAGTATATTTTGCTATGAATTCACTCAAAGAAACATCAATATTATTACTCTTTACATGTTCATCAGGTTCATTAAAAATAGGTGCTATATCATCCTCTACATTTATAGATACAATACCAATTTTATCATTTCCTGAAGTGTCGGTTGCTCGATATTTAATTTCATAAGTTCCTACGATATTATAATTATTTGTATAATTATCTTCAAGTAATTCTAAACTAATAGATCCTGGTAAATCATAATTATCACTTAAAATTATTCCATCTGTAATATCATCTATACTTACTAACTTAGAGTTTTTCGCAAAAATCTCTAAAACTCCACCAAATACCGGAGCTTCTGTATCTACCACTTGAACCTTGACAGTAAAAAATGTATAGTTATTATTACTATCATTTGCCCTAAACATAATCGAATATAAACCTAAAGTAGAACAATTGCTTGTATAGGTATCTTCTATTATAACAATAGAGTCACTAACATCTCCATCGGTCTCATCATATGCTCTTAAATATGCTTTAATTTCTTGAACACTTATAGGCGAATTAACATCAGTTATATAAAGCCCATCCGTTCCTTCAAATACAGGTTGGAGATCTCTTGGTCCTTCATAGGGAACTGGTTCAATTGGAGTATTATTACCTTTTTTAAAAACAAATATCAAATCAAGTATTTCATTGTAATCTTCAGGGAAAGTCCTAGTATGTTTAAAATCAACTTCTAATTTTATCTTTCTAGAATTAATTGGTGTAGTAAAATTAATGCTTTTTAATTCATCATCTTCCCATACTTCATTTACTGTAGGACTAGTAACAACATTATTACCACTATCATAGAATTTTAAATCATAATCAGTCATTACTTCAAAAGGACCTGTAGAGTGCAAAGAAAATACTTTTCCTGGCTCTATTAAAAATGCATTAACAGTTTGAAATGTATAATTATAATTTCCATTATCTACTACATTATGATTATAGGGGTCAATATAATTATCCCCAAGGGGATAATAATTCCAAGTATCTGTTATTTCAGCTTTTACTTGATTTATTCCTATAAATGCTAAAACAAATATAAAAACAAAAACTATTTTTTTCATTATAACTCCTTAAAATAATTATAATTCAAATTTACACATGCTTTCCTATCCTAAATTATAACAAAATTAAGACCCTGAATATATTAAAAATTTTATTTTTCAAAACATTTAAAAATCTTTGTTTAAGCAAATCAATACAAACAAAAAATATAAAAATCCTTGGATATGAACTGATACACAGGATCCAAGGATCATTTCTAATTGTATTAATTAAAAAAAGTCAAATTATATTAAAAATATATTATTCCTTATTGTTTTCACTTTTTTCAAATAATGAAATTATGTTCATAACAGGTATAATATAATATTGTCAACAAATTTAAATTAGATAAAGCTATTTTACAAATTGCTTTTAAAATAAAAAAGTTTTCTAGATCAACTAGAAAACCATTTAATATCATTCTAAACTCTTTAGAATATTATCTACAATATTTTTTAATTTTGAATAATTTTTTTCTATCTCTTGTACAAGTTTAAACTGAGTTTTTGCTCTAACTAAATTATGATTATCATATGCTGTATGGAAATAGACATCATTTTCCAAATAATCGGTTAAAAATCTCATTCCGCATTCCAATGTAATAATCCTAGCACCTTCCACAAGATTCTCTTTTTCTTTTGGTGTTAAAATATCATGTGTCTTTTCTAAAAATCCTTTTGTGAATTTTTCAAAAAGATTGACATCCAATTTAACCTTGCTTAAATCAGGTTCATCTTCTAACGCAGTCGATGCGCCAACTCTAATTGCATCACCATAATCATAAAGAACACTTCCAGGCATAACTGTATCTAGATCAATTACACATATTGCTTTATGTGTTTTTTCATCGATCATAACATTATTTAGCTTTGTATCATTATGAGTAACCCTAACTGGGATATCTCCTTTTTCCATTAAATCAACAATTGTACCCATAATATGTTCACGGTCAAATAAGAATTTAACTTCGTTAAAGGCATCAATTCCACGGTGAGATTCATCTTTTGTGGAAACATGTTTAAACTTTTCAAATCTTACTGGTGTATTATGAAAATCCGGTATAGTTATATGGAGTTTGTCAATTGGAAAATCATTTAGCTGACGCTGAAACATTCCAACAGCAAGCCCTACTTCATAAAACATTTCTGGTCTTTCGATAATTTCATAAGTTCTTGCCCCCGCAACAAACTTATAGCAACGCCAAAATGTATTATCCCACTTTACATAAGTCTTATTTTCACTAGTATTTACTATTTCTAAAGCTACTCTTTTAGGATCACAGATATCATCCGAATCACCATTACATGCTACATCTCTAATATGTTTTGTAATTAACTCTATATTTTCCATAACCTCAATCGGTCTTTTAAAAACATTAGTATTAATTTGTTGGACTATATATCTATCATCGCTTTCTTTAGTTGTCACCACAAAAGTTTTGTTAATGTGCCCATTACCAAACTTTTCAACTTTTTCAATATCTTTAAAGAAATAATAATATTTAAGAATATTTTGCATAGTCTACCTCTTCCTCTACCATCCTTTTCATATAAGCAATATTATTATAACAAAAAAATTATTATAATAAAGTGATATATTAAAAATTTTAGAATATTATCAACTAAAACCCTTCTTCCCTATTTATATCTAGTTATCCAATTGTATTATATGAATTATTTTAAAAGTTGCTAACTTAAATGAGATAAAAAAAACGAAAACTTTACTTACACGAACTAATAATAAGTTCATTTAAAAATATAAGTAAAATAATCATTCGAATTTTTATCACCTTAATTTAAATATTATGAAATATCTGCTATATTTTGATTAGCTTCAATTACATCCAAGAATAATCTGTTTTTCCTTAGAACAGTAAATAGTAAATAACCAATTACACTTACTACTCCAAATTCTCCAATAGCAACATAAGTCATCATTAGATAAATTGGTATAGGTTTTCCTAATGTAAAGTATAATAATGCTCCTACTATTATACCATTAAATATCACTGGATAGATTGTTGCAATAAACAATCTCTTACTCTTCGCAATCAATACTACTGAAATTGCAGTTGCTAGTGTACCAAATACTACATCTAGTATTCCAGCTACACTAAAGAAATTACCGATTAAACAGCCAATTATTAGTGAGTAGCAATAATCCTTTCTAAAGAAACATAGTAATACTAAAACTTCAGATATTCTAAATTGAATCTCCCCATATGAATATGGATTAATCCAAGTAAGTACAATATACAAGGCAGCAACGATTGAAATCCTTGTAATATCTTTAATATTTTTCATTGTTAATCTCCTTGTTTTTTAAAAGATGGTTATGCAAGGAACATCTTTCTTCTTTATTTAACTTTTATATTATAACATATTAAAACCAATAATGCATCACTTTATTTCATATTTCGTTATAATTCTTTCTAATCTTCCTAAAAGCAAATAAGAAAAAAGTAATAAGAATAAAAAATTTGCAATTATATAAGTTATAGTTGTAGAAAGAGATATTCCAACAATCACTAAATATCTTTTCAAATTAAATGCGTTATCAATAAATAAAGTTGAATACACGTCCATAAATAATGAATAAAATATACCACTAAATATTCCAAAAATCAAAAGAATAATTTTATTTTTCTTTAAAATATTTTTAAATAATCCTGATGTAAAACCAACAATCCCCCAACCAAACATCTGAAATGGTGTCCATGCCCCTTGGGATATATAGCTATTAGAAATTAAAGCAGTAAGTGCTCCTACAATAAACCCAGTTTCACCACCAAAAGTAATTCCAATCAATATAATGATTGCTGCAACAGGATTAAACCCGTAAAATAAAGGAACTATATTAAAGATAATCCTACTTAGGGTTGCAACCGCAGTAAAAGCAGCAACTAAAACAATTTTTTCTAGATTGTTTTTCTTTTTTTCAAAACTGATAAAGAAGGGAAGAATTGCAAGAACAACTACAATAATTGAAACAAGCAAATACATTTCTCTATTATATAAAAATATTCCAGCAAATATTATAAAAGGTATTAATATTAAATAAATGATGAGATTAATTAGTTTTTTCATAACCCACCATTTAATTCAATTAACTTTATTAAATCTTCTTCTGTAACAGCGTTTTTGAATTTACCTCTAGTAATCTTATTAGTAATTGTGGTATAGAAAAAATTGTTAGAAAAGAAAGTATTTGGATGTGAAATAGATAAAATATTACCAGCAAATAAAATTCCAACTCTTGATGAAACTTTTGCAGAAAATTCTAAATCATGACTTACAATTATTATTGTAATATTATTCGCTTTTAATTCTTTTAATATTTCAATAAGATTTACTTTTAAAAATGCATCTAAACCTTTAGTTGGTTCATCAAGCAGTATTATTTTTGGTTCTTGCAGTAATACCTTAATAAATGCAACTTTTTGAATTTCTCCACCGCTTAAATCATCTGGATGTTTATCTAGTAAACTTTCAATTTCTAATTTTTTTATTAAGTTTAATATAAAATCATTTTCTATATTATAATAATCTAACTCTTCACTTACACTCATTGAAAATAATATATCCGCAGGGTTTTGAGGAAGATAAGCTATATTTTTATAGTATAAATCATCATCTTTTATTTTTTTAATGTTTTTACCATTTATATAAACTTTTCCATAATAAGGAAGGTTTAACTTTGCAATCACTTTTAGCAAAGTTGATTTGCCACTACCATTACTACCAAGGATAGTAAAGATTTCGTTTTCAAATACCTTTAAACTAAGATCTTCTAATATATCATCATCTTCTCTATTATATTTGAAATATATATTTTTCAGTTCAATTACTTCTTTATTTAATTTTTCATTTGGAATATTTAAATAATCAATCTCATTTTTAAACTTAGAAATAATATTTTGTCCTTCTTTTACACTTAAAGCATACTCATCTATATTTAATCTTTTTGAAATACGTAGTAATAAAGGAAGATTTAAATAAAGTCTTTCATCATTAACTAAACTCGCTACTTCTCTTGGAGTACTATCTGCTAGTATTGAACCTTGATCCATTATTATAATTCTGTCTGATAATGTGAAAAGTTCATCCAATCGATGTTCAATTAGAATTATTGTAAGGCCAAAATCTTGATTTAATTTTTTTAAAGTTTGTAAGAATTCAGCCGCAGTTATAGGATCAACTTGTGAAGTTGGTTCATCTATTAGTAATACTTCAGGATTCATAACTAATATACTAGCTAGATTTAAAATTTGCTTTTCACCACCTGAAAGAGATGAAGTTGGTTTATTATACCAATTATTAATTCCAAAATAATTTGCAATCTCGGCTACTCTAATAGCAATATCAGCAGGATCTACCCCTAAATTCTCTAGACCAAATGCTAATTCGCTATATACCATCTCATTAACTATTTGCGCACTCGTGTTTTGCATTACCATTCCAAAACTAGTAACGCTTTCTCTTAAACTATATTCATCTAAATTCTTACCTTTAAAGAATATACTACCTTCTATAGTTCCTTTTGGTCTAATCTCATTTTTAAACATTTTCAAAAGTGTACTCTTTCCACTGCCTGTAGAACCACATACAACTATAAAATCACCTTGATTAACTTTTAAGTTAATATCCTTTATTGAAGGACTATTATTTAAAGAGTAGGTGAATGATAAATTTTTGATTTCAAGTAATGCCATTTTATTTTCTCCTTTAGATGTAGGATGCTAGCTAAATTAGCTAGTAACAAGAATAATCCATAAGATATAATAGATAAGTTATCAAAACTTAATTCGCTCATTCGTGGATAAAATGAAAAATTAATTATAGTATCATATGACAGAATAAATATAGAAAGAGTTAGGGAAATTGTTAAAAATGCAAAAGTAAAATCTCTTAATCGAAACTTATAAGTTGTAAAATGCGTTTTTTCCTTTAAGCCATAGCCTCTAGCCTTCATTGAAATAGCACTTTGAAGTGAATCTTCAATCGCATATGAGAATAAACTTCCAAGAATTAAGAACTTATTTTTTAATTTTTTTATAAATCCTTTTTTCGCATAAATACCAATTACCTTTTGAGCGTCATCATAATCTTTTAATTTTATTAATAATTCAGGAATCAACTTTAAAACCATAGAAATAATTAAAGAAAGATTAGGAAAATATTTTGAAAATAGATATAAGAATTTATCACTTGTCATTATTAAATTATAATTTCTAAACCAAAGAACAACAGCAATAATCATTAGTGCAGTAAAAAATCCATAACTCATAGCTTCAAGACTAAATTCTGTCTTCCCAATAGTAAATATAACTGTTTTACCTAAACTATTAAAAAAAGGATTTGTAAGAGTTGCAATTATAATTATTGCAAACATAAATAAAATATTTTTTAAAAGTTTATTAGGTGATTTTATTATAAGTGAAAATATAATTATTGAGACGAAAGAAAGCATAATAAAAACAGGATTCTTTGTAAGCATAGTAATTAAAATATTGCTGATAAAATATATTAAGATCACAGCTGGATTGTATTTAGTAATATTCATAACCTTCACCTAAAAATAAAAAAATACCACAAAAGTGGTAACTAATTAAAAAATATTTTTTTAACTTAATTTCCCACCGAAATTTTGTTTCTATAAAACTAATGGCAGGTCTCCTGACTTAGAACTTCAAACACGAATTTATGCCTTCCCTTATAAATAAAAGTGGCCAATATAAATTCATTAGTATAATTACAGTAGCGGGGGCTGTTAAGGATTTTAACCTTATTCCCTATTAATGCATTAAATGCAACCATTAATTGTATTAAATTTTTATATATTTATTATATCACATATAAATATAAAGACAAAGAAAAAAAGCAATGTTTTTGGACATTACTTTTTTATTCAAGGGGGGTAAACTATATTTTATTGAAACAAAAATGGTTTCAACATGAAGTATATCTATACTTCTCCTATATTATATATTATTTTAATCTTAGTTGCATTAAAAATGCACTAAAAAATAAACGGCTGAAGCCGTTTACATTTTATTAAATCCAGTTTTAACTAGATCGATATACGAATTATAATCTTCCTTTATTTCATCTTTTGTAACAGTTCTCGCTAAATACTTTTCTAAACATGTTTTTCCAATCATTTTTACTATATTAATTAAACTCTTAGAATGTTTAGATTTTTGAACTGCTGTAGGAAAATAAGTTAAATCTACATCAATATCTGGTTGAACAATGTTTTGAATTAAATCATCGTTTCTATTATTATCATTAAAGATAGTAGTCATGATATTAATTCTAAACTGACGATTTTCTGCATTTGCTAATTTATCTATTGTATTTGAAAATCTTAATTTAAGAGCTTCATAGACATCATTATCAGTTTCTTCTAAATATCTAGCAAATTTTTTCTTATCGATACCATACATATAATCCATTAAATAAATAAATAAATCATCAATGTTCTCAAAATATTGATAAAAACTTCCTCTAGGAATTTCAGCATCTTTAACAATATTTGCAATCACAGCTTTTTCTAACGGAACACGGGAAAATTCTTTTTTTGCTGCTCTAAGAATTCTTAGTCTTTTTTCTTTAGGTAACTTTAAAAATGTTCTTGATGGCATTGATTTCCTCCTTTATTCCAATATTAAACAAATATATATATTTTAATATTTATTTAGTTTATATTACCATTTTTTAATGAAAAAGTCAATTGTTATCCTTTTAGATTTTTAGGTCTCCTTCTTTAATTAAGCCCTTCTTTCTAAATATAACATCTACTATATATACTAAGATTATTGGTAAAATTATTTGAAGAACGATAACTGAAAGCCATGCAGAACTAGTATATCCCATAGAATCAAATGTTCCAAGTTGGCCTACTAAACCAGATGTTCCCATTCCACTTCCAAAAGGAGCTGTTTCTGTTTTAAATAATAATGTAGCAAATGGACCTAGAATAGCACTTACTATAATTGTAGGTAACCAAATAACTGGCTTCTTTAATATGTTCTTAAATTGAAGCATCGATGTTCCAATTCCAACAGAAATAATTGTTCCTATATTATTATCTTTTCTAGACATAACTGCAAATCCAAGCATTTGTACTGAACAACCTACAACTGCAGCACCACCTGCAATTCCACCAAGGGAGATTGCTAAAGCAATTGCAGCAGATGAAACTGGTGCAGTCAAAAGCATGCCCATTACTACAGCTATAATTATACCCATAAAGAATGGTTGAGCAATTGTAGCCCAGCTAATAAAATTACCAACAGCTGCCATTGCACTAGCAACAGGTTGATTTATTAATAAATATAAGAAATATGCACTAACTGCATAAACAAAAGGAATAATCAATATTTCTAGTGGGTTTTTAATTTTTATAATATCACTAAATAAATAATCAATTAATTTAACCATTAAAATAGCAAATACAACACAAAAGTATTGAACCATCGGATCTCCTGGTCTACCAAATGGATGAGCATATAACATCGTATTTAGTAAATTCGAAGCAATTCCTCCAGCAATACCAGCACCAATAATTCTTAGTCCACCAAGTTTAAGACTAAAACCAATTCCAATACCAATTCCAACACCTGTTAAAGTTTTAAGTAGAGTTGCAAGATTTTGCCATGTCTCACTTTCTTTAAATAATGTTCCTATAATTGTACCTATAATTAAAGTTGAGAAAAGTCCAAGAGCCATTCCATTGAATGATGTTATTGAAAATTCCCACACTTTTTTCATATAGTATTTAAAATCTTTATTGACTATGTTTTTTTCTTCCATATAAATTTCCTCGCTATTTTTTTATGTGTTATTATAACATATAGATATATAGTAATTGTAAATTATAATAACATTTTCATACGAATAATAAATTTACTAATGTAATTATAACTAAAAATACTACTACAATAATTTGGTGAAGGAAATACCAGACAAGTGTATTTTTACCAAAATACGTTAAAATATTATTTTTATAATTATTAGTAACTCTAGGTTTCTTCTTCTGGATAAAGTACCAGTCTCCAAAAATATAACCTAAGATATAAAACCCCATAAATGGTAAAACAGGATAATAATCACCGGTTGTGAAAGTAGGTTTTGTAAGATTAAATGGAGCAAGTAAATTGGTATTTAAATATATAGTGTTAATACTTAAATATATACCAGTTCCTATAATCAATAAAGCAATTATTAATAGTATAATTTTATTCACCCTTTTAAACAATGGAGTTAAAAGCATGGATATACTTATACAGTGTAAGATTCCAAAGTAAATAATTATTGTAATATTCTTTGTAAACAAATATATGATTATTGTAATAAGCGATAAACCAAGTGATATCAAGAATAGTCTTAATCCTCTTTTTAATATATTTCTTGAAAGCACAGAACTAATTCCAGAAATAAATAAAAAAACAAAAGCAATAAAAACCATTCTTATAATTGTACTTATATCAGAAAATCTATATTTCTGTAATAATCTTACAATGTCATTTAGATAAAACTCTTTTGGAAAGAGTTTACCCCAATAACTATTAAACAAATATGCAATATCAAATATCAAATGATCAATCGCCATTAAGATAAAAGCTATCCCTCTTATTAAGTCAATATAATAATGTCTTTCTATTCTTTTGTTCATAATTTTATCCAAATATTATTTTTGATAGTTTTTTAAATACATATTTCTAATTGCTCTTGGAAGCCTATCAATAAACTTTAACTTTTTTGAACACTTAAAATAGTATGCTTGTTTTGGAAATTTTGTGTTCACAATCCCAACAATAAACTCTGAATACTCAAAAGAAGTTATAGTTTCATCTTTTGGTATATTAATTCCAAAAAACCTACTCATCTCTCCAAAAAACAATTTACTTTTTTCTGACTCGTTATGGTATAAATCAATTAATTTATCATAACCTTCATTTTTAATAATTCCAGTATGAATTCTAATAACATTAATTGCTTTATTCTTTAACTCTCTTCTTAAAACATCATTATAGTTTTTAAGTAAAGACTTAGTAATTGAATATAAACCATTAAATGGCATTAGATTATATAATGATACATCTGAACAATCATGTATAATTTTCCCGTTTCGTACTTCTAATAAATCCCAAAGCATTTGATTGGTTCTAAAAGCACTCATAAAATTATCTTCAATACTTTTTAAAATTTCTTCTTCTCTTGCTTCAATTAGAGGAGTAAAACTTTGATAATTTCCAAGATGAATTATTGCACTAATTTTTGAAGTATATTTTTGAATATATTTTTTTGCGAAGTCTAAACTTTTATAACTAGCTGTATCAAGATTTACATATATTAAATTCCCAAATTTTTTATTTTCATAACCAATATCACCAGCAAGAACTATATAATTTTCTGATATAAATTTTTTAACTAAATCATTTCCAACTTGACTATTTGCATTTGTAATAAAAACATACTTATCCATAAAATCTCCAGCTTTCTTTAATAATAATCCTTCTATATTTAAATAAATTATAGCACAATAAATCAATTTAATAAAGTATTTGATATATTTTTTCAATTTGCTACAAAACTCATAAACATATATAAATTTTATGTTTGAATAGAAACAAAAAAGGAAGTATAATAATTATGCAAATGGTTTGAATTTTATCTGAAATTTGATATTATAATAATAATATAAAAAAGGAGGCATATATGAAATTAGGATTAATCGGTTTAGGGAGAATGGGTTATAACTTAGCTCTAAACTTAAGAGATAAAAACCACGAAGTTGTAGTTTTTAATAGAACACTTGAAAAAGTAAAAGAAGCAGAAAAAAATGGTTTAACTGGTGCTTATTCCTTAGAAGAGTTAGTATCAAAATTAGAAAAGCCAAGAATTGTTTGGATAATGGTTCCAGCAGGAAATGCAGTTGATCAAATGATCGATGGACTTCTTCCACTTCTTGATAAAGGTGACATTATAATTGATGGAGGAAACTCTAAATATAAGGATACTTTAAATAGATATGCCTTTCTAAAAGAAAAAGGTTTTAACTTTGTAGATGTAGGAACTAGTGGAGGAATTGATGGTGCTAGAAATGGTGCTTGTATGATGGTTGGAGCTGAAGACGAAGTATTTAAAGTTATTGAACCATTTATTAAAGATGCATGTGTTGAAAATGGTTATCTTCATACAGGAAGAAACGGTAGCGGCCATTATGTGAAAATGGTTCACAATGGTATTGAATATGGAATGCTTCAAGCTATGGCAGAAGGATTTGAAATATTAGAAAAAGGGCAATTTGACTTAAACTATGAAAAAGTAGCTAGAGTATGGAATAACGGCTCAGTTATTAGAGGTTGGTTAATGGAATTAATGGAAAATGCATTTTCCAAAGACCCTGAACTTTCTACAATCCAAGGTAAAGTTCACTCATCTGGAGAAGGTCTATGGACAGTTGAGGAAGCTTTAGAAATCGGTGTTCCTGCACATGTAATTACATCAAGTTTATTTGTAAGATATAGAAGTTTCCAAGATGATACATTCTCAGGAAAAGTTATTGCAGCTTTAAGAAATGAATTTGGAGGCCATAAGGTAGAAAAGAAATAAGGAGGGCAGTTATGCAAACAAAAACAATTTCTTTAGTAATATTTGGTTCAACTGGAGATCTAACTCACCGTAAACTAATGCCTGCTCTTTATAATCTAGAATTTGAAGGCAATCTCCCTGAAAATATAAATGTTATAGCAATTGGAAGAAGGGATTATAATGATGATATTTTTAGAAATGAAGTAAAAGAATCGATTCATAAATACTCTCGCCTTAAATTAAATGAGAATGCATGGGATAAATTATCTAAGAAAATAAAATACTTAAAAATGGATTATAGCAACCAATCAGACTATGCTATTTTAAAAGAATATTTAGATAATCATTCTGACAACCACGATTCCCAAAACATCTTCTATTTAGCTGTATCCCCTGAACATTTTGAACCAATTGTAAGTAGCCTAAAAATATATGGTCTAGGTGAAACCGACACTAAACATCCAAGATTAGTTATTGAAAAACCATTTGGTAGCGACCTTGCTTCCGCGAAGTTTTTAAATGATAGGATTGTAGAAGTGTTTAGTGAAGAAAACACTTATAGAATCGATCACTATTTAGGCAAAGAAATGTTGCAGAATATCATGGTTATAAGATTTTCAAATATTATGTTTGAACCTGTTTGGAATAATAAATTTATAAAGAAAGTTATTATTAATTCTTCAGAAACTATAGGTATAGGAAGCAGAGGGAATTATTTTGAAAACTTTGGGATAATTAGAGATATGGTTCAAAGCCACTTATTACAACTAATGTCATTAATAGCAATGGATAAACCAAAAAGTCTAAAAACTAATGATATTAGAGATGAAAAAATAAAAGTATTAAAACAACTAAAGATTTTAAGCGATGAAGAACTTGAGACATCTGTAATTAGAGGACAATATGAAACCTATAAGCAAGAAAAAAATGTAGATGAAAATTCAACTACAGAAACTTATATTGCTTTTAAAGCATTTATAGATAATGAAAGATGGAAAGGTGTTCCATTTTATATAAGAACAGGAAAAAAACTACCTCGTAAGTCAACTGAAATTATCATAGAATTTAAAGATGTAGAAGGAAGTCCTTATACAAATGCAGAACCAAATATCTTAGTTTTCAAAATCCAACCTGATGAAGGACTATTCTTAAGTTTTAATACTAAAAGAATTGGTAATACAACAGATTTAATTCCGGTAAAAATGGATTTCTGTCAAAATTGTGAAGTTGGATTCAACTCACCAGAAGCATATGAAAGATTACTTTTCGATGTAATGAGAGGTGATGCTACGTTATTTGCAAGATGGGATGAAGTTGAACATTCATGGAAGTTTATTGATTCTATAATAGATTATTGGAAAAGAAAAAATCCTAAGCTTTATATTTATGAAGATAATTCTTGGGGTCCTAAAGAAGCAGATAAATTACTTCAAAATTCAAAAGTATTTTTAGATATTTATTAAGAAAAACACATCCTTAATCCGATGTGTTTTTATTCTTCTTTAGATATATATAATGATAAGCAAATGGAAGTATAATTCCACCACCTATAAAATTCCCAATAATAACAGGAAATAGATTTTTAAACAATATATTCATTATCAAATCAAATTCTACACCAACATAAGCAGGTAAAATCCTTGGAAACATAAGTCCAAGTGGTAAAACAAACATATTTGCGACACTATGTTCAAAACCCATCATTACAAATGCTGCAACAGGTAAAACCGCAGCTAAAATTTTTCCACTAATATTTTTAGATGCATATGCCATATAAACACCTATTGCAACTAAAATATTACATAGGATTCCTCTAACCATAGCTTCCATAAATCCTAGATTTGATTTAGCAACAACTATATTTGATACATAATGCATTATAGTTTCAGTTGGCATTTTAGAAGTATAGATTAGGATTGCTAAAAAAAGCCCGCCTAAAAAATTCCCTAAAAGTACTATTAATAAATGCACTACTGCTTTTGTAAGTTCTACTTTTTTATCTAGAACTCCAAACATTATTAAACAACTACCGGTAAAAAGATCTGCTCCTGCAATTATAACCATAACAATTCCAACAGTAAAAATAAATCCCCCTAAAAAGTTATTTAATCCTACATCAAAACCAGCTTGTGATCTTATCACAATATTAGCATAATAACCTAAACCAATAAACATCCCAGCAAGCATTGAAGAAATCAAAATTTTAAAGAATTTTCGATTAACCTTATAAACAGATGCTTCACTTGCAATACCTGCAATTTCGTATGGTGTATACATAGTTTCCTCCCAAATTTATAAAACTTTTTTCTATTTGATTATATCAATATAAATTTAAAATGTAAACACTAAAAATTTTAAAATACTTATATAAAAAAGTCGTCACCTATCTACGAATAGGTGAACGACTTTTAATTTTAACCGTTGTCGATTACAAAACTTTCAACTTTCACATTTGCATTAGCATCTGTGCCTGTAAATTCTAAAGTTAAGAATGTTTGAAGTAATCTTACGCTAATTGGATCAAGCCCAGTTATCGCAATTGTAACTAATCCTTCTTCTACATTAACATCTCTAACCCAATTAGTTGGAACATTTGTATTCCATTTCACATTAGCTTCAGTTAATGTTAATTTATCATTAGGAAAACTAACTTCAAATACAAATCCTAAAACATCAGCATTTGAGCTAACTTTAAGTTTGTAAGATAATTTACCTGATACAACTGGTAGTTTATCTAATTCAACTTTATTAGCTGGAGTTATACTTATTTTATTACTTGGATCACTATCAGCAAAGTCTTTTCCATCGCCAAGAGCAACAACTGTAATTTCATAAGAAGATTCAACTATATCTTTTAAATCAAACACAACACTAGTTGTTTCAAATTCTTCATCATTTACAAATACTTTATATCCATTAGAATTTTCAATACCTAACCAAGAAATAGAAGTTTCATTTAAAAATATTTCTGGTGCTTCAAGTTTTTCTGGGTCTCCACAAGCACTTAACACAAGAGTTAGAACTAATACTAATAATAGAGATAAAATCTTAATATTCTTTTTCATCTTATTTACCTCCTATTGCACTAAGGATGTTTCTAACATCTTTTAGTGTTGCTTCATCTTTAATATTTACAACATATTTTTGTTCTTCAGTTAATACTACTTTACCAGTAATAGACTGTAGTACGATTGTTGCATCTTGGTTATTAGTAACACCATCGCCATTTACATCTCCAAATAATGCTACTTCTTCTGTAGAATAGAATCTAACTGGAAGCCCAGTTTCGCTTGCATTCTTAGCAGTAACTCTTACTTCGATTGTTTTACCAACCCATGCAGGTAATAATTTAACAGTTTTACCATCAGCTACTTTAACTCCATCAACATACCAAGATATTGATGTATCAGCTTCAGGTTTGTTATTTGTATCTGTATAAGTGTATTTAACTTCTAATGTACTACCAGTTACAAAATTACCAACTATTTCTAGATCACTTGCCATAGGTCCTTTTATTTCTTCAACTTCAACAACTATCTTAGTTGATTCTTGTACATTTTCAACCGAGAATTTATTATCTCTAAATTGAACTTCTTTTCCATCTACTTTCACATTAACTAGCATATAACCTTCTTCTACATCAACTGTATAATTTAAGTCAACACCAGCTTTTGCATTCTTAGGACCAATCAATGTTCCACCTTCAGAAATTGAAGTATCAACTGCGAATTTTGTTAAAGCAAATTCATCAATTTTTTTAGTTCCAGAAGGTTCAACAGCATAGGCTTCAAACACTAAATCAGTACCATTTCTAAGTTTTATAATTGAGAATACTGGGTTATCTTCATCATAACCGATATGAGCCCATGGTCTAGACATATCACCTGAATAATACTTAGATCCAGAACCAGATCCGCCTACTACATAAGTAACACCATTTTCAACTTCAACTTTAGAACCATTAGCCATTGATGTTCTATGATAAACATGATCATGTCCACTTAAAACTAAGTCAATATGAAGTTCTTCAAATACTGGAGCTAATGCGCGAATATTTGCTTCATTATAGTTCAATGGATATGAACTTCTATGCATTATAACAACTCTATAACTCTTTGTAGTATTTCTCATAACTTCTCTTAACAATGCAAGTTGCTTTGTATAACCAGGATCATAAGAACTAAATCCTGCTTCAGTATCAAAGTTAAATACTACCATATCATTAATTTCAAACCAATAGTTTCTAGCTCCACCTAGTGGTTCTTCTACACCATTATCTGGTCCATAGAAATAGCCAGTAAATGCTTGTGCACCGTTAGATGTATCATGATTTCCAACAGTTGACATCCAAATGCCATTATTTAAATATTTCTTAGAATAAGTATCTAAATTATTCCACTCTTGGTAAACATGACCATTATCAGCTACGTCACCAGCTATCATATGTAAATCAAAATTATCTTCAATCTTATAAGCTTCCGCTACGATATCAGGGAATTTTGCATATCCACCTTGAATATCACCAAAGAAGGCAATATTAGCATCTCCTGAAGTTTTAGCTGTAGTGAATGATAATACTTCAGACCAACCATCCTCAGAACCTACTTTATAGAAGTATTTAGTATTAGGACTTAGTCCTTTCACATAAGCACCCCATGAAGTATATTCTCTGTCAATTCCACCATGTGTAGTTTCTACAACTTTTCTAGATGCTACAAATTCTTGAGAATTTGATAAATCCTGTACTGTAGAAATTATTACTTTTGCATTTTCTACTTCGTGCGATGTTTGGAAACCAATACCAACACTAGTAGCTGCATTTTCACCTACATTAACTGCTATTTTTTCAGGAATATTTGTTCCTAAACTAGCAACAACTTTGAATGTTATTTCATTACTTACAAAACCATCTGCTGTTGCACGGACTTTAAACTCAGTATCTACCGGTAATAATCCAAACATATTTGTAGTTAACTTTCCATTTTCTGAAGTCTTTTCATTAAATGTAAATGCTTGACCATCTTTTGTAACCACAAAACTTGCATTAGCAACAGGTTGACCATCTGAAACTACAGTTAAAGTTGTATTTCCACCTAAAGTAGAGCCTTTAAATGATAGAATATTTTTATAATCCATCGGCACATCGAATCCGTTTAGAAGGATATCAACTGCTTTATTGTCTTCAACAATCTTAGACGTAACTATTGTAATACCTGTATTTCCACTAACATCATTCTTTGCTTTGAATTTTAAAGTAATGAAATCTGTATTTGGATCAAAGTTTACAGAATCCATTTCGTTTATTTTTATTTTAATCTTACCAGTTGCAGGATCATGAGTAGATTCCATAATTGATACCTTAGGATCAATGAATGTATCTAATAAAGTTAAATTATTAAAGTTATATTTTAATTCAAATTCTGCACTATTAAAGTTCTTGTAAGTAGAAGCTTTAATTTTATATTCAAATTCTTGACCAGCATATACTATATCATTTGCCGGATGTTCTTCTGTAAGTTGTACAGCTTCACCTTGAACAGTGAAACTCCACTCAGTAAATGTTTTATTACCAAAGTTATCTTCTGTTCTAACTCTAACATTTTGTACACCAGGTCTTAATAAATCAAGGGCACCAGGAATATAAGCTATATCTACTGAACCATCAGCATTAACTGTTTGTTGTACATTTGTAATTAATTTATTATTAATATACATTTGCGTTCTTGATGTATCAATCCCAGTATAAATCTTACCTTCACCAGAAGCATCTCTAACTCTTAAACCGATATGAGCTTGATCATTATCAGTAACTGAATTATTTTCAGGATAAATTGAAGATTGTTCTACTACTGGAGCATCATTATCATCATTTTTAAAGTCATATATTGCTCTAACTGAGTCAACATAGATTGTTCCCTTTGTATTATTTGCTATAGTTGCAGTACCTAGTAATCTTACTGGTCTTTGAACTACATAAGGGAATGGAGCATCAATCGGTATTGGAGTTTCGATATATTTCCAACCAACCCAATCAATTCTTGTATCCCCAGCATACTTACCACCTGATAATTGAATTCTAAACCAGCCACCATTACCATCTCCATAAACCCAAGCACCTATTGCAGTAGGTTGTCCTTCAAGGGTAATATAACCAGATTTTCCTATTTCAAGCGCAACTGTAGAAGTAAGTGGTTTCGTTGCAAAGTCATAATCAATTCTTAAAGAGCCATCTCCATGTTTAATGAATCTTTCATCTCTATTAATTGAAATATCACCAGCTCCACCATTTGCAGGAATATTTGTATAGTATTTTAACCAACCTTCAGAGAATATATCTGTTTCAAAATCAACTATTTCTGCAGGCATTTTACCAACCTCCACTGGAAGTGTAAATGAATAATCTTTATACGAGATTATTAAATCACCAACTCCAGATCCTTCTGTTGCAGTGAATATACCATCACTTGATACACTACCTATATCTTCAGGGTCTAGTTTAAATGTTAGGGACTCATTAGAAAGCATTACAGGTACAGAATTATAAAATGCTCTAAAGTTCATTGCAACTGTTCTTCCTGGAGCAATTGATAGAATTGTTAGGTCAGTTTCAATAGATGTAATTTCATCAACTAATTCAATATCATAACTAGCAGTTAAATCACCAACACTTGCAACAATTCGGCCTTTTCCTTTACCTGCATTTGCAGTAAATACACCGTTATTTGTAACAGTTCCTATATTAGAACCGCTTTCATTTTCAACTTTATAAGTAATAGTTTTTCCTTCTAAAGATGCTTTATAGAAATTACTATCTGTAGCTTTTAAATCAAATTTTTGAATACTGTTTTCTAATAGAAGAGTTTTTGTAGAAAAATCTTTATCTTTATCAGGATATAAATGTAATTTTTCTACAGGATTTCCAGGAACAGGCACTTCTTTTGCAATAAATAATAATGCATTAGTATTTGCACGTTCACCACCATCACTAGGTCTATTTAAAATTTGTGCTCTTTCTTCACCAGGTATAGTTACTTGGATAGTAGATGAACCACCACCATCAAAGTTAAATAAAGTAACAACACCAAGTGTTTTCATATAATCAACCATCTCTGCAAATGATAATCCGTTTGCCCAACCAAATTGACGACCATCATTTTGCATTAAAACTACTGAACCATCTTCTTTGATACCCATTGAAGTTCTTGGATGGATAGCAGTATCACCAATTGCTGCAGTAGGAACACCATCTTCCATTAATAAATGGAAAATACCCATACCTACTTGAATTTCACTCCAATCAATTCTATCATCACTAACATCGTCTACATTAATATCAACTTGTGTACCAATAGCTAAATCCTTTAAGTAATTATATTTATCACTATTTTCATGAGCAGCTAACACAACTTGATTTTCACCAATAGGTGTTTGGTTTTTATCTGGATTCTTAGAAACTAATTTAATTTCCTTAACAGTAGCAGATAAAGTTTGACCAATTCTTAAGCCATTATCTTTATGAGCTTCTATAATATCAAGAATAACTTCAACACCTGCTTCAGTTGATGCTGTAACATTATTAAATCTTTCCGTCATTAAGAAAACATCTGACTGGTTTTGTTTTCTTTCTTTATTTACATGTCTTAAGTTTAGTGTTTGACCACCAACAACCTTTGCACGCATTTGTAAGCTTGCTGAACCATACTTAATTGTTCCATCGCTTAACATACCCCATCCCATAGCAGCACCAGATGATGTTATTAGTTCACCATTACTAATAACTAATCCATTTGCAACACCATTAGATGTATCATATGCATCACCATTAATACCAAAGACAACATGATTGCCAATCGATTCTTCATAATCTATTAAGCTTGTCATTGTTGATCCATACATAGCATTACCACCATATGCGATAATAGGCTGTAAATTAACAGTTTTAGGATCAAACGATAAAGTATAAGTTTTTTGGTCGTCGTTATTGTTATAACTAATAATGTTAGTTAATTCAACGCCATCAAATACTTCTCTAGTCCATGAAAATCTTTCTTCGCCAAGACCTGAATAGTTTGCTGCTGTAACTTTATTAGTAAATCCGCCCAAAATGGCAACCATACTAAATGCAAGCAAAACAAACATAGAGATAATTGCGAATAATCTTCTATTTAATTTTTGCATCTACATTTCTCCTCTCATGCTTAATACCCTTCTATTATAACAATAAATGAAAAATATTTCACTATATTTCCAAAAAAATTGTAACCGTTTTTAAAATGAGTAAATATAGTTAAAAAACTGTAAATTTATTAAAAAAAGTCGTTACCTACTTAATTGTAGGTTAACGACTTATTTTATTCATTATTCAACTTCAGTTGCTTCTACAGCAGCATCTTCTTCTAACTTTTTATCAATTTCTTCTCCTAAATATTTAGGTAAATCCATTCCAGCCATATTGAATAATTCTTTCATAGGAGGAATTGATTTCATTAATGAAGAAATGAAATTAGATGTTGATGATGCACCATCCTTGTTACCACTATCCCAAACAGTGATCTTATCAATCTTAAGGTTCTTGATAGCTTCAACTTGGATTTGAATTAAGTTTTCTAATTTATCTGCAATTAATAATTTAACAGCAGCTTCTGCATCTCCACCAGCAGATTTTACTAGTTCAGTAAACCCGTCAGCTTGCTTAGATAAGATTTCTAAAGCACCACGAGCTTCAGCCTCCATCTTAGCATAAATACCATCAGCTTCACCGCGTGCCTTACGACGGAATTCTTCAGCTGCTGCTTCTGCTTCAAGTTCACGTTTTTGTTTTTGAATTTGTGTAGAAACAATAATATCAGCTTCTAGTGTAGCTTTTTCACGAGATGCACGAGCTAATTCAGCAAGTTGTTCTGCAACATAAGCTTCTTCTCTTGCTTTTGCTTCTGCAGTCTTTTCTGCTGCAACAGCTTTACGTAAAGCTTCAGCTTCAATTTCACGACGTATTGCATTAGATTGAGAAATTTTTGCTAGAGACTCGTTCTCACCTTCAATTGCTTTAGAGTTAGCAATTGCAACATTAATTCTTTGGTCTCTTAATGCATTAGCCTCACCAATAGATCCATCTCTGTTCTTTTCAGCAACGCTTTTCTTAGCATCATTTATAGCTTTGGCAGCTGCTTCTTTTCCTAGAGCTTCAATATATCCTGATTCATCATTAATATCTGTTACGTTAACGTTAATTAATCTTAAACCAATTTTCTTAAGTTCTGATTCAACATTATATGAAACAGCTTCTAAGAATTTATCTCTGTCAGTATTAATTTCTTCGATTTCCATTGTAGCGATAATTAAACGCATTTGACCGAAGATAATATCTTTACATAATTCTTGAATTTCTTGAGTTTTTAAACCTAAAATTCTTTCTGCAGCATTTTGCATAATTCCTGGTTCAGTTGAAATACCAACTGTAAAAGTAGAAGGTACATCAATTCTGATGTTTTGGCGTGATAACGCACTCTTTAAATCAACACTTAATGAAATAGGTGTTAAATCTAAGAATGAATAACTTTGAATAAATGGGTAAACAAACTTAGCACCACCATGAATACATAAAGATGATTTGCTTGTTCCATCTTCATTTTTTCCAACTTTACCTGAGATAACCATTATCTTATCAGACGGACATTTCTTAATTCTAGATACTATAAATACAAGAAATGAAAACACAATAACAACAATGGCAATAATAATACCAATGATGTCGCCAATTGCAACTAAAAACATAATCTGACTCTCCTTTTCTTTCTATATTCCTTTTTATAAATTAGAAATATTATAATTTTATATTTATTATTTGTAGTCCGATTTTTTCAATTTCGGTTTCTACCTGTTTAACGATGATTTCAAGTAATTCATCGTTTGTTATATAAGCATTTTCTTCTGATAGTTGTTCAACTATACTTCGAATTTGTCCATATATAATATCTTCCGCTAGTTCTTTTATTTTTTCTTGGCTTAATCCAAGTAGATATTCTGCTGCTTTTTCCATTATTCCTTTTTCAGTTGAAATAGCGATTGTGAAAACTGAAATATCGCTAGGCAAAATATCAATTTTTTCAAAAAGTTTTTTTAAGTTAATCTGAATACTAATAGGATTGATATCTAAAAAACTATAATTTTGGATTAAGGGATAAATAAAGACAGCACCACCGTGAAGGCAAACATAGGCCTTTGGAGTACCATCACTATTTTTACCAACCTTACCTGTTATTACTATAATCTTATCAGCTGGACATTTTATAATTCTTGAAATAATAAATATTACGAATAAAACAGCTAAAACAATTATAGTAATTAGTAAAAATATTATATTTTCAACTAACCATTCCATTGATCTATTGTCTTGCTCTTCTAACTATTATCGTTGTGTCATTTAATAAATCAACAATTTCTACATTAGCTCCTGTTGTAATAATTTCTTCATCATCAGTTATTGCTTCAACCTCTACAAATCTCCCTTGAACAGTAACATTAACTTTTCCTTTTCCACTTCTAGAAGCAGGTATTCTTAAATATACAACTCCAATTTTCCCAATTGCGTTTTGATAATTAATATTCCCTTCATTCTCAAGCTTTAAAGAGGCTTTAAATGCTAGTGCCAATAAGAAAGCAGATAATCCACCACTAAGTAGGCCAAGGATACCAGCTAACCAAGTAGCCATATAGTTATCAAGGACAAATCCCATCCATGCACCAATACTTAAAAATGTAAGAGCTCCTCTAACTGATAGGATCCTTAGACCACTGATATCAGCAAATGGTTCATCATTGATACTATCCACACCAGAAACATCAATATCAACATCTCCACCGAATGCATCAGTTCCATCAATACCAATAATCATCATAATTAAGAAAATTATTAAAATTAATGTAGCTGGCACAGCAATTACAAACATAACTTGTTGAAACTGCGTTAAAGCTTCCCACCAAATTTGCATAGTATTTACCTCCTTTTCATCGTACAAACTAATAATACCACAGTTTTTAAAAATATACAATAATATATTATTATTTTTTCTCTATTCAAAGTATACTATTTTGTATTTACATTTATGTTATTTATACAAACATAAAAGAAAAAAGTTGAATTTTTCATTCAACTTTTATTCAAACACTAATTCTAATTTAATATCTGCAACTTTACTTACAGTAGCATGAATTGAACAGTATTGTTCTGCTAATTCAACACTCTTTGCAAATTGTTTTTCATTGCTAGGATTTTTAATAATAAATTTAATATTTGCAGATTCAAGAGTAGTAGGTACAGTTTCTCTCTTTACACCATCAATTTCCATAGTAGCACTATCGAATGTTAAACGTTTCTTTTCAACAATCTCAATAAATGTGTGATATAAGCAACCACCTAAAGCTGCTAATAGTAAATTATAAGGACTAAATCCTCCTTTACCAATAGGGAATTTACCATTTTTTACTTCAACTTCACCTTTATACTCATTCGAAAATTCAAATTTTACTTTTTCAACTGCTGCCATTTTATTTTCCTCCTATATATTGTCATTATACTCTTTATTTAAATTGAGAGAGTTTTTTTGCTCTTATTTACCAACTCTTTTCCATGATGATACATAACCACCACTTAAAGATGAAACATCATTAACTGTAACCATAGCATCATTATCGATATTATGGACTAAGTTTAAAATACCGTCTTTACCTTTTCTATTTGTATAAGTCATAATTACTACTCTGGGTGAATCTTTACCTTTTGCAGCAATTGTAGTAACTCCTAGCCCATTATCCCTTAAAACTTCTGAGATAATCCCCGCCAGTTCTTCTTTTGTATTAATTTGAATTAGAACCTTACCAAATGCTAATTTGTTTTCTAACATAGATCCAAAGTAAACACCTAAAGCATAACCTAAACTATAAATTACACCTTTTATCATCGCTTGATCGATTCCTTGAATAACACGTGATGCTATAAATACCCAAAGTGTAATTTCAAAGAAAGCTAAAGCAGCACCTTGTTTTCTATAACCCTTATTAACTAAAATATGTCTTAATGTTCCTATTGTAACTTCAAATGCTTTAGCTACTAAAATAAATACAAGTTCTAATACTGTTGCATTTCCTAAAATTTGTTTTATTAAATCCATTTCATACCTCTTTATAATATTTCTATCTTAATAAGATTATATCAAAAGATGAAGAAATTTACTAGAATAATAAACTTAATATATTAACTAATTTTTGGGTTTAAATCTTTTTAATCTTAGAGCATTAACTACTACAGAAACCGAACTTAAACTCATCGCTGCACCAGCAAACATTGGATTTAATAATGGTCCACCAAATAATGATAGAATACCCATAGCAATAGGTATACCTAATGTATTATAAGCAAATGCCCAGAATAGATTTTGTTTTATATTTTTAATTGTTTTTTTACTTAATTCAATTGCAGTTACAACATCAAGTAAATCACTTTTCATTAATACTATATCAGCTGATTCCATAGCAATATCAGTTCCAGATCCAATCGCTATCCCTACATCAGATTGAGCCAGTGCAGGAGCATCATTAATTCCATCACCTACAAAAGCAACAACACTACCATCTGTTTGTAATTTTTTAACTTCCTTTGCTTTATCTTCTGGTAATACTTCTGATAAAACAATGTCTATACCAACTTGTTTACTTATTGCATTTGCAGTTCTTTTATTGTCTCCTGTAACCATTGCAACATTAATACCCATTTTATGAAGTTTGTCAATTGCTTTCTTAGAGTTTTCCTTTATAACATCACTTACTGCAATAATACCTTCAATTTCATTATTAATCGCAATATACATTGGAGTTTTACCCATATCTGCTAAATTAATTGCAATATTCTCATATGATTTTAAACTAACATTATTATCATTCATCAACTTAATATTACCTAATAGAATAGTTTTACTATCTATTACTACTTCAATTCCAGCTCCTGGAATTGCTCTAAACTCATTAACATCTTTTAACTTCAAGCCACGTTTTACTGCTTCACCTACAATTGCTTCTCCTAGTGGATGTTCACTTGCTTTTTCACTTGATGCAGCTACAATAAGTAACTCATCTTCCTTCATATTTTCTGCTATAACATCAGTAACAACAGGTTCACCTTTTGTAATAGTTCCAGTCTTATCAAAAACAATTGTTTTAATTTTATGTGCTGTCTCTAATGCTTCACCACTCTTAATTAAAACACCATATTCTGCACCTTTACCAGTTCCAACCATAATTGCTGTTGGAGTTGCAAGACCTAAAGCACAAGGACAGGCAATTACTAAAACTGATATAAAGATTGTTAAGGCAAGTTCTATATCAGTTGTAAAAATAAACCATAATAAACCAGATAGTAATCCTAGTGCAATAACTATTGGTACAAAGTATCCTGAGATTACATCAGCTAATTTAGATATTGGTGCTTTTGATCCTTGAGCGTCTTCCACAAGTTTAATAATTTGTGCTAAAACTGTATCACTACCTACCTTAGTAGCTTTATATTTTATCGAACCAAATTTGTTAATACTTGCACCAACGATTTTATCACCTTCAGATTTTTCTACTGGAATGCTTTCACCAGTTAACATAGACTCATCAACTGAAGTGTTTCCACTTATAACTACTCCATCAACAGGCATTCTTTCTCCTGGCTTCACAATTATAATATCACCAACTACAACATCATCAATATCAAAAACCATCTCTTTTCCATCTCTTTCAACTAATGCAGTCTTAGGAGCAAGTCCCATTAACTTCTTAATTGCTTCAGATGTTTTACCTTTAGATAATGCTTCAAAATATTTTCCTAATGTAATTAAAGTTAAAATTACTGCAGCTGATTCGAAATATAAATGATGAATATATGATTCATCTCCACCTAATATTTTAATCATAGCGAAAATACCATATATAAAGGCTGCAGATGTCCCTATTGCAATTAATGAATCCATATTTGGGTTTCTTTTCCAAAGTGTCTTAAACCCTACTTTATAAAACTTATATCCCAAAATCATTACTGGAATTGTTAAAAGCATTTGCGTTATAACATTATTCGCTGGATTATGATGGGGATCTAATAAGTTTAAAATTGGTAGACCAATCATAGGTCCCATTGCTATATATAATAAAGGAATAGTAAATATTGCAGAAATAATAAATCTTAGTTTTAGCCTTTTAATAGCTTTATCATTCTTTGATTTATCTTCATCCTTTTTGCTAAGTACAAGTTTATAACCAGCATCATTAACAGCTCTTTTTATATCATTAATAGTTAATAGTTCACTATCATATTCAATAGTAAGTTTTTCATTCGCAAGATTCACACTGGACTTTTTAACTCCATCCATTCTAGAAGTTGCTCTTTCAACAGCCGCTGAACATGCAGCACATGTCATCCCTTCTACTGCATATGTTTCTATAACATTTTTGCTAGCAACTTTATAACCTGCATCTTCTACTGCTTTTTCAATATTATTAATTTCTAGTTTTTCATCATACTCAATAGTTAATTTTTCAGTTGCAAGATTCACACTTGCACTTTTTACTCCATCTACCTTTTTAGTAACTCTTTCGACTGCACTAGCACAACTTGCGCAAGTCATTCCTTCTATTTTAAAATCTTTTCTCATCTTCTTACCTTCCTGATATTCTAGATAATATATTTAATATTTCTTTTGTTTTTTCTTCACTATTGCCTTTTTCAAACGCTTCTTTAACACAATGATTCATATGTTGTTCTAAAACTAAAAGATTTGATTTCTTTAATAAGCTTGAAACTGCCATTATTTGATTAGATATATCAATACAATATCTACCTTCTTCAATCATATTTATGACAGAATCTATTTGACCTCTTGCAGTTTTTAAAGTAAAAACTGCCTTTTCTAAATGTTCGTTCATAATTCCTCCTAACCCCCCCGTAGGGGGGTATATATATTATATTACAATCTCCTTTTGATTGCAAGAATTATACAAATTTTTTTAAAATCTTCTCATTTATTATTTGCAATAACTTTTAAATCTATTAAAATAAAGGTCAAACAAAAAGTCTAACCTTTATATTATTAGTTTATAAAGTATCAACACCTGATACATTTTCAAACGGAATATCTAAAACTACATCTTCTTTATTTATATCAATTAATGCAACATTATTACTATCCTTATTGCATGAAATAATTATATTTCCATCTTTGCTTAAAACCATATGTCTTGGATGTTTTCCTCCGCATGAGAAACTATTTATGTATTCCAGTTTTCCTGAATCTAATACCTTAAATCTAGCAATACTATCTTCTCCTCTATTTGATGCAAATAGATATTTAGAATCTTTTGAAAATATTAAAGTAGCTCCATAGGAAGTATCTTTATAATTTGGAATAGTTGAAATTTCTTGAATGACTTTCTTAGACAACATATCTACAACTATAACCTCATTTGAATATTCAGTCATAATATACATTAAAGTATTATCCTGATTATAAATTGCATGACGCGGACCTACACCTTGCTTAAATTCAATAATATCTTTATAAATTAATTCACCTCTAACAATATCATATAAATAGACTGCATCAAGTGCAATGTTAACAACAGCAAGTACATCTTCACTCTTATTCAATAACACACAATGACATCTACTTAATCTATCATCTTCTATTTGTTTTAAATAGGAATAAATTTTAGTGAATATACCATCTTTAACACCTACTGAAAAAAATGTTCCATCACTATAACAACAACCTATTAGTAAATTGTTTTTCTTTGAATATGTAATATGTGTTGCACTTGTTCCAGGAATAACAATCTGATCATACTTTACTAACTTTTCATTTTCTTGTTTATACGAATATAAACTAACAACATCTGATTTTTCATATGTATAAATATAATCTCCACCATTCACAATAAAACTAGGGGCTAAAATATCTGCTTTACTTAATTTTTCATACTTCTTATCAGTAATATTAAATAAACCAATTGAATCACCATTTGTTTTATAACTAGATATAATTAATTTCATTTTTCCTCCTAAATTTCATTATTATATATTTTATTAAGATAATAATATGAGTTTTCTATCTCAACCATATCTACAGTATAGCCTAATAAATTCCCCACTTCAACTGATGTGACTTCAAAGTATTCACAAATATTAAATAAAGCATCCCATAAAACATCCCTTTCAAGAGTAGGATATGTTTTCTTTAAATTAGTTAAATCATTATCGTTTAAATAATTTGGTAAATACTTATCATTCTTGCCAAAAGAGACTTTATAGTTTTTATCAAAACCAGCTTTATACTTAAGCATCAGTAAATACATTGGTCTAACATATAGATTCAAATGATCAATTGCATATAATAGTTCGTTTCTATATAACCCTTTTGCTATATATAAACTTACCCACCAAAATTCATTGCAACAATCCTTAAACTCTTCTTTTGTTGGTCTTTTTAAAATATAATCTTCATCACTAGCTTCATTAATCTTAGGTAAAAGATTTTCCTTATCAAGAATTATTCTTGTTAGTGAATCAGTTATAATAGTATTTAATGCATGTTTAGTTGTACAAACTGTGAAATCAATTCTAATATCAAAATACTGAACTAAGAATCCAAATGATTCTAATGTTTTATTATCGACTTTAAATATTGATGATTCATCTGGAGTTTGCATTATGCAAACATCACCAAAATATCTAATCCATGAACGATTTTCTATAAACGCTTCTACATTATCACTTACATATACAATATCATAATCTTGTAATTTATCTTTTTTTATTTTATCATTAACCCTACTACCATTCATAATAACAGCTTTTATCTTATTGTTTGATTTTGCGAAATCTATAATAAGATTCATTACTTCCTTTTCACTTCTCATAAAACCACCTTTTTTATATATTACCAAAAAAATCAAAGTCATACAACTTTGATTTCATTTATTTTTGTTTTACACCTTCAATTATATAGTATTCATAATTAAAAGCTCCAGGATAAAATCCGACTTCTATAATATCTCCGATTTCTAAATCAAAATATAAGGATCTAGAAATTGGAACTTCTACTTCTTCTTCATTAATAATTACAATAGCAACATCGGATTCATTTTCTCCACCTTGTTTTAACTCCACAATCTCTTCTTCCATAATCACAGGAGTTGATCTATCTAAACTGTAATTTAAATTTATAAATATAAAAGATAGACAGGCAATAAACATCACAACTATTCCAAGTGGATAAAATATAACAGCTGTTATAACAACACTTTTCTTTACTTCTTCTGTTTTTGCTTTCTTTTTATAATATAACCAAGTTAAGATAAAACCAGGAATCATTAAAACTACACCAATTATTCCAAAAACTGCAAAAATACTTTCACTCTCAACAGTATTATAATCATTTGCTGTAAATAAAAGCATCAACATAAGAAATATTCCAAAACCTATTAATCTATTAACTGGGTTTTTATTTAAATCCTTCTTATCTAATACAATTATTCCAATAATAACAAATATAAACAAAAAAATTATATCCTTTAAAACATTTATTCTTGCATTTAAGAATAAGATTCCATACCAATACATTACTAAATATAAGATAAAAGCTGCCTTACCAATAAAGCGAATATTTTTTGATTTTATAAAACCAAGCGATAATAGAACTACTGAAAATACTATTTTAAAACCAAGATTATAAGCAAAAGAATCCGATATCTTTATCCCTTCTTTAGATGAAGCAAGCCAAGTTAAAAGAATTGAAAATCCAAAAATACCTAAGAATATTAATATTTGGATTAATATTTTTTTAAAATTAAATTTCCTTTCTTGCTTTTTTTCTTCCTTAGTTTTTGAAAACACCAAAGGAATATAGCCAACATTATGACTAAAACTAGCAATTCTAATTAGTTTTTTTGCGCAAACTTCTGTATTTTCAAGAAAATAATTAAAATCTTCTTGATTAAAAAGATTGATTTTCTTATTTTCTATTACATCAAGTAAATCACCATCAAATTCAATTGTTACTTCCATTTCTTCAGAAAATATTCCTAAAACTAAATCTAATTTGTCACTTAACATTTTTGGCTTATGAACCAAAAAGATACCAAATTCTAATGTATCATATTTATACTCTAATTCATCTATTTGTAAATAATCATCTTTAAATAAGATTACATTATTCTCTCTTGAATTAAAATTTACTTTTTGATGACGCTTATTTAATGTTGCCTTTATTTCATCACTAAAAGCTTTATACATAAGTGGTTTATACTTTTTAGTTTTTTTAAATGCATAAATATATGTGATTATACTAAATATTAAACCCGTAAAGAGTAAAGCAATCCCTAAAATAATACTACCTTCGTCAATAAATACTACACCAACAATTATAAATGTGAATAATAAAAACACACTAAGTACATAAAGTAGTACTCCTTGTACATACTTTTTTTGTAATTCTTCCCTATTCATTCTAACCTCGTTTTCAATATATAGTATGATTATATCGCTTTTCAAATACTAAGTAAAGAACAAAAAATGAATTAGCATTTGCTAACTCATTTTAATCTATTACATTTTCTTTTTCTTATAATATCTATATCCGAAATATATAGCTCCAGAAACTGGAATAATTATGATCAAGAAAGGAACAAGTGCAGATAAAGCAATTACAATAAACTTTAGAAAAGTTAAAACTGCATTCCATCCACCAACAAAAGCTTCCGAAATTGAATCCCCAAATGTTTCCTCTTTTTCTAATTTATGTTCATAGATTTTTAAGTTTACAACGCTATAATCTACTAAACTATCAAACTTCTTTAATTCACCACTCAAATTCCCGATTTCCAAATCAATCTCAGCTAGTCTTTTCCCTATAATAATCATTTCATTAATACTTGCATCTTCATATAGTTCATTTAACCTTGTGCGTTCTGCTTCAAGAGATGCTATTTTATTAGCATGGTTTTCATAAGTTAAAGAAACATCTTGTGCAGATCTTCTATAATTCCCAACATCGCCATATGAAGATAATGAATTAATGAAACTATCTAATCTATCCGATTTAATTCTTAGAGTTAAATATGCAACTCCAGTGCTTAAGTCTTCACTATCAGCCCATTCATCAGCTGCTAAACTATTTTTAATATTCTTATATGTTTCAGCTAAATCTTTTGTAGAGATATGAGCATCAACTGTATAAATAATTTTCCTATTAACACTTGATTCAATTTCAAGCACTTCTTCTTCTATATCGTCATTTGGAGCTAATCCCTTATCATCATTATCATAGCTCATACCACAGCCTATCATTGCAAGAGAAAAGATTAATAAAAGCAACAATATTTTTAGTTTTTTCATTAGTTTACCTCACCTTTAGTATTTATAATAATATAACAAATACTATATGCTATTTTTTAAAAACTATTTGATTCTTTCAAAATCTAATTCGCCATAAGCAACACTCACTGAGTTTCCAGCAAGTAAATATTGTTTTAAATTTCTTTGTAAACTAGTATCTTCAGGCAAATCATTTAAATCACTATATTCAGTTTTGTATATCCATTTTATAAAACCACTACTATTATAGTTTTCACGCAAAATATCAAACAATTCTCTAAACTTTAGAATATTTGATTCTTCATCTAAAACGTTAACTAAATCGCTACTTAATAGCCAACTACTACAAACATATTTAACTTCACTATATTCAAGATAGTATTTTCTAAAGAAATCTAATGCCTCATTTAATGACTGCTTTACTTTATCTGGTTTTAAGTTAGCATCTGAAGGAATATGCATAGATATATACTTATTACCATCTACATTCTTCATTTCATACTCTAATTCACCAATTCTAAAGATGGTCATTGCCAGTTGTCTATAAATCCACCAATCACGGTCAAACGCCCATTTTTGATTGCCATTATAATGCTCTTGAACAAATCTTCTAAATGCTTTCATTGTATCAATAAAAATTGTTTTAGATATTCCCTTATCTTTATAGCCTACATAAGTATAGTTAAGAGCATATAACATACATGTAAGAATTTTTATATTCCCATTATCTTGAGCTAATTTTTCTTTTAATCTATCCTTTGCTTCATTTGCTGTTTTTATATCAGTAAGAGCGATTATATCATCCTTATACAAATCTAAATCAATAGTTTGGGCAACTTCAATTACCTTCTTCTTGATTTCTGCTTGCATATCTAATTTTATCATAATATCGGTTATTGTTTTCATACTTCCTCCACTACTATACTATTATACATTATCTTTAATTCCTTTTAAAGTCCAAAAAATAAATGGCTGTATAAAACAACCATATATTTTCTACAATTTAAAGACTTCTTTACCAAACTCTTCATTTATTATTTGCCCAACTGCACTATAGATTGCAGATAAACCACAGAAGATTCCTAAAACTCCAGCAATTCTAGTAATAACTACAATACCTGTGAAGTCTCCTGCAGCTAGCAAGAAAAATAATAAAGCAAGGCTTCCAAAAACAATTTGAGTAATTCTATTATGCTTTAATGTTCCAATAAACATAAATAGTGTAAATAGACCCCAAAGTAATAAGTAAAAGCCCATTGAAGTTAAGTCAGCATCTGCTAAAACAGAATCATTTGTTTTAATAAAAACAAAACTCCACCAAAACAGACCATAAGCAGTAAAAGCAGTACCAGCAAAAGTATTGCCATTTTTAAACTCAAGTACACCTGCGATTATTTGTGCTAAACCGCCAATTGCAAATCCCATTGCAATAATCATTATTGACATCGGGATAATATTTGCATTATATAAATTTAGTAAGACAGTTGTCATACCAAACGAAATTAGGCCTAAAGGACCTGGATTTGCTAATTTTTTCATATATTCTCCTTTTTGCACACCTTACAATTATACCAAAAACAATTATTAAATCAAGAGAAATATATATCAAAAAACATCTACAAAATATTAGTTGTTTTTTACTTTCTTGTATTCAAATATGTACTAAAATAGCATTAAAATTATAAATATAAAAAATCCGACCTTATAAAGATCGGAAAATTGTTTATCTAAATTTTTATTCATCTTCAGGTAAAAAAGTCTTTAGGTTTTCATAAGCTTCTTTAAACTTGTTAACTATTACTCCATTATCTGCAATAATCGAGTTAAAAAGTCTTCCTGTTTCTTTTCGTATGCTTGATGAACCAATAAATGCTTCATCAACAATAAATTCATATTCGTTTTTAATATAATATTCAAATGCAACTTTAGCTGCTGCAGAAAATTCTTTCTTATCATTAGTTGGGTTTTTTAAATATTGAGAATATTTATCAGATTCATAAGCACTTTCTTTAACTGGTAAGTAACCACCTGTAGCCATTGCGAATTGAGCAGTGTTTTCAGGACGCATTAGGTATTTTATAAATAACCATGAAGCCAATTTTTCTTCATCATTATTATGGTTTAACATACCAATATTTGTACCTTGTTGAATAACATATTTTGCATCTTCATTATAGTAAGGAATTGGAGCAAATCCAAGTTCATATTTAGTACTTGCATTATAAGCAATACCAGAAGCTGAACCTACTGTCATTAATGTTTGAATTAATTTAAATGCATCAGAACTATATGGTACATCAAGATTAGAAGAAACTCCAAATACTCCATAATTTTTCATTGTTTGAAAATATGTCATAGCAGAACGCGCTTCTGCATTATCAAAATAAATATAACCTTTTAGAACACTTTCTCTTTTTGTATATTTAGCACCAAACTGTTTTGTAAGAGTAATAAACCCATTATCTGGAGATTCATAAATAAACGGAATGAATCTAGGGTTATTTTGATTATTTAAATAATCTGAGACTTTTATATAAGTAGTAGTACCGGTGTAATAATCATATGTATCAACAAATGTATTATCTAGTTCACCAGCTTTAACTTTATTAATTATTTCAGCACTAACAATATTCATTTCTTCCCATGTTTTAGGAATTTTATTCAAATAATTCGAACCAAATAATGCTTGAAAAGCAGTTTTGTTATAAACCATTACTTCAGTTGTTTTATTGAGCGGTAAGCTATATAAATCATTAGGAAATTTAGGATCAAATCCACGGTTTTCAAGTAAATATGCTTGAATGAAATCATTCATTTCATCTTCGTCCATACCAACTTCAAGATCATCAATAAAATATTGTAAGTTAACTAAGTTATTTCCAACATAATATTCTGCAAAATCCTCTGGATAACCAATAATTAAGTCGGGAATTTTATCTTCGTTTTTTAAGTTAATATCTAAAATAGTTGATGAACGAAGCATATCGTAACTTCCAGCATAAGGAGCTATTTTAACTTGAATATATGGAAATTCTTTTTCAAATTCATTAACTAAAGCAACTAATGCATCACTAATTACACCTTGACGAACTTTAAATGTAATAGTTGTTGCTTTATTTTTTAGGTCGTTTATTGATAATATATTATAATCCTTATTCCTTCCTTCAGGCATAACATGAAGTTCCCACTCTTTATTTAAAGATAACCCTTTATAAGTTATTGTTGCTCTAAGTTTTCCGTATCCCCATTCATTATTTTGAACACCGTTTTCATCTACACTAAATTCATTAGGAATTACCTTAATTACCTTATTATTTTCATCATCCAAAATTAAATCTAAAGTACCATCATTGTTGTCAAGTTCCCAAACAATCGGAAGATTATTTTTTGGTGTAAAATTTTCTAGAAAAATATCTTCTTTTAAATTTGATAAATCATTATATGCAATAGATTCCATAGCATCAGTCAAAAAATTATAATCTAAATTTGAATAATATATTGCAGTAATAGTTAGATCTCTAAAAACCTCTATGAAAATATTATCCCACCCTATAAATTGATAACCGTCTCTTGTTGGCTTATTTGGTGCAATTGCGCTTAAACCATGTTTAACTTCTTGTTTGTTTAAAATTGTTCCATCATAGTCTAAAAAAGTAACTACATATGTCGCTTCTTCCCATTTTGCATATAATTTAATGTCTTTTTCAACTTTGCTGGTTTTATAAAACTGTTCTGCATTTTCTGTAGCATCAACAAACCATCCAATAAATTCATAACCTAACCTTTTAGGAATAGGTAAGTCAATTGTACTTCCTTTAGAAATTCCTGTTATTTCATCAATGTGGTTTCCACCTCTTGAATCAAAAGTTACTGTAAATTCACTTACACATCCATATAAGAATACAATTTGAAATATTAAAACTAAGAGTAAAAATAAGTACTTTTTCAATTATTATCTCCTTTTTAGTATACTTTGCTTATATTATATCAAAACACCCTAGATAACAAAACAATTTTTTTTATAAGTAAAACATATATAAATTACAAAATATTAGCTTATTTTTACTTTCCTGTATTCATAAATATACCACAAAGGTATTAAAATTATAAATGCTGAAAACCCAACAATTACATCAAATCTTGCAAATGGCATTTGATTTCTTAAATAAAAATAATATGTATTAAAAAATTCATTTGTATGGATCCCAAACATAACCCAATCAATAATAACAATTACTCTAGAAATCAAAGATGCATAAATAAATGAACTTGCAATATTTACAAAGATAAATTTATGATGGTCACTCTTATAAAGTTTTATTGCATATTCAAATACATTTTTTGCTTCCAAATATACTGTTTTATATCTAGATATATATATTGATAAAATAACAATAAACAAAAGATATATGAAATTTGCAATTAAAACTCCATAACCCCTACCAATATGAATCAAAGGATTACCTTCACCTACTAAAGACGAATAAAAGCTTAAATAATAAGTAGTTAGTAAAAAATCTAAAATAAAAAGTACTAATGCTAAAAAAATAATAAATCTAATTTTACTCATCTTACTTATACTCGATTAAAGAATTATCTATATGTTTTTTTAATGTCTTCAATATAGATTTTCTATTACTAAATTCAATATTTGAATTTTTACTTAAAACACTTATCTTTTTACCACTAACTTCAACCTTTATTATTTTAGAAAACGGAATATAAGCCTTTTTCTTAGCATGAGCATAATTACTTTTTTCAAGTACTCCATTATTTGTAATCTTTAATCTTTTTGTATAACTATGGTAAAACAAAACAAATAAAAATATGTTCACAAGTCCAAAAAAGATTAATCCAAATAACAATGAACCAAGGAATATTAAAGCGCTTAAAGCATAGATAGTTACTATTAAAACCGTTAAAACGACTTTATCAGGTACTGAAAAACCAGATGCACTCATAAAGAACTTTTGTCCTTTCGCATGTTCTTCTTCTAAGCTTAAACTAAACAACTCAATGTCCATTACTTTTAGTTCATACTTTTTAATCCATTGTTCTAAATCCCATGAAATATTAATAACACCAGTTTCTAAAGGATAACCTTCTTTAAAATACATAATAAAACTTAAATTTTTATAGTTGTCTACAAATACTTTAAAATCTATATCTTCATAAGGAATTAAAGTTCTTGCTTCATAGATGAATAGTCCATTTTCTAAAAATTTAACACCATAATCTAAATACGCTAAACTAAAATAATTATATACTTCTATTTTTGGTTCAAGGTTTGTGAAAGTAGAATAAACCCATTCATAATCATAATGACCCTTTGAGTATATCCAAACTTCGCTAATACTCTCTTCAGTTAATATTTCACCTTTTAAAACCCACAAATTAGAAGTTGTATCTTTAAAATAAATCCCAAGATACCTATATCCTGCTTTTTCAAATTCAATAACTCTTTCGTTTTCACTACCTTGAAGATTTTCATTAAAACTTTGTTCCTTATTCCTATATACTGTTTTTATTTTTATATAATGGTCTTTATCATAAAAAACTCTAAACTCATCTTCATAGTCACTATCATAAAACCCAGCTACACTAATCTTCCATCTACTATTAATTGGATAGATTATATTACCTCTTTTATAGCCTATTAAACTCTTACTATCAACTCTTTCACTAAATGATCCTAAACTAGATTTAATTATTTCTAATTCAGCATTAGGGAGAGCTATTTCCTTGTCCAAACTACGAGCAAAATTACTATATTCAAGAATTTCTTCAATAATCTTATCTTCTGCTTCTGTTCTTGGTTTTACCCAATGATATATTGACCAAATATAATAGTAAACTAAGTTTCTATAAAAGTATGCATCCTTTTCAATATTAAACCAAAGAAAGAATTTTCTGGCCAAAGCAAAAAAATCAGCATCTTCCTTTATATCTTCAAAATTAATTGGGCCAAGATTTGTAACAAGAGCATTATCTACATTAGGTAGCCAATCAAAACCAAAATAGTATTTATCGGTTGTTTTAAATTCTTTTATCTCTAAAAGATCTACTTTTAATTTTTCAATAAAATAATTTAGTAATTTCTCAAAATCTTTATTTTTATTATAGAAAGAATCATCATTTATTTCTAAATTATATCCTAATATTGCTGCAAACTCATTTATAAAATTTAATATAAAGTGATGAAAACCAGGACCAACTTCAAATGTCCTAACATCACCTACCACTTTTCTTTCATCAACTCTTATAAATAAAACTCCTAAATTATAAAAAACCAATGCCTTCCTAGAATCAATATTATTTAACTTAAAATCATAAATTATATTTAATTGATTAAGTTTTTCCTCTAGAAATTCACTATCGATTTTCCCTTCATTATCTAAAGTGCATTTAAAGCTAATTGAAACACCCATTTCGTCTCCCTTGAATTATATTTTCTTATTAATCTAAATATTTAACCATAAAAGATTCATCTAATTCAGTTCCATCTTTTAGAATAATACCTCTTGGTCTTGTTGCAAATTTCTTATATCCCATTTTTTCATAAAAAGCAATTGCTCGATAATTAATATCAATTACTTCTAATTCTATTTGCTTGCACTGCATATTTATTGCTATCTTTTCTAATTCTTCAAACATTATTTTCGCAATACCTAAATTCCAGAATTTTTTTCTAAGACCAATAGCTATACTAGCTTTATGACGTACCTTCATTCTTCTATGAATACTTAACTGTGCATTTCCTACTATTTCTCCATCAATTATGCCAACTAGCATAATATTATACAAAGAATTATTTATACTTCTTAGAAACTGAGCCTCTTCTTCATAAGTCTCAGTACATTCTTCTGGATATCTTAAAATAAAATCTGTCTCCGATGCTACCATCTTTAAACAATCCATCATTTCTAATGCTTCTTCTTCTTTTGGACTTCTAATTATACAAATCCTCGAGTCTTTTAATTTGAATTCTTTTGCTTCATAAATCATAGTTTAACCTCAATTAAAAATATAGTTCTATTCTATCATATTCTGTAACCATAGAAAACAAATGTTTTCTATAGAAAATAACATTTTCATAGAAAATAACATTTTAAGAAAAGTTTGGTTTCATAGAAAATAACATTTTCATAGAAAACTTTGGTTTCTTTAAAAGAAGCTAGAATTATATTTAAAAAGCTAAGAAAAACTTAGCTTTTTGTTATTTATTAAACCACAAAACTAATACACTTGTTTTCTTCATATAATCTTTGTAGTTTTCTTTATATGTTATTAATCTTTTCTCTTGCAGTGGTATACTTATAAATATGAATAGTAATGTATTTAAAAGAGCTCCAATAAATAATAACCAACTATTTATATCACTACTAAGACAAAAAATATAAATTCCCCACCACATCAATACTTCTCCAAAATAATTTGGATGGCGTGAATACTTCCATAGTCCTTGTCTAATTGACTTACTTCTATTTGTTGCAAGTTTTCTAAATTTGTGGACTTGAATATCTGATATAAGTTGAATTGTTGCAGCAATTATACAGACTATAAATCCAATTAAATTATATATCTTGTAATCTAAATTTTTTATATAATATAGCGCAGGTAAAATAGCAAAATATACAACAAGCGTTGGCATTATGTGAATACCAAATAAATTTACTAATGGATATAATCCTTTAGTTTTTTCTTTAAACATACTATAACGCCAATCTTGATAATTTAAGTTTTTAAAAGTATAAGCCCAATTTAATGTTAGCCTAATACTCCAGTAACCTATTGCTATAAATAATAGTATTGTTCCTATATTTATTACATTGAAGTAAGTAGCAGATAATGCTAATATAACAGGCGGTGCAACACTCCAGTAAGGATCATAAATTGAAGCATTTTTAAATAGTAATCCTATTATAAAAACAAAGATTGTAGCAGCAATATCAGCTATAAATACGTTAATAAAGAAGTTATTTACTAAATTAACATTAAAGGTTAAGATACCAATTCCTAATGCTAATATATATGTAATAAAAATTATAATAAAGCTAATGATACGGTTTTGTTTCATTTTTACCTCCTAAAAATTATCCTACTTCAAGTTCACGTGCTTTTTCATATAATTGTTTTCCTGTATTATAATCAATTTCGTAATATCTTATATAAATTTTATAGTATATATGGCCATCGACATGATAATGGATTGCCATTTTTTTAAAACTAGAGTCTAGCTCTAAATGATAACTTCCATTATTAAATCCTAGTACTTCATCAATGTTTGTATCTTTAAAAATTCCTCTATTATACTCAATAGGATTAGCTTCAAATAAGATTGCCTTAATTTCAGCGTTTTTGTCTTTAAAATTTCTTGATGATTTTTCATAAATAAAGTAACCTAGATTTACATCATCTTTATCATCATTCATAAAATGTTCAAAAGTTGTAATTTGCATATAATCAATATTATATTCAGATTGTTCAAAAAGAAAAAAGAAGAAAGAAAAAATAGATAAAACACATGCGAAAACAAAAATAGTTATTTTTGTTGTCCTATATGTTTTAGTATACATCATCACAAAATAAAATAGCAAAGCTGTAAACAAAAAAAACAATGTAAAAATCAAAATATGTAATGCATCTTCACCCATAAAAGATAAGGATAGAATATATCCATTTTTTGATAAGATATTTTTTGCTATTAATAACACAAAAAAAAGTATCTCGATTGTTAATAATGTTTTGATTAATTTATTCATATTGCCTACCCTCTGTATTCAATTATACAATTAGAAAAAACTTAAGTCAATAAAATAAAAGAAGGCAATAAACCTTCTTAACATCTAACATATTTTCTTTTAAAGCCAATTCTTCCTTTATCAATATCTCTTAGGATATTTTCATAAGCATTTAGAATTTGAGGTTTCTTCTTTTCTCTTGTGATTTCAACAGTTCCAATTTCCTTTGCAATCTCAAGAGCCTTTTTATGTAAAGGAAGATATGATACACCAACTACATAAACAAAATAATTCATTGCAAATTTTGCTCTATTAGGAGAATTATGGATTTCATCCCTTACTATGTCAAGCATCTTGTCAATTTTTTCAACATCAAACTCATTATCCATTCGATTGCCAAGTAACCAACAATAACAACTATATCCTGCAGACATTTTTAGTTCTTCTTTACTCATTATCCATTTATCTGCTACTTTTTGCGCTATATCAGATTCTGATAAAGTAACTGCAACTACAAAGTCTGAAATCATATAAAAGTATGCTTTTTCAATCCATCTATCATAATCAGATTCAGTCATTGCATTAGGATCTGCAATTACACCGGCAAAATACATTGCATCATAATTATTAGTAGCATATAATTCTTCAGCTAACTTTTGATCAATTTTAATTTTCCTTGACATCGGCTTCATATCACCAGTATTCACTCCAAATAATGGTTCTTTTGCACCGTTTGAAAGATATATAGATTTTGTTCTATCTTTACCATGATTTTCTAACTCTTGCATTACCTCATGAAATTCCATATAAATCTCCTTATTTATTTATTTTATTTCTTAGTTTTTCTTTATTTATTTTATACATTTCTTCAACAGCAAAATGTAGTTTTGTTACTACATCTTTTTTTGTTTTTGGATATATATAATAAGTGTCATCAATAGTTGATAAATCAAAGCAATCACCTTTACCTAAATAATCATATTCAATATGTAATGAATATAAGCTTAGAGGATCTTTAACTAACTCAAGTTCGCTATCATATCCTACTAGTTTAAATCCATCTAAACTATGAATAAACTTACCCGAACCCAGTGGAATATAACCTTTAGAATTAGGAAGTGACTCAATTTCAACTTCATCTTCTAAATAATAAGTCCCATCT
>JBAYTA010000001.1:0-73202 GCA_041675865.1 Bacilli bacterium | reverse complement strand
ACTCTAGCAAGAAAAGAAATTGTTATGATTTTAGGTCAAAAAGTCTTTCTAGAACTTTGGGTAAAAGTTGAATCAGACTGGCGTAATCGAAAAACACAAATGAAAAGAATGGGTTATGATTTGGTAAAATAATCTATCTTGTATAAAATTTAGGAAATAGAAAAATATATTGTTAAAGGAGAGTAACAATATGAAAAAAGAATTTTCTAAATTTACAAAGACAGGTAGTATTACAGATTACTTAGATTACAAAAAATCTAAAAAGCAACAAATGGAAGTTTCAAAGGAACTTTCAATAGGAGAGAAGAATGAAATTAAGCGAGGGAATAATAGTAAAAAGCCTTAAATATCAAGAGAATTCGAAAATAATAACGATTATAAATCAAGATGAACTAACTACTTTTTATGTAAAAGGTGGAGCTAGTTTTAAAAGTCGTAATTTTAGTTATTCAAATGAATTAACAAAAATTGCTTATGATTATAATCAAAAATCAAAAGACTCGCTTAAGATTCTTACTTCTGGAACAATTCTAGATAATTACTCCAATATTAAACAGTCATTTGAAAAACTAAATGATTGTTTTATGATTATGGAGTCTATAAATCAATTAGGTAATCACATAAGTGACTTTAAAACATTATATGAGTTTTTAGATGATATTTTAAAAATAATAAATGAGCGAGATTATTCACCTTACTATTTAATTATTTTTAGGTTAAAAATGCTTTATTTACTTGGGATTGGGCCAATGTTTTCTAAATGCGTTAATTGTAGTACAACAACAAATTTAGTAGGTTTTGCTTATGAGTTAGGTGGAATGTATTGTAGGGATTGTTTAAGTGAGGCCCACCAATTTTTAGATAATGAGTTATTAGAACATATTAAATTTTTGTATCTAACAAAATTAAATATGTTTTCTGATGAATTAGTTAAAACTTTAAACTTTGATACTATATTAATTTCAAAGTTTTTAGACAATTATTATGAGCATTTTCTTGGCTTTAAAAGTAGAGCGAAATCGGTGATTGAGAAAATGCGAAGATAAGAATTTTTGAGATTGATTAAATAATCAGTCTTTTTTTTATTAAATGAGTATTTCTTCAAAAAATATTTTGGAAAATTGCAAATAATAAGCAATTAAAAACGTTTTTGCCTATTCACTTTTTTTTCCATATATGATATAATACATATGGTTTTATACAAATATACAAAAGGAGGTATAATGTGTTTTTTATAAAGAGCTTAGGTACTCATATTTCAGAACATAAAGGGCATAAAGAAATGTCACTAGCTAACCCATTGGTAGAATTTCTAAATCCTGAATATGTTTACATACCTTTAGTTGAACAAAACACACCATGTGAAGCTGTTGTAAAAGTTGGCGAACAAGTTAAAGTAGGACAGGTTGTTGCTAACAAATGTGGTAGATTTTGTCTTCCTCTTCATGCTTCTGTTAGTGGAGAAGTTGTTTCTATAGATAAGAAGATGTGGCATTCATCTGGGAAGATGGTTGCACATATCCAAATCAAAAACGATTTCAAAGAAACTAAAGTTGACACTATGAAATATAGTGATACTTCAAATATCACAAAAGAAGAAATTATTGAAAAAGTTAGAGAAAATGGAATTGTTGGTCTTGGTGGAAGTGGTTTTCCAGCTTATGTTAAATACCAAGTAAATCGCGAAATGGATGTAGTTATTATTAATGCTGTAGAATGTGAACCATTTATTACAGTTGACTATAGATTGATAAAAGATCGTTTCGAAGATGTAGTTCGTGGTATTAAGTATATTATGAAAGCTGTTGGCGCTAAACGCGGAGTAATTGCCATCAAGAAAAATAAAACCGAACTAATTGAAAAAATGAATTTAATTTTGGAAAATGAACCAACTATTAGTGTATTCACTGTGAAAGATGTATATCCTGCTGGCTGGGAAAAATATATTGTTCAAAGAGTAACTAATAAAAATTATAAATCGCTTCCAAGTGAAGTTGGAGCAATTGTGAATAATGTTACTACTGCAGTAGCTATCACATATGCAATTGAAAATAATCAACCTTTGATTGAACATTTAGTTACAGTTACTGGTGAAGGGGTTAGAACACCAAGTAATGTATTTATTAAAATTGGAACTTCAATAAGTGAAATTATAGAAAAAATTGGTGGTTATGCACCTAATTTAGGAGATGCTTATTTCATAGCTGGTGGACCTATGACTGGTAAAAGTATTATGTTTGACAGCCTTGTTGTTAGCCGTGCTTTATCAAGTGTTATAGTATTACCTAAGGAAGTAAGAGAAGTAAATCCTGAATGTATGGGTTGTGGTAAATGTAGTGAAGTTTGTCCTGTATTCCTATCCCCAATTGTTATTAAAGAAACTCTTGAAAATGATAGTTTAGAAGAAGTAAGAACACTTCGTCCAAACTTATGTATGGAATGTGGTTTATGTTCTTATGTTTGTCCTTCTAGAATTGAATTAACCGAAGCAGTTTCAAAAGCAAAAGCAAAGGTAATGGTGAAATAAGATGAACGGAAAAAAATTTGTTTTAGGTAAAGCTCCTTTTATTAGAAAAGCTGATTTAACTAGTCAACATACTTCAAGTTTTATGCGTGATTTAGTCATAGCATTAATTCCTTTAATTATTTTTGGCTGGGTGAAAAACGGTTTAGTTCCGTTTTTAAATGATGATACTAATTTTTATGGGATGATTCATCCATTATTATTACCTATTCTAGGTGGATTGTTTTCTCTTTTATTAGAGTATGGTTGGTGGGGTTTCATTGTTAAGAAAAGACCATTAGAACAAAAAATGGCTACATCTTATGCTATAATTCCTGGATTAATGCTTGGAATGATAGTTACAGTATCAACTCCAATTTGGGTATTATTTATTGGTACAATATTTGCAACTGTAATTGCGAAATTACTATTTGGTGGATTTGGCCATAATATATTTAACCCTGCTTTAATAGGATTTGTTTTTCTAACTACTTATTCATATTTTGGACTTATGGGTGGAGCTACTAGTTTTGGATCAAAAGGATTTTTAAATCCTACTGAAGCTATAACAGTTGGTGCAACACCACTTAGTGCAATTAAAAACCCAGCAGAATTTGCTAACATTTTTGTTGGTTATGAAGCTATGTTAGAAAAATATGGCATTTTAAATTTATTCTTAGGATTTAATCCTGGAGTAATTGCAGAAACAAGTGCATTACTTTGTTTAGTAGGTTTAATCTATCTATTAGTGAGAAAAGTAATTAACTGGAGAATTCCAGTAATCTATATCGGAACTGTATTCGTATTAACTTATATTATTGGTGCAATCAATGGTTATGCTGGTACATTAAACTTTGCTTTATTTAATATATTTAGTGGTGGTTTAATGTTTGGTGCTGTATTCATGGCAACTGAACCAGTAACTAGTCCAAGAAACCCTAATGGTAAAATTATTTATGCTTTAGGTCTTGGTGTATTAACTGTTGTGTTTAGGTTTGCATCTAATAATCCAGAAGGTGTTGCAGTATCTATTTTAGCTCTTAATATGTTTACTGCTATAATCGAAAGATTTGCAACAAAATTAAGAGTTGAACCTAACAAGAAAAAAATGGTTTTATCATATACTTTAGTGGGATTATTATTAGCTGGTATTTCAGTATTCCCAGTTGTTAAAAGCATTGTAGAACCAGTTGTAATGCCTGAATTTGAATATGTAGAAAGTTCACAAGACTATAAATCATTTGATTTTGTTTACAAATTTACATCTAATGGTGAAGAGTTTACTGTTACTACTGCTCAAGACTTTACTATAAAACAAGTAAGCAATCAAGAATTTGATAATGCAGAATCAAAAGAAGAATTAGCAAAATTAATCAATGATAATAAAATTAGAAACTTTGTACAAAGCGCTAATGAAGGTGCTGACTACTTAGAATTAACTATTATTACAGGTGGATTTGCTGGTGCTGTCACAAATGTTATTACATATGATAATGATTTTGTTATTACTGATTTTGTAGTTACATATAACGAGTCATATCCAAGCGGAGAATGGCAAAATGTTGGTGGCGGAGTTCATCCAAAAGATAAAATTCCTGGTGATATTATTGCTAATCAAGATGATTTAAGTAGTGTTGGTGTTGTTGCAGGTGCTACTGTTACTTCTAATGCTATTAAAAATGCTGTAGGCGTTGCTCAGGCATATGTTGATTATTTAGATACTATTACTGAACTTACATTAGTTGGTGTATCTCAAGATTTAGAAACATTAGAATTTGTTTATGTATTTAGAGATGCTGATAGTAAAACTATTGTTACAACAGATACTGATTATGAAATAACATCAACTGTTCCTGCTGAAATTTTAGCTGATGTAGAAGCTGCAATAGATGCTAATAAATTTGATGCTTATTATGTAAGTAAGACTGAAACAACAATCGTTGTTAGAACAAAAGGATTTAAAAATCCTATCACAACAACATTCACATTTGATGAAGAGTTTAAGATCACTGCTGTAGAAACAAATGATTTAAAAAATGAAACTACAGGCGAATCTTATATGCATGGTGAATGGAGTGACGTTGGTGGAGGAATTCATCCACAAGATAAAATCCCTACTGAAATTGTTTCTAAACAAGCTGATTTAAGTGAAGTAGAAGTTGTATCTGGAGCTTCTGTTACATCAAGAGCGATTGTGAAAGCTGCAAATATGGCTTTAGATTATTTGAAATATTTGGAGGGTACAGATGAATAATAATAAAAAAATATTAAAATATACTGTATTCTTAGTAGTGTTAGGATTAATTGCTGGAGTATTACTTGGTGCTGTTAATGCTTTAACTTCACCAATAATTGAAGAAAGAGCAAAAGAACAAGTTGTTGGTGCATTAAGAAAAGAATTTGATTATGCTGATTACTCATTTGGTAAAAAAGTTGATTATCCTGAATCAAGTGATGCTATCCAAGAAATCTTCTTTGCATTTAATGAAGATGGTAGCTTAGCAGCTGTAATTTACCAAACTGCAGTTCCTGGTTATGAAAAAACAGGATTTGTAAGATGTTTTGTGGAAATAAAAGTTGATGGAACTTTTGGAAAAGCAAAAATGATTTCTCATGATGATACACCAAGCTTTGCTGATAAAATTATGGATCATGATTTCGGTATGGCTGATCAAAATGTTGATAGTTATTCTCCAGTAGTAGCTGGTGTAACACCCCAGTTTACACTAGGTGCAATCATTGCTGGCTTTGATGCGGCTGCTGATCACTTCAAAACAATTAAAGCTGATCTTGGAGGTGTAACTAATGACTAAAAGAGAAAATTTATTAAAAGGTATGTGGAATGAAAATCCAGTTTTAGTATCTTTATTAGGTCTTTGTTCAGTTCTTGCTGTTACTGGATCTCTAAAAGATTCTATTGGATTAGGTTTAGCTTTTACATTTGTAATCGTATTATCTAATATTATAATTTCATTGATTAGAAAAATCGTACCTCATGAAATTAGAATTCCTATTTACATAGTTGTAGTTGCAACTTTAGTTACATTAGCAGAAATGTTAATGAATGCATTCTTACCAGAATTGTATAACAATTTAGGTGTATGGATTTCATTGATTGTTGTTAACTGTATTATATTAGGACGTGCTGAAGCATTTGCTTCACAAAACAATGTAGGTAATTCATTCTTAGATGCAGTTGGTATGGCAGTAGGTTATAGTGGAGTTTTAATAGTTATGGCTATTATAAGAGAATTCCTAGGAACAGGATCAATTTCAATTTGGTCTGGTGTTGAATTACAAATTTTTGATAGTTCAGCTAAGTTCTTTAATAATTTCTTCCTTAACCCTCCATCAGCATTTATTATTCTAGGAATTATCATTGGACTTGCTAATATAATTAATAATAAACGTAAAGAGGTGAAGAAATAATGAATCTATTCTCACTAGCTATATCTGCTATATTAATTCAAAATGTTGTACTAAATAGATTTTTAGGTATTTGCCCATTACTTGGGGTATCTGAAAAACGTGAATCTTCAGTTGGTATGGGACTAGCAGTTGTATTTGTTATTACTTTATCATCTACTGTTGCTTATCTATTATATACATTTGTATTAAGACCATTTAATATGGTTTACATGCAAACAATTATCTTTATTCTTGTGATTGCAGGATTAGTTCAAATAATTGAAATGTTTATTAAAAAAGTATCACCTGGTTTATATAAAGCATTAGGTGTATACCTTCCATTAATTACAACTAACTGTGCTGTATTAGGTCTTGCGAAAATGGTTGCAACTCCTGATTATACGTTTGTAAGTGCATTTGTATTTGCATTTGCATCAAGCGTTGGTTTCTTATTTGTAATCTATTTATTTTCAACTATAAGAGTAAGATTATTGAAAGCTGATGTTCCAGTTGCGTTTAAAGGAGTTCCTATTGCATTAGTTACTGCAGGACTTCTTGCAATGATATTTTCTAGATTTGGAGCATTAAACATATGATTTTAAGTGTGTTTCAATCTTATTTATTACCAGCTATAGTTTTGGCTATAACTGGTGGAGTATTCGGTGTATTAATATCAGTTGCTTCGATTGCATTTTATGTAGAAGAAGATCCAAGAGTTGAAGATATTACCAATTTATTACCTGGTTATAACTGCGGTGCATGCGGTCATCCTGGCTGTAATGGACTTGCAAATGCAATAGTTTTTGACGGTGCGGACTCAAAACTATGCAAACCTGGAAAACAAGATATGCGTGATAAAATCAAAGCTTATCTTGAAGATTACGATCGTAAACTTAGCGAAAACAATTAATTAAAACAAGAAAAAAATTGTCAAATGTAAATAAAATTAAGTAAACATTTACATTTGGCATTTTCTTGGAAAAAATTGAATTCGTCAAGTGTTTATGATATAATTATTATGTCTTAATCAAATAACAAGGAGGAGAAAAGACTAATGTTTAAAAAATTTTTATTAGTGTTTATTGTTGCAGTATCAGCATTATTGTTCGTTGCTTGTGGCGAAAGAACTTATGCAGCAGATGGTGTTTACACTGCTTTCAAGTGGGAAACTCATTCTAACGATGGACCACAAGTTACTAGCGTTTCTGTAACTATCGAAAATGATAAGGTTAAATCTTATTATATCGATGTATTACAAAACACAAAAACAAATACTGGTACAGAAGAAGAACCGGTTTATACTTATGCTTTCAATGCTAAGACTAAAAAAGAACTTGGTAATGAGTATGGTATGAAAGGTAATGGACCTAAATATGAATTCAAAGATGGAAAATGGGAAGTTGTTGCAGATAAAAAATCTGAAAAAGAATGGTTTGAACAAGCTAAACTTATTGAAGATTTCTTCTTAGCAAATGGACCTGAAGCTGTTGAAAAAGTTGATGACAGATTCACAAATGTTGATGCTGGTGTTACTATTAAAGATGGTGGATATTCAGAATTAGCAAAAGAAGCTTTACAAATGGCTAAAGATGGCGTTGTTAAAGCATGGGTTCCTGCTTCTAACGCTGTAGTATTTGCAACTGCTAAAGTTGACAAAGATGGCAAATTCACTGAATTAAAACTTGATACAATTCAAGGATCTGTAGTTGATAACAAATTCGTTTGGAATGCAAAATCAAAACTTGAATTAGGTGATGATTATAATATGGAAGGCAATGGACCAGAATACGAATTCAAAAACGGTGATTGGTCAGTAGTTGCTGAAGGCAAATCTAAAAACGAATGGTTCAAACAATCTAAGATGATTACAGATTATGTTTTAGAAAACGGAATCGAAGGATTAAAATCAATTAAAGATCGTGGTATTTCTAAAGATGGTACAACATTAGTTGTTACTGGTGTTACAGTAAAAACAAATGATTACATTAAAGTATTGCAAGATCTTTATAACAAAGTAAAATAATCTGATTTTTAAAGGATAAAACCTGCAGTAAAATGCAGGTTTTGTTTTGTTAATAAATTGTATAATTAATTAAATGGATATTAATAATATTATTGGTGATAAGAATGACATTATTTAAAAAGTCTAGATTGATCAATGAAATTTTATTTATTGGAGTTATATTATATATATTAATATTAACAGTGCAAAGTTTAAGAATTGTAGGTGCTAGTAATTTATTGCCTAATAAAATAACTATCTTTGAGATATTGAAAAACTATTTCTTTGCTATTTCTTTGTTAATGATTATTGAATATTTTATATCTTTTGATCTACCAAATAATTATATATTATCTAGAGTCTTTGGGGTTTTTGTAATGTCTACAATGACTTTAGTTATTTTTAATATCTATTCTAAAACTTGGGTCTTTAATAATATTATTGCAATTAATATAGTTTATTTTATATCAATAATTGCTGGTTCAATAGCAACTTATTTCATCCAAGGAATTAAGTTGAATCGTAGTTTATTAATAGGTATAGCAAATTATATAGTCATTGCAACACTTTTCGTTGTATTGACGTTTATATCGCCTTTAGGTTACATATTTGAAATCTAACTGGTAAAACATGTAAAAACGGAAAATAGGCTTAATTTAAGCCTTATTTAACTAAATTAGAGTAAATATTTTACTTTACAAAAATAGTTACTTGTGATATTATGTAATGTAAGTATAAAAAGGAGCGTAGTGTTTGTGGAAGATATGACAATGGAAAAATTAGTAGCATTTTTAAAACATCAAGGTTTTGTTTTTCAAGGTAGTGAGATCTATGGCGGTCTTGCAAATGCTTGGGATTATGGACCACTTGGTGTTGAACTTAAAAATAATTTGAAGAAATTATGGTGGAAGAAATTCGTTCAAGAATCACCATACAATGTAGGTATGGATAGTGCTATTATTATGAATCCACAAGTTTGGGTAGCAAGTGGACATGTAGGTGGATTTAGTGATCCATTAACAGATTGTAAAAAATGTGGTGTTCGATACCGCGCTGACAAATTAATCGAGGATGCAACTGATGGCAATGTAGTTGCTGATGGGATGAGTGACGAAGAATTAATTTCTTATATTAAGGATAATAAAGTTAAATGTCCAAGCTGTGGATCTAATGACTTTACAGATATAAGAAAATTTAATTTGATGTTTAAAACAAATCAAGGTGTAATAGACGATGAGAAGAATATTGTATACCTAAGGCCAGAAACAGCTCAAGGTATTTTTGTTAATTTTAAAAATGTTCAAAGATCTATGAGAAAAAAATTACCGTTTGGAATTGCTCAAATTGGTAAATCTTTTAGAAATGAAATAACTCCTGGTAACTTTATTTATCGTACTAGAGAGTTTGAACAAATGGAATTAGAATTCTTCTGTAAACCTGGTACTGATTTAGAATGGTTTGAATATTGGAGAAATTATTGTATTAAATTTTTAAAAACTATTGGTCTAACAGAAGATAGACTTCGCTTTAGAGATCATGGTCAAGATGAATTATCATTCTACTCTGTAGCTACAACTGATATCGAATTTAAATTTTTCTTTGGTTGGGGAGAATTATGGGGTATTGCTGATAGAACAGATTATGATTTAAGTGTTCATCAAACTCATTCAAAAGAAAATCTAGAATATTTTGATCCAGAAACTAATACAAAATACATCCCATATGTAGTTGAACCTTCTGTAGGTGTGGAAAGATTGCTTCTTGCTATTCTTACAAACGCTTATACAGAAGAAGCAGTAAATGAAACCGATACAAGAGAAGTATTAAAATTAATTCCTGCTCTTGCACCGTTTAAAGTTGCTATTCTTCCTTTAGTTAATAAATTAAGTGAAAAAGCAACAGAAGTATTTGAAAAAATAAGTAAACATTTTATGGCTACATTTGATACAAGCGGTGCTATTGGTAAGAGATATCGTAGACAAGATGCAATTGGAACACCGTACTGCGTTACTATTGATTTTGATACATTAGAAGATTCGTCTGTTACTGTTAGAGATAGAGATTCAATGGATCAAGTTAGAATAAAAATAGAAGATTTAATTGAATATATACGTGAAAAAATAAACTAAAAGGGAAGTGATATTTTGATGATTCCGGAATCGACATTCCAAAGAATTAAAGATGAAGCAGATATTGTGAAAATAATATCTGAATATATAAAACTTGAAAAAAAATCAAGCTCATATATTGGCCTATGTCCCTTTCATCCAGATCAAAATCCATCACTTAATGTATCACCGACTAAAAAAATATATAAATGTTTTAGTTGTGGAGCATCGGGAGATGTTATTAAATTCGTAGAAAACTACGAAAAAGTTCCATTTCCTAGAGCAGTTCAAATTGTTGGCGAAAAATGTGGAATAAACGTTGAACTTGCAAATGATGAAAATATTCAAATTTATACAAAATATTATAATATCCTTGCAGCATCTTCAAGTTTTTATCAATTTCTTTTAGAAAATACTGTTGAAGGTGAAACGGCAAAAAAATATTTGTATAAAAGAAACTTAAATGATGAGATAATAAAGAGATTTAATATTGGTTTGTCTAAAGAAGATCCAGATTTACTGTATAAAAGTTTATTAGAGGAAAATTTCCAACCTTTAGACATGATTGAAGCAGGAGTTATTAGAGGTACAAGTAATTATACTGATGTATTTAGAAATAGAATTATGTTCCCGATTGATGATATTAATGGAAAAGTTGTAGGTTTTAGTGGTAGAATTTATAATACTACTAGCAAAGAAGAACCAAAATACATAAACTCTTCTGAAAATAAAGTCTTCAAAAAAGGAAATATTTTATATAATTTCTCTAATGCGCAAAATTATATACGTAATAAAGATTGTGTATTTGTTTTTGAAGGTTTTATGGATGTTATTGCCGCTTATAGATGCAATATCCATAATGCTGTTGCAACAATGGGTACATCGGTTTCTTCAAATCAAATAAAAAGTCTCAAAAAATCAACAAACAACATTGTTATATGTTATGATGGTGATTTGCCAGGTATAGAAGCAGCAAAAAAAGCAATAATTCAGTTTTTAAAAGCTGACTTTAATGTACAAGCAGTTTTATTGCCTGATGGATCTGACCCCGATGATTATTTAAATAAGTATGGAGAGGACAAGCTAGAAAATTTACTACTTAATTCACAAATAAGTGGTTATGATTTTCTTTATGAGACTGCCAAAAAAGAACTTGATTTAAGCAATCTGAGTTCAGTTGAAAAATTTAAAAATGACATTTTCAAACTTTTAGGATACTTTAATTCAAACACAATTAATGAAAGGTTTTTCTTAAAACTTGCAGGTGATCTAACAGTTAGTGTTGAGAGCCTTAAATTGGATTATGGAAATCAACCAAAACCAGTATTTAATCAAGTTAGTGTGAGTGATTATGATTATGTTCCACCGCTTGATTTACCTGGATTTACAGTAGATACACCATTTGATGAAAAACCAAAGCATCATGTGCTAAGATATGTAAATGCATCAAAACAGTTAATAAAAATTGCATACCATTCTAAAAAATATTGCAATATTATAAAAGACAAATTAAAAGACCGTCATGTAGATAAACTACATAATAGTTTGCTTGTACAAATCTACGAATATTATAATAAAAATGATGAAATGAACAGCGAAAGATTTCAAGCAACTTTAAGTACTAATGAAGTTTATTTATTAAAGGATATTTTAAATATGGGATTTGATGTAAATTCTCTTAAAAATGATTTAAAACCAATTGATGAATGTGTACTTGCTATAAATTTGTTTTATAAAGAAAAAGATAAAGAAGCTTTATATGATAAATTATTAAAAGTAGAATTAAGTGTAGAAAAAATGGAAGATTATCGAGACCATAAAAAAAGTTTAATAAAATTTAAAAAGAAAAAGGAGTGAATCTGATGATTTACGAAAACCAGGCTTTAATGGATCTAATTGAAGAAGGTAAAATTAATGGTTATATCCCATTAATAAATGTACTAAAATTAATAGATGAAGATTCTGATGATTTTGATGAGTTTACAAAGTTAATTGAAGCTGAAAATATTGACCTAGTACGTGATGAAGATATAGAGACATTAGAACTAGATGATGATATAGATAGTGATATTGGTGATGATTTCGATGGCTTTATTGGCGAAATTGAAAGTGATCCAGAATTTAATGAATTCTCTACAGAAGTAGAAAATGATTTAAAAGAAAAAGATATTGATGATATTGTAACAACATTTGCAGTACCTTCCCCTTCAGATGATCCAGTAAGGACATATTTAAGAGAGATAGGACAAATTCCTCTACTAACAACAATAAGAGAGTTAGAATTATCTCGTACAGTCCAACAAGGATTATTAGCTTCTGAAGAACTTCGTAGAGTTGAACGAGGAAGAAAAGAAATATCTGAAGAAGATAAAGCTAAATACGAAATGTATGTTTCTGAAGGGTTAGATGCTAGAGAAATTTTAATAGAATCTAACTTAAGATTAGTTGTTTCAATAGCTAAAAGATATTTAGGTAGAGGAATGCAATTCCAAGATTTAATCCAAGAAGGTAATATGGGATTAATGAAAGCAGTTAATAAATTTGACCCAACAAAAGGATTTAAGTTCTCTACATATGCTACATGGTGGATTCGTCAAGCTATTACAAGAGCTATTGCTGACCAAGCAAGAACAATTAGAATTCCAGTTCATATGGTAGAAACTATAAATAAACTTGTGAGAATTCAAAGAAAATTAACTCAAGAATTAAGAAGAGAACCAACTCCAGATGAAATCGCAGTAGAGATGAAGATATCTGTAGAAAAGGTGCAACAAATTCAAAAGATTGCTCAAGAACCTGTATCACTTGAAACACCAGTGGGTGAAGAAGATGATTCTACTTTAGGTGATTTTGTTCATGATACTGAATTAGCTAATCCTTTAGAATTTACAATTAATGAAAAATATAAAGAAGAAATTGATACAGTATTAAAAACCCTAACTCCAAGGGAGGAAAAAGTCCTTCGTTTAAGATTCGGTCTTATTGATGGAAAAGCTCACACATTAGAAGAAGTAGGTAAAGAATTCGGTGTAACGAGAGAAAGAATTCGTCAAATTGAAGCAAAAGCGATTAGACGTTTACGTCATCCTACTAGACAAAAACGTTTAAGTCAATACAAATAGGATGTGAATTAAGGTGAGTGAAAACTCGCCTTTTATTAATTTGTAATTAACATTGTTAATTTGTATTACTTGTATAAAGTTTAAGCTTATTGTATAATAAATAAATAGAGGTGCTATAATGATTTCAAAAAGATTAAAAGAAATAGCAAAATACTTAGAAAATAAAAAAATCCTAGCAGATGTAGGCTGTGATCATGGATATGTAATTATTGAAGGCTTTCTTAATTATAATTTACAAAAAGCCTATGCTATTGATAATAAAGAAGGTCCGCTTGAAAATGCAAAAAATAATATTAATGCTCATGAATTTTCTAATAAAGTTGAATTCTTGCTCAGTGATGGTTTAGAAAAGCTAGAAGACTATGTCGATGTAATAGTTTTTGCTGGAATGGGTGGCTTATTAATTATTGATTTACTTAAAAAAGACTTTAGAAAGTTAAATAATGCAAGATTAATAATTCAAGCAAATCGTAATACATATGAAGTAAGAAAATATTTAACTGAAGTAGGTTATTATATTTATGATGAAAAGATAATTTTCGAAGATGGTAAATATTATGAAATAATAGTCTTTGAGAAGACTGAACAACCATTCAATTATAAAAGAAATGAATTGTATTTTGGACCAGTTTTATTAGACAGAAAAGATAGTGTCTTAAAAGAAAAAATGAAAAATGATTTAAGAATTTTAAATAATATTCCAAATAAGAATGCTGAAATATTATGTAAAATTAATTTAGTTAAGGAGAATTTATGGTAAATAATCAGTTTGTTAATATTATTGATTTAGTAAAATATTTAGACCAAGTATATCCACATGAACTTGCTTGGGATGAAGACTTACCTAGAATTGGTTTTATTTTAGGTGATAAATTTCAGAATTTGAAAAATGTTTTATTAACATTGGATATAAATGAAGAAGTAATAGAAGAAGCTATTGATAATAATGTAAATATAATTATTGCTCACCACCCTCTTATCTTTAAACCGATTTATAAAATTAATTATAATACTGTAGGTGGAAGAATTATAAAAAAATTGATTGAAAATAATATCTCAGTCTATACTATGCATACTAATTTTGATGTTGGTATAGGTGGAGTTGGTGATTATCTTGCGAAAACCTTAGGATTAAAAAATATTGGTGGAGATAATTTGAAGGACTCTTATCTAAGATATGGTGATATTGAAGAAATGAGTTTTCAAGAATTAATAAAGCGTGTAATTAGTAAATTTAAATTAAATGGTGTTAAATATGTCGGAGATAAAACAAAATTAGTAAAAAGGGTTGGTATCTTTGGTGGTAGCGGCGGCAATGATGGAGCAGTAAAAGATGCACTAAATTTAAATTTAGATGTGTATATATCTAGTGAATTTAAATTAAGTGCAGCTCAATTTGCAAATTATAATAATTTATCTATTATCGAGGTTAATCATGGAGTAGAAAAATTAGCATTAGGTCATTTAAAGAACAAACTTATAAAATTAGTAGCAGGAGAAATTATTGTTAGTGCTTTAGAAACAGATCCTTTTGAATACGAGAATTAAAAAAACAGGTTATTTTAAAGAATAACCTGTTTATATTATAGTTTTTTATACAGCAATAATTGCTTCGGTTGGGCAAACCTCTTCACATGCACCACAATCGATACATGCATCTTGATCAATTACATAAATGTCTCCTTCACTAATGCAATCTACTGGACATTCAGCAGCGCATGAACCACATGCTATACAAGCATCTGTAATAAATCTTGGCATAAAAAATCCTCCCTTATTAGTATATATTAATTATATCATTATATTATTAAAAAATAAACAAGTATTTTAAAAAGATAACATTTTCATAATTTTATTTTTATTGATATTTTTTAGAAATTGTAGTAAAATATATATAAAGTTTAGGAGGTCATTATGGTTGATTTACAATGGTGGTTATTTGTACTTATTTTACTTGGGGTATTAATTGTTGGAGCTGTTGCAGGTTTCTTCATTTCACGTAAGATATTTACTAATTATTTAGAAAAGAACCCACCTGTTAATGAAAAAATGATTAGAGTTATGATGCAACAAATGGGAAGAACCCCATCAGAAAAACAAGTTAGACAAGTTATGGCATCAATGAATGCTGCAAAAAAAGATTAATTAAAATGGCCTATGGTCATTTTTTATTTTAAAAAGAATCTAGCTTTCATTACTAGATTCTTTTTTTCTTTTAAAATTAATTTTTGATTCCGTTTTTTGCCTTAACCTTGAGATGTTTCCTTTATGTCTAATTATTAGAATAATAAATATTATTGTAATAAATAGTAGGAAGTACCAATCGTATGTAAAGCCTTCGTAAAACGGATCCTTACCGACTATGGTTAAAACTACACAAATTAATAAAACACTTGATGCTCCAACAATCGATCCAACAGATACATATTTTGTAATAAACATTACTGTAAAGAAGATTATTAAACCAACTAATAATAGCCAGGGAACATAACCAAAGATAACACCGCTAGAAGTTGCAACAGCTTTACCACCCTTAAACTTTAAGTAAATAGAAGAGGTATGACCTAATGTTGCAGCCATTCCGTAAAGTAGTGGTTGACCAAGAAGGCAATATTCTAAAGAGATAATTTCAAATCTAAATAAAAATACTAAAACTGCCCCTTTGAGCATATCGAAGATATATGCAATAATTGCATATCTTTTTCCAAGTACTCTGCCTGTATTGGTAGCACCAATATTTTTACTTCCATGTTCTCTTATGTCAATACCCTTCATTTTTCCAAGTAGAAAACCTGTCGGAATTGACCCTAATAAATATGACAAAATTAATAATCCTATTTGAATAACCATTTAATACACCTTTATATGATATCTATTATACTCTAAATGGGATATTAAAACAAGCAAATATTTAATTTAAAATGACAATAATCTATAAAAAGATCTCTTTTTAATATAGTCAACATTTTCAAATTCGACATAATTCTCTACAATAAACATACTCATTTATTGCATATGAGCATAATAAAATAATGATAATAGTTGTTTACTTTTTATTAAATATATGCTATAATAAATTATACTAATGAAAGGTTTGTGTTAAATATGGCCAAGAAGAAAATTGAAAAATATGATGAATCCAAAATTCAAGTCTTACAAGGGTTAGAAGCTATTCGAAAACGTCCTGGTATGTATGTTGGAAGTACGGATTCAAGAGGACTACATCATTTAATTTGGGAAATTGTAGATAATGCAATTGACGAAGTTTTGACCGGATATGCAAACTATGTAAAAGTTATCATTCATAAAGGGAATTCTGTTGAGGTTATAGATAATGGTAGAGGAATTCCTATTGGTATGCATAAGACTGGAGTACCTACTCCGCAAGTAGTATTTTGTACTTTACATGCTGGTGGAAAATTTGAAGCTGGTGGTGCATACAAAGTGTCTGGAGGCCTACATGGTGTTGGTTCGAGTGTTGTAAATGCATTAAGTGAACTTGTTGAACTTAAGATTGCAAGAGAAGGAAAGATTTATTACCAAAAATTTGAGAATGGTGGAGCAAAGATCCATAAGCATAAATTTATTGGTGAATCAAAGAAAACTGGAACTACAGTTCATTTTAAACCAGACCCACTTATTTTTTCAACAACCATTATTGATTATAAACAATGTGTACAAAGACTAAGAGAATCTGCATTTTTAATCAGAGGTTTAAAAATTGATTTAGTTGATGAAAGAACTGGTGCAAGTGATACCTTTATGTTTGAAAATGGTATTTCTGAATTTGTGGAGGAAATAAATAAAGGTAAACAAGCTATTCATGAAGTCGTTTTCTTAGAAGGAACAAACTCAAATATTCAAGTTGAATGTGCTCTTCAATATTCTAAAAAATCATTCTCTGAGAATGTATTATCCTTTGTTAATAATATTCGTACTAGAGATGGTGGAACACATGAAACAGGCTTTAGAGCAGCAATTACTAGAGCATTTAATGATTATGCAAGAATGAAGGGTTTATTAAAAGATAAGGATCCTAATTTAGAAGGTAATGATGTTAGAGAAGGTTTAACTGCTGTTTTATCAATTAGAGTAGGCGAAGATATACTTCAATTTGAAGGACAAACAAAAAATAAATTAGGTACTACTGAAGCAAAACTTGCAGTTGAAACTATTGTTCTAGAACAAATGAAATTCTTCTTAAATGAAAAGGGAGAAATTGCAAATATCTTAATCTCTAATGCAATCCGAGCTGCAAAAGCACGCGAAGCTGCTAGAAAAGCGCGTGAAGAAGTTAGAATGATTAAACAAAAAGTTGGTAAGACTGCAAATATGGCTGGGAAGTTAGCACCAGTTCAAGATAAAAATCGTAAGAATAATGAATTATTTATCGTCGAAGGTGATTCAGCTGGTGGTAGTGCTAAACAAGGAAGAGATCGTCGCTTCCAAGCTATCCTACCTCTTAGAGGTAAGGTCTTAAATGTAGAAAGAATCAAGACAGAAGATTTACTTAAAAATGAAGAAATAATGTCAATGATTTATTCTATTGGTGCAGGGTTTGGTAGAGAATTTAATATAGATAAATCAAACTATAGCAAAATTATCATTATGACCGATGCTGATACTGATGGAGCACATATTCAAGTATTATTACTAACATTCTTCTTTAGATATATGCGAGAATTAATTGAACAAGGTTATGTATATATTGCGCAAGCACCATTATATAAATTAACAATAAAAAATAAAATTGAATATGCATGGACTGACGAAGAATTAAAAGCAAAAGTTGAATCTAATAAAAATGTTTTAATCCAAAGATTTAAAGGTTTGGGTGAGATGAATGCAGATCAACTTTGGGATACAACAATGAATCCAGAAACTAGAACACTTATTCAAGTAAAGATTGAAGATTTCTCTGATGCAGATAATCGTGTAAGTGTACTAATGGGGGATGAAGTAGGTCCAAGAAGAGAATGGATTGATAATAATGTTTCATTTGAATTCGAAGATAATTTCACTTTAGAAGAGGTATCAATTGATGAATAGATCTAAAAAGAGTAAAACAACTAAAAAAATTGAAGAATTCGTAAATGAGAAAATAATCCAAGAAAATCTTGAAGATATATTTGGTGATAGGTTTGGTAGATATTCTAAATATATAATTCAAGATAGAGCAATTCCTGACGTTAGAGACGGTTTAAAACCTGTACAACGAAGAATTCTTTATGCAATGTTTAAACTTGGAATGTTTTCAAATAAACCATTTAAGAAATCTGCAAGAATTGTTGGTGAAGTTATAGGTAAATATCATCCTCATGGTGACTCATCTGTTTATGATGCTATGGTGAGAATGTCTCAAGATTTTAAAACAAGACTACCTTTAATTGAAATGCATGGTAATAATGGAAGTATTGACGGTGATCCTGCTGCGGCAATGCGTTATACAGAAGCAAGATTATCAATGTATTCTGAATATTTATTAGAAGATATTAATAAAAAAACTGTTGGTTTTATTCCTAATTTTGATGATGAAGAATATGAACCTACTGTATTACCTGCTAAATATCCGAATCTCTTTGTAAATGGAGCTTCAGGTATATCTGCTGGTTATGCAACTGAAATTCCTCCTCATAATGTTGGTGAGATTATCGAAGCTACAATTTATAAATTAGATCATCCTGATGCAAGTTTAAAAGATTTGATGAAAATTGTTCCGGGTCCTGATTTTCCAACGGGAGGGATTATCCAAGGGTTAGACGGAATTATTAATGCATATAAAACTGGTAAGGGAAAGATAATTGTAAAAGCGAAGGTAGAAATAACAGAAGAGTCTAAGATGTATAAGCTTATCATTTCTGAGATTCCTTATGATGTAAACAAAGCTAATTTAGTTAAAAAAATGAGTGAAGTTTATGTAAAGAAAAACATTGATGGAATTATAGATATTAGAGATGAAACAGATAGAGAAGGTTTAAGAATTGTTGTTGATATTCGAAAAGATGTGAATCCTGAAGATATTAAAAATTTCTTCTTCCAAGCAACTGAATTACAATCAAACTATAACTTTAATATAGTTGCAATTGCTAATAAACGTCCCCTACAACTAGGATTAATTGAGTATTTAGATTACTATATAACTCATCAAAAAGATGTAGTAATTAACCGTAGTAATTATGAATTAAATGCCGCAAGGAAAAGATTACATATAGTCGACGGATTAATTTCAATGGTATCTATATTAGATGCTGTTATTAAAACAATTAGGAATTCTAACAACAAAAAAGATGCAATAGAAAATTTAGTAAGTAATTATGAATTCTCTTATGCTCAAGCTGAAGCTATTGTAATGTTGCAATTATATCGTCTTACAAATACCGATATTTTTGCTTTACAAAAAGAAAAAGAAGAACTTAATGAACTTATTGATAGGCTAGTTGCTATCCTTTCTAGTGAAGATGAATTAGTTAAACAAATAAAACTAGAACTTAAAAATACATATAAGAAAATTAATGTTCCAAGAAAAACAGTAATTGAACATGAAATTGAAGAAGTAAAAGTTGAAGTTAAAGAGTTGATTGCGAAAGAAGATATGGTAATCATTTTAACTAATGATGGCTATATTAAAAGACTTACACCAAAGGCTTATGCAAATGGTGATGAAACTAAACTTAAAGATAATGACTTTATAGTTGCTACTTATGAAGTTACTACATTAGATGTAATGTTATTCTTTACAGATCGTGGAAATTATGTATATTTACCAGTTTCAAAAATACCTGATGTGAAACATAAAGATTTGGGTTACCATATATCAACTTTAGTTAATATTGAATCAGTTGAAAAAGTAATATTCTCAGTTCCAATTGATGATTTTGAAGCAAATAAATATATACTGTTTACTACAAAAAATGGTTTTATTAAAAAGACACATGTGAAACATCTGTATGCGACAAGATATTCAAGAGCACTTAGAGCTACTAAATTAAGAGATGATGATGAAGTAGTAAGTGTAGATATTACAAGTGAAGTAAATCCTGAAGTAGTTGTTATTACTGCTGATGGTTATATGAACAGATATAGTTCTGAAGAAATACCAGAAATGGCAATTTCTGCAGTTGGAGTAAAAGCAATAGAACTTAAGAGTAGACCAAAAGATGTTGTAGTTGGTGGACATTATATTGATGAAAAAGATCTAATAGTAGTCTTAACTGCTAACTGTAATGTTAAGAGATTTAGAATAGATGAAATTATCAAGGGAAGAAAAAACAATGTTGGTAAACAATATATGCAAATGATGAAAACTGTGAACAACAATATAATTTCATCAAGTATAATTCATCGTAAAAATGCTAATCTAGATCTAGATTCATATATTGATGGTGAAGAAGGATATGAAAAATTAGATTTCTCTGATATAAGAAGTGCTACTAGTGCAACAGGTAAAAAGATTAATTCTAAAAAAGTAAAAACACCATTAAATTTAATAATTGTTAGAAATAACAACGATTTTAGCTAAAAATAGCTCAAAATTGGTTAAAAATGCAATAAAAACGCCTTCTAATAGACATTTATCTTTTCAAAGATGGATATTTATCGATAAACATTTATTAGAAGGCTTATTTTGAAAGAAGGATATTATGAGTACAGTTTTAAATATAGATAGGTTCATTATCCCTAATGATATTATAGTTTCTTTATCAAATATCTATAAATGGATAGGTCAAAATAAGTTTTTTAAAGATGCTGTAAAAAATGATCTTGATAAGATAATTGATCAAACTATTGAAAGAGATACTTTTTTTCTATCACAAATATTAGAACTAGATATTACTGATTCTAGAACACGTTTGATTATAACTAAAAACTCAACTCCTAGAAATAAAGAAGAAACAACACTTTATAATTTAAAAGAAACCTTAACTAATATTCAAAGGAACTATCAGCATCAAAGATTTCAAAGCAATGATGTTTTAAATATAATAAATTATATTTATTCTCATTATAAAGATATTAAATTTGATTTTGTAGAAACAAATAAAAGAGCTATTTTAAAAAGTCAAGCAGCAAAAAGTAAAAGACTTATTTTAGACGAAATTAATGAGCAAATGGAAATCTATCTTCAAAGAAATACATACGAAAGAACAACTTTGTTTTTTAATTACTTTATAGATTTTTACAACATCGCACCTTTTACAGAAAACAACTTTACATCAAGTTTTGTATTACTTTATTTATTAATTTTTAAATCTGATTTAGAAGCATTTAAATATATTTCCTTTTTTGAACTATTATATGAAAATTACAATGAATTCAAAACTGAAGTTAAAAATGCAAGTTTTAATTGGAAAGAAGGATTTGCGCAAACATTAGGTTTTATTAGATTTATGGATAAAATAATAATAAATGGTTATGAAAAAGCTTATAGTATTATTAAAGATTATAAATTTGATTCAAACTTAAATAAAGCTGATAATATAGGTAATACTATTTCCAAGCTTCCAGACATTTTCACAAAAGATGAAATTAGGATTATCCATCCATATGTTAGTGAATCTACAATTAATAGAGCTTTGATGAAAATGCGTGATGAAGGGCGAATTAAACCTTTGGGCAAGGGAAGAAGTGCAAAATGGGTAAAAATATATAAAGGATTTAATTATGAATAAAACAAATTATCACACACATATCAAATTATGTAAGCATGCAGAGGGTATGCCAGCCGATTATATTAAAAAAGCTATAGAATTAAAATATGAAGAAATTGGTATAAGTGACCATGGTCCACTCTTAGATGAATGGACATTTCGAATGAATAAACAAGAATATAGAAATATTTATTTACCTTCTTTAGATGCTGCAATAAAAGAATATGGTGATAAAATTAAAATATATAAAGGCTTAGAAATCGAATATCTGAATGAATACAATGATTATTATAAAAAATTATTAGATGAGTTAGATTATTTAATTTTAGGCCAGCATATTATTAGAAATAAAAATAAACTATATGATATTTATAGAGAAATGACAGCAGAGAATGTTGTTTTATATAAAGATCAAGTTATTGAAGGAATGAATACTGGTTATTTTAAAATATTAGCTCATCCTGATTTGTTTTTATTTAATTATCAAACATGGAATCAAATGACTGAAAAGGTAAGTCGAGAAATTATTGAAGCTAGTATTAAATATAATGTTTTATTAGAAGTTAATGCTAACGGTATTAGAAGAAAACCAATAACTAATCAAGATGGAGATATTGTTCATATTTATCCTAGAATCGAGTTTTGGAAAATTGTTCAAGAATATGAAAAGGCGAAAGTTATAATTGGTGAAGACAATCATAAAATCTCTTATACAGGTGATGTAAATGTTAAAAAAGCCTACAAGTTTGCAAGAGATTTAAAATTAAATATTGTCCACTATTTATTTGGGAAAAATGTATGAGTAAACTAAGATTAATCGTATTGATTATTGCATCGATTTATGTAGTATTTGTATTACCTCTTGTGATATTAGAGATAATTCAGTCAAGTGTATATATATTAATTGGAATAATCCTATTTGCAATTTATTATTTTACTTTAAGATTAGAAAAAGTAAATTTACTAAGAATTTCAAAAATATATTTGGATGAATGTGATCCTTTAAAATATATAACTGAATATAAAAAATATTTAAGTAATTTTATTCAAGCAAAAACTAATAAATATTTAAATGAAATTACAATAAGTCTAGCTTATTTATCGCTTGGAGAACTTGGTGAAGCAAAGAATATTTTAGATGATTTAGTCGAATTTGAGCCCAATTTTAGCCCTCCACTTAGATTTTGGTATTATAAAGCATGGATATATTATTTTGAGGAAACAAAAGAATTAGAGCGAATTAAGACACTAATTAATCAAGTAAAGGAATTGATTGACATAATCCCTCTAAAATTTAAAACTCAGTTAATATCTAATTATAATCAAATAATAGCAAGATATTATATCCTAGCAAATATCCATTTAAATCTTGCAGAGCAAGAGTTTTCTAAAATTTTTAGAGCAAATTTCCCTAAATTTAATGTAGTAGTAAATGTTTATTATTTAGGATTGATTGCATATAAACAAACAGATTATAAAAGAGCATTAGAATATTTTAGAAGTGTTGCAAAAAATGGAAATAAGTTAAGTGTTGTGAAAAAAGCAAATGAATATATTGAAAAAATAAATGAAGAAATTAGAAAAGAGTTCTAGTTTCTTTTTTTATCATTATTATTAGATAATTATCTAATAATAATTGTTGACATCGGTCTAATATTTTTATATAATATTGGCAGGAGGATTATTATGTTTATAAATAAGCAAATTGATTTTAAGAAAGAAGCGATTGACTTAATTCACAAATTGTACTCAGATAAAAATATTGATCAAGAATTGTTGGGCGAAATAGAAGAATATGGTTTGGATGGAAATGAAGTAAAAAAATTACTCAATAATTATTTTAAGTTAAAAAGTAGTTTTAAAAATGAAGTTTCTGTACCAGATAAATTAATTCCATATTTCATAGTTAAATCAAATACAATTCCTGTTTTAAATAGACTCTATGTAAAGTATATAAATAGTGAAAAGTTAGATCATAAAATATTTATTAATCGATTTTTTGAGTCAGATCTTGCGTTTAAAGAAGATTATAGTGAGACCTTAGATTTTAATGATATATTAAATATCATAAATGGCTTGGATATGGATGATAAAGATAAATTAACATTAATCAGTTTATATACTGGTGGAGAAGAACTGTTTTTAGAGATTATAGAATGTGTAGAAAAATCAGCTGTAATTTACCAAAAATATTATCATTTTGTAGAAGAAGAAGTTATGGAATTATATAATATTATTCAAGATACTGATACTCTACCTACACTTTTAAATGATTTCTTTAAAGGAGAAGAGATATATCAAAATAGTACAACTGAAATTAATATTAGTATAAGTGATTATAGCTATATTTTTCATAAAACAATGGATAATAAACGTTATATTTATGTCGGATATTTAGTTTTTAAATTTACTAATCTGATTAAAAATAAAAACAATGATGAAGAGGAAGCATTAAATGTTATAAAATCATTAAGCGATTCGACAAGATACAAAATCTTAAAAATTCTATCTCTAAAACAAACATATGGAAGTGATATTGCATCCCAATTAGGTCTAAGTGCAGCTACAATAAATCACCATTTAAATATTTTAGTAAATAATTATTTATTAAAAATGGTAATCGATCCTAATGATAATAAAAAAATTTATTACGAAATTAATAAAACTAGACTTAATCAAGTACTAAATACCATAAGGAGCAATTTATTATGAAAAAATATTCTTTTTTAAAAACAATGAAAAGATCAGTAAATGAAATTTGGAAATCTGAAAAAAGTTTATTTTTACTATTTCTAATTTATACAATTCTAGCAACAACTGTACCCATACTTGCCATCTTCATGCCAAGATTAATTATTGAAGGCTTACAAGATGCATCTATCATTGTAGAAGAATTATTATTAATAGTAGGTGTTATAACTATTGTAATTGGTGTTTTTTCATTTTTTGAAAGATATATACATACCAATGTTTATGTGAAAGTAATGAAAGTAAGAATTGATCTACTCACAAATATCTTTGATAAAACAAACCGCTTAGATTATCATTATACAGAGGATCCAAACTTTTTAAATGAAAATAGTGATGCTTATGATGTTATAGGAGGTAATGATTTTGAAGAGGTGATAAGAAGACTCTTTGTTTTTGCTTCTAAGATAATGCTATCTTTGATTTACATTTATTTTTTAATAACCTTAAACATCTTAGTCGTTGGTTCTATCATCTTATCATTAATATTTAGTGTTTTTAGTGCATTTATTATTAAAAATATAAACTTTAAACAAAAGAAAAATCTTGCAAATGCTAATAGGAGATTAAGATACTTTGAAAGTACAGCTCAAGATTTCAGTTTTGGAAAAGATATTCGTTTATATAATTTTGAAAAAAGTATTACTGAAAGCTATGATTTTGAAATAAAATCGTATTTATCTGTTTTTCGCAAAATAAAAAACAAAGAATATTTCCTTGCTTTGATTGATGCTTTATTTGTACTAATTAGTGATGGTTTATTATTCTATTTTCTAATTACAAAGGTAATTGATGGAATGGATATTGCATCGTTTTCCTTCTATTTACTTGCTGCTTTAGCTCTAACTACATTATTAAAAGTTTTAGTAGAAGATATTATTTTCTTAATAAGCAAGGGTCAGTATTTAAATGACTATTTTGTCTTTATGGATACAGATTTTAATGAAAAATCTCAAGGAATTAGTAACATTGAAAGTGAAACACTTGAAATTGAGTTTAAGAATGTAAGTTTCAAATATCCTAAAACAGAAAAATGGATTATAAAAAATTTAAACTTAAAAATTGAAAAAGGCGAAAAACTAGCAATCGTTGGTATAAATGGTGCCGGTAAGACAACGATTGTGAAATTATTACTTAGATTATTTAAACCCACTGAAGGAGTTATTTTAGTAAACGGAATTAATGCATTAGATTATGATAAAGAGACATACCAAAGCCTATTTGCACCTGTGTTTCAAGATATAAATATTCTTGCTTTCTCAGTTAGAGAAAATATTACTCTAGGTTTATCAAATGACGAAGAAAGAATTTGGAAGTGTTTAGATTTAGTAGGTTTAGGAGATAAAGTTAGAAATCTTGACCATGGTCTAGATACAATTATGCTTAAGAATATTGATGAGTCAGGAATTATTTTTAGTGGTGGGGAAAATCAAAAACTAGCTATAGCAAGAGCATTATATAAAAATGGTAAAATGGTAGTTTTAGATGAACCAACTGCAGCATTAGATGCTCTAGCAGAAGCAGAAATATATGAAAACTTTAATAATCTAGTTAAAGATCATACAACAATTTTCATATCACATAGACTTGCTAGCACAAAATTTTGCGATAAAATTGCCTTATTTAATAATTCAGTATTAGAAGAATATGGTACTCATGATGAACTAATGCAATTAAAAGGTGAATACTATAATATGTTTGTAGTTCAAGGTAAGTACTATCAACAAGGAGAAGAACATGAAAGCATTTAAGAAAATTAAATATCTATTGAAATTAATGTTTAAGGTTTCTCCAGGATTTATATTTTTAACAATATTTGGATCGTTATTTTCTTCAATTCAAGTAATAGGAAATGTAATTTTACCTAAATTTTTGATTGATGAACTAATAATAAATAAGGATCTTATGACAGCTTTTTATTACGGTATAGCTATTGTTGGCTTTAATTTGATTATTAATTTAATTAACAAAATATATAAGAGATTGCTTGAAGTAAAACAAAGAAAAGTATCTTATAAAGTTATGGAAGAAATGTCTATTAAAATTATGAAAGTAGAATATAAGCATCTAGAAGATCCATATTATTTAGACTTAAAAGAAAGAGCAGCATTTGCGATAAATAATCAAAATGCACTCCAAAGAATGGTTAATGGATTATCAGGGCTTGTAACAAACTTTATTACATTGTTAGGATTAATTGCTATTATGCTAACTCTGGGTTATATTTTAATAACAATATTACTAATCGGAGTTATTATAACTTTAGTGATTAATAGTCAATTTATGAAATACCAAGTCAATTTCTTTCAAAGTATTATACCAATTAATCGAAAATACAACTATTATTTTAACTTAACGAATGATCAAAGATTATCTAAAGATATGCGTTTATATAATATGAGTCCTTTAATCTTAGATAGAGTTCAACATTACAACAAAGTAAATGTATCTAACTTCAAAAAATTCTTTAGGAATATGGGTATTGTACAAGGATTGCAGTCGTTATTAACAGCGCTTCAAACTGGGTTAGTTTATTTATATGTTGGATTATTAGCTTCAACTGTAGAAACATCAAAGAAAATAACCATTGGTGATTTCACAATGTTTGCAAATTCCGCAATCAACTTTTCTAAAACATTTGATGGTTTATTTAATAATGTAATTGATATGATGCAATTATTAGATTATTTAAATCCATTTGTGGAGTTTATGCAATTACCAAATGCATTAGAAGTACCTAGTGATTTAGAACTAAAGGAAATAGAAAAAATTGAATTTAAAAATGTTAGTTTTACTTACCCAAAATCAAATAACTTAATCCTTGATAATGTATCATTCAAAATAAATAAGGGAGAAAAAATCTCGATTGTTGGATTAAACGGTGCAGGTAAGACAACTATAATTAAATTACTATGTAGATTCTATGAGCCAGATTCTGGAGAGATTTTAATCAATGATAAAAGTATCTATGATTATAATTATAAATCTTATTTAGATGCAATTTCAATTGTGTTTCAAGATTATAAATTGTTTGCGTATTCGATTATAAAAAACATTACAGGAGAAGAACAAACTGCAAAAGAGCAACTAAATAAAATTATTGATCAAGTTGGCTTAACTGAAAAAATTACTGAATTACCTAAAGGTATTAATACAAGATTAAATAAATCATTTGATGAAGATGGTATAGAACTATCTGGTGGTCAAGGACAAAAAATTGCTATTGCAAGAGCTCTATATAAAAACTCAAGCTTAGTTATTTTAGATGAACCAACATCTGCATTGGATCCAATAGCAGAAGCAGAAATCTATGAACACTTTAATGAACTAGTGCTTGATAAAACAGCAATCTATATTTCTCACCGTATGTCATCATCAGTATTCTGTGATTATATATTAGTCTTAGATGGAGGCAAAGTAGTTTCTTATGATACACATAAAAATCTAATGAAAGATAAAAATTCTTTGTATTATAAGCTTTTTAAAACCCAATCGGAAAATTATCAACTAAATTAATAATTAAAGTTACTAAACAAAAAAATACCCTTCCTAGGAGACAATTATCTTTAATAGGATGGGTATTTACCAATAATACTTTATTAGAGTGCCTTAGTTTATACTAAAGGCACTATTTATATTAATAATTTAATAATAAATTTGAACTTAGATTTGCGAATTAAATTTTATAAAAATGTTGTTTCAAATTAAAGCATTTTATGTTATCATATATCAGGATTATATTACATTATTCTACAATTTTCTTAGCCATATAAATCTGGTATGTATCCGCTCCAAGAGACATTTATATTATTAGTTGTGGGTATACATGCATAAGTTATTATGAAAGTACATTAATATAAAAATATACTTCAGATATATAATTTTGTTTTATAATTTAAACTTATAAAAGCTGAACAATAACTGCTCATGAGAGAAGATTATCTATTATATGCTTAATAAGTCATCATAAGGTTATTACAAGATGTCTTGGAAAAAGAATAGAACCATAAAAGTATTGGTTAAACCGTTAAATTAAATGAATAATTCAATAGTAAAACAACTTCCTATAATGTATATTATGTTAAGTTAAATATATATAGCACTATGGCTAATATATCAAAACAATGTGTAAAACTGTATAACTGTTGATAACAATGAGTATAAAGCAATTATATTATATATTAAATTAAAATCCTCATATTAGCTTCTAGTATCTATTAATTTATACCCTCTCAAATTTAAATAAGCCTCTCACAGAAGCTTATTTTTTTATACGATCTATTTTTTTATTGGGCCATGCATAATAGTGATTTGTGGATTCATCTAATAAATGATATATATTCTAACATTAAAAGAGTAAATTAACTAAAGCCCTTAAATTTCCTCTATAATCAATTTTAATATTAAATGATTAGTTAATAGAAATACATATTTAAAATGATTGTACGCGAAATTTAGTCCTTGATATTTTAAATTACACTAGACCAACCTTATAATAATGATTATTGCTAAAACAAAGATCCAAAGCGCAGTTTATAAAGTGATGAATGTCGAATTTTATATAATTTATGTTCTAAAAATTGATATTCACCTAATATTTCGACATATATTTCATATTTACTTTCGACAATTATCTTCAAATAAACGTATTCATTTGCATTTTTTGACTATATTTGTTGTTATACAAATTTCTTAAATCAAAAACAAGCATTCATTTCATATTTAATCCCTAATCGATTCAGTTAGTAGTTAGAGTAAACATTATATTATCCTAAATAAAGCCAGTAGAGATGAAATACAGCCCCTATTCTTAGAATATAAGGGCTGTATATTTATATTTAATTTAATTTTAATGGTGTAGTGATGCAAGTATTACTATCATTAAATGTAGTGATATTTGTACTTGCTTTTAATCCATTATAAGAGACAATTAATTTGCCTGTTATGTTTTTTGGCATCCACATGCCTATAAAACCATTATCCATACTTTGCACATATTTATCTATAATAGCCTTACCAGTTTCATCTAATATAAGAACATGGAAAGATTCATTTTTAAGCTCACTTGTGCAAGTAATTAAATTATGATTACTACAAGTATGGGTATTATTTATATAGGGTGCAAATGACACATAGAATTTATCATTACTTAAAGGGATCTTAACAGATTTATCTGCATTTGCCAGAAGTAAATGAGTCCCTGTAATTGATGCACTTAAATTTGGTTTATTTATATCATTAGAATCAAGTCCTTGAACTAGTTCTTCTATTGTTATATTATTAAAACCAAATTCAGCTAATTGATCTGAATTGGTATTTTTATTTATTATACCTTTTAATATACTATATCCTGATATTAAAGTAATAAAGCAAATTACTACGATAAAAAATCTTTTTCTAGTTTTATAATATTTTTTCAATTTGCTAAAGTCCTTTCATTATTAATCGACTTTGTTATTATACAAGAAATTAACTCTAAAGTCAATTATTACTAAGACCACTTTAAGATGGTACAGTACATCTCCTATAAACCATCTAAAATAAAACTATTGATAAATATCAAGCTAAAAAAAGATAAATCGCTGTAAAACGCCTTTTTTTGATAAAAAACCGCTTAAAATAGTAAAAAACGAGAGTTTAATCTCGTTTTAATCTAAAATCTTTTTCTTCTTAAAATAACTACTAATCCTATAACTGCAAATCCTACAAATATACTTCCACCTTGGAAACATCCTTTTTTAGTTGGAGGAGTCGGATCTTTAACTGGAGAAGCTTCTACGGTAATTTCTATTTCTGATTTTACATCCCAACGTTTAGCAACATTTAAACTTATTGTACATGTACCTTCACCAATAGCAGTAACTTTACCATTTTCATCAACAGTTGCAACATTTGGATCACTAGAAACAAATTCTAATTTTACATCTTGTTCTGGGAAAACAGTAATTTCTAAATCCTTTTCATCGCCTTCTTTTAATCTTAGTTTTTCTATATTGAAGACTACATGGATATCATTAGCATTTTCACCATAAACAAAATCATATTGATAAAGTATAGAATTGTTATCACCAATAACTCTGAATGAGATATCATTTTCTTTATAAGGGCTTATTTTATCCAAAACTGTCGATGTAGCATCTTTGGATACTTCCTTTAATTTTGAGCCGTTTGCATATATTTCATATCTAACAAATTTATCTTTTAACACATCAGCTTTCCAAGTTAAATTTGTATAAAGTTCTTCTTCTACAGTTTCAAAATCAAATACTGTCCCGAAGTCATATCTACTATCTATCGCTACTACATTTTTATTAATTACTTCACCATTTCTTAAAAACATTTCTACTTCAAGATTATATCTTCCCACCTTTGGACCATTTTCGATTTCTAAATGATTTGTTGGGTTCAAGAATGTTTTTAAAAGAGTTTTATTTTCATCATAAACATTTACTTTTTTAACACTACCAACTAAAGTATTTTGTGAATAATCAATATTGATAGTATCATTAGTTTTAGATACTTCAACGCTTGATTCAATACTTTGTTTATTTATTACTTTAGATTTGTTTAAAATTTCATATGGATACAATCTTGTTCCATCATGTTTAATAAATTCGATAGTAATTTTATCTTGATTAACTGTAATTAAACTTCCACCATCTTGACCTGCACCAACATGTGCCACTTCAACTATACTAGGTTTAGTACCTGGTTCTGTTTTATAACGATCTCCAATTTGAATTCCAGTTAAATAAACCGTTCCTAAATACGGATATTTAGGGTTTGTTTCTAGAACTTTATTATTTTGATAGACATGATTTGTTCTAGCATAAACATGATTATGTCCACCTAAAACTAAATCAACACCAGTCTTATCAAATATTTCTTGGAAATATGTTCTCATATCGCTTGCTTGGCCAGCATTCAAATTGTCACCAGTATAAAACGGTCTATGAGTAAAAACAACAATAAAATCTGAAGGATTATTTGCGGTAACTTCATTTAACCATTTTATTTGATTTGCTCTTAATGTAGAATTGTTTGCAGCTTCTTCAGAGTTTAAGGAAATAAATAATGTATTCCCATATTTAAAGTAATATGTGGAATTAAGGACGCCATCTGCTCCATTTTTTGGATTATTTAGAACTGAATTAAAATAGTCTATACTAACAACTGCAGCACTTGTATTGTAATAATCATGATTACCAGGGGTAATTGCAGTCATTTTTGATTTTAAAACATCCATTCCATATAATGTTTCCCATTGTTCATAAACAGTACCATATGCGGTAACATCTCCAGACATTAGAGTAAAATCAAAATCTTTAATTTGGTTAATTGTATTTAAAACTTTATTTGCAGTAGCTACTCTAGTATTACTAGCACCACTTCTATAAGAATGAATATCTGTTACATGAACAAATGAAAATTCATCAGCTCCAGCAGTTTTAAATGATCTTTCTACATAGCTTGAATAACCTAATATATAATAATTGTATGTTGTATCAGGTTTTAAGTTTGTCAATGTTGCGAAACATTGATAATTATTGTTTTCAGTAAATGGAGTAGCTCTACATTCTGGCATAATCATTTGTGCTGATCCTGAAGGCGCTTCATAATATTGGATAACAGTGTTCTCTAAACTAGTATGATAGCTTATATTCATCATTGTTGATGAGTCTTCTCCTGGATTTACAATGACCATAATTGGGCCATCAGCTGCTTGTACTTTTAAACTAAATGTAGTTATTGTATAAGCAATAAAAAACAATAATAAAAATTTAAATATTTTCTTCATAGTTTCCTCCTCTTTGCTCTAACCAATTATATCATATTATAAATACTAATCAAATATTTTTTAAATAATCATACATTTTTAAATAATCATTATTCATTTTCAATAAGTTTAATACTTTCAACTTTATTTCGTGTTTTTATTATAAGTTCATAATTTAGTTCATTTATTTCCGTATTTTATTTTTTATTGACTGAATAAGATCAACCACAATCAATACTAACCCGGTTGCATAAAAAAATCTTCTAAATTAATAGAAGATTTTTAAATTTTATATATTACACAAATTCGAATAATGATTTATCCATTTTATTACATCATTCATTACTTCGTCTTTATTTAATTCAAGTAGTAACTCATGTCTAGCTTCTGGATAAATAATTAATTCTAAATCTTTAATATTATTCCTTTGATATGTTTTATATAAATTATTTACAAGTACTTTAGGACCACCAACAGGGTCCATTTCCCCACTAATAATTAAAATTGGTAAATCTTTAGGAACTAATTCATAATTTTGATTTATATTTCTTAGACCTCTAAAGAAATCTCTATAAAATGATGCACTAAATACACCACCACAATAAGGATCAGCAATATATTTATCGACTTCAATTTCATCGCGATTTAACCAATCCAGTTCAGTTCTATTTGGTTTAAAATGTTTATTAAAACCTCCAAACATCAGTTTATGTAATGTTTTACTTCGATGTTTTTTGCCTTTAAAACGACAATTAAGTTTTGCGAAAAGCACTCCACTATCTAAAACAATTCTGTTTAATTTTGCAGATCCCATCAGGATAATACCGTTTATTTTCTTCCCATGTAGTTGAGCAAATCTTTGTACTACAAATGAACCCATACTGTGTCCAAATAGAAATATAGGCGAATTTGGATACTCTTTTTTAATTAATTCTAGTATTCTAGCATTATCATCAACTAAAATATCGAAACTATGTTCACAATTAATGTACCCATAGTCGTCATAATTAGAAATTGAATCTTTATGACCTCGATGATTGTGTCCATAGACAATATAACCAGCCTGAGCAAGTCTAGATGCAAATTCATGGTATCTTTCAATATGTTCCCCCATACCATGGTTAAGCATTACTACACCTTTTGCTTCTTTAATATTATTAGGTTTAGTAATGTATAGTTTAACCTTCCCTTCTCTACCAAGTGTCAAAAGTTTTTCTTCTATCAACACAGTAATCTCCTCCTTACTTTAGGCTTTTAAGAAAACTAGTACCAATTGTTGTTGTTTGTACATTAAAATTATCACAAATTGTTGCAGCTATATCTGCAAATGTGTTTCTAATCCGTAAATATTGACCTTGTAAATTCTTATTATAAACTAATAAAGGTACGTATTCTCTTGTATGATCGGTTCCTGAATGAGTTGGATCATTACCATGATCAGCAGTAATGATTAATAAATCATCGTCGTTTAAATTGTTTAATAATATTCCAACATTTCTATCAAACTCTTCTACTGACTCTGCATAGCCAAGTGGGTTGCGTCTGTGCCCATATAGGGCATCAAAGTCTACTAAGTTCACAAAACACAAACCAGTAAAATCGCGTTTTGTAAGAGAGATTGTTATATCCATTCCTTCTTGATTGCTTTTTATTTTATTTGCTTCGTCAATTCCTTGACCATCAAATATATCAAAAATCTTACCTACAGAAATAACATCATAACCATTATCTTGTAAATGATTTAAAGCGGTTTTAGAGAATGGTTGAACTGAATAATCATGACGATTAGGAGTTCTTGTGAAATTGTCTTTATTGTCACCAATAAAAGGTCTTGCGATAATTCTTCCTACTTGCCAAGCAGGATTTTCTAGAGTAATTTTTCTTGCTATCTCACAAACTCGGTATAATTCTTCTAATGGAATAACAGCTTCATTAGCAGCAAGTTGCAAGACAGAATCAGATGAAGTATATATAATAATAGCTTTAGTTTTAATGTGTTCTTCACCTAAGTCTTTAATTATTTCAGTTCCACTAGCAGCAATATTTCCAATAAATTTATGATTAGTTTCTAGTTCTAATTTTTTAATTAATTCATCTGGAAAACCATTGTCTGTAAATGATGGGAATGGTGTATCTACTTTTAACCCCATAATTTCCCAGTGTCCAGTTAAAGTGTCTTTTCCTACACTAACTTCAGCCATCTTCCCGTAAGATGCTAATGGAAGATCAACAGATTTTGTGTTATTAATTTCAGTTATATTCCCTATTCCTAACTTTTCTAAATTGGGAATAGAGAAATCTTTTTTTGCATAGGATAAATGTTTTAAAGTGTTTGTACCCTCATCACCATAATTAGATGCATCTGGAAGTGCTCCAACACCAACAGAATCTGCAACTATTAAAAATATTCGTTTAAATTTTTTCATTTAATGTCCTTTCTTAGCTCTTGGATGAGCTGACATATAAACATCTTTTAGTTTTGTATTATTTATATGAGTATATATTTCAGTGGTACTAATATCTTCATGCCCTAGTAATTCTTGAATTAAACGTAAATCTAATCCGTTTTCAAGTAAATGTGAAGCATATGAATGTCTTAGCATATGCGGAGTTACTTTTTTTCTTAATCCAGCATTAATAGCTGCATCTCTTACAATATTATAAAAATATGTTCTTGGAACAGCGTTTCCGGATTTTGTTAAAAAGAGAATATTTTTGCTTTGATTAGAACGTAAAATAGGTCTAGAATTTTCTAAATAATCATTGATTGTAGCAATTGCCTTTTTATTAATTGGAACAATTCTTTCTTTGTTACCTTTACCATATATATTTATTAAACCTTGGTTTAAGTGCAAATCACTTATTTTTAATCCTATTAACTCGCTTTCTCTTAAACCACATGCATAAGCAACTTCAATCATAGCTTTATTTCTTAAATTAAGAGGCGTATCACTTTTTAAAGAATCAAGTAAAATCTTAACTTCTTCTATCGATAAAACTATCGGAAGCTTGTCTTCTTGTTTTGGACTAGAAATAGTTTTAGAAACATTTCTAGTAGTATATTTTTCTAAAAACAAAAATCTATGAAAACTCTTTATCGCAGTTAGTTTTCTTGCTTGCGTTCCAGCAGCTAAAAACTTTCTTTTTAAACTGCTCATATAGTTTCTTATATCTGGAATTTCTATATCCTCTGGATTGTTTTTGTGTCTATATGTTTTAAGAAAATCAATATACTGTTCAATATCTTTCGTATAAGACTCTACAGTATTGGTTCCAAGATTTAATTCACCTTTAATGTAATATATATATTCTTTTAAATACTTATCCATTTAAACCACCAACTAATTTATATAAATCAATAATGAGTATAGAGCACAAATAACAGTTATAACTAACATTAAATTAATATATTTTGAGAGATTAAATGTATTTGAAAATCCACCAATATATATTTTAAAATTTTCCTTACTTAAACTTAAAGATATATATGCTAAAAATATTAGCGTAGGAAAAAATATTAATATTTCTAAAAGTAATAATATTATAAATAGACCAAAGTTACTCACAATTAATAATTTTACTAATATTCCAAAAACAAGTGCTCTAAAAAATACAATGCTTGAGGTTACTATATAGCCTAAGAAAGAAAACCCAAATAACCAAATTACAAATAAATACCAATAATTCGATAAAAATATTTTCATATAATTTTTAGTTTGATTATTAAAAACATAATCATTTGTTTTCACAAAAATTATACCAAATATTATACCTACCAAATATAAACTTAGTAAATATACAAATAATCTGTTTTTAAATAAATTATTTTTAAGCAAATTATTCCTTTCCTAGACGAAATTAACTAAAACCTCATTAGATAAATATAGTTTTTCTTCAGGAATAAATAAATAGTTGTTTTTAATTTCAAGTAATTCTAAACTAATAAATTTTTTAATAATTGGAAAAGCTTCTTCAATTGCAAGTAAATATTTAGCTTTAAAATCTAAAATATTTATTCCTTCAATCTTTCTTAAGCCCATGATCATTTCTTCACTCATCATATCTTCTTTAGTTAACTCAGTAACTGCCGCATAATTTAGCTGATTGTTATCTATTCCTTGATAATATTTTTCTAAATTACGGATGTTAGTATATCGCATATTATCAATATAGTAGCTAGCGCTCGCACCAGCCCCTATATAATTCATATTATTCCAATATACTAAATTATGATTTGATTGCTGATCTTTTTTTGAAAAATTACTTATTTCATAATGAATAAACTTTTTCTTCTTTAAGAAATTAACTATTTGTTTATATAAATTACTTTCTTCATCTTCATCGTATAAGAAAAATTTCTTTTCATCAAATAATTTTTTTAAAACAGTTTTATCTTCTAAGATAAGTGAATATGCTGATATATGTTTTACTCCAAATTTAATTAATCTTTCTAAATCATATTTAATGTCTGCAAATGTTTCCTTACCTACTCCATAAATAATATCAGCATTTATATTTGTAATCTTTGCTTTAATTAAATTTTTAATTGCTTTCTTTACATCTTCTTCATTGTGTGTTCTACCTAAAATTTTTAATTTCTCTTCCTTTAGGCCTTGTACACCAAGGCTAACTCTATTTATATTGTATTTTTTAAATAGTTTTGCCATATCAAGGGTTATATCATTTGGATTTGCTTCAATTGTAAATTCAATTAAAATATCCTTATCAATATATTGATTAAGATAACTAAATAACTTTTCCATTGATTCCAAAGATAAACAAGTAGGTGTTCCACCACCTATAAAGATAGTTTTTAAACTTGTTAGATATTGTTTTTTCATTTCAAGTTCTTTTATTAAATATTCAACATATTTTTCTTTCACATATGGCTTCGCAACCATTTTATAGAAATCACAATAAGTACAAATTTTTGAACAAAATGGAATATGTATATATAAACTTTCTATTTTATTCATCAATCTTAAGTACAGCAAGAAATGCTGATTGAGGTATTTCTACATTACCAACAGTCTTCATGCGCTTTTTCCCTTCTTTTTGTTTCTCAAGAAGTTTTTTCTTTCTAGTGATGTCACCACCGTAACATTTAGCTAGCACATTTTTGCCCATAGATTTTATTGTACTTCTAGCAATAATTTTTGTACCTATTGCAGCTTGAATTGGAACTTCAAATAATTGTCTTGGAATCAAGTCTTTTAATTTCTCAGTCATTGCTTTACCACGACGAAAACCAGCATCGCGGTGGACAATCATACTTAAAGCATCTACTTTTTCTCCATTTATTAAAATATCCATTTTAACTAATTTAGAAGGTAAGTATCTTGAAAATTGATAATCAAATGATGCATATCCTCTTGTAGAAGATTTAAGTCGATCGAAGAAATCAAATACAACTTCAGAAAGTGGCATTTCATATTCAATAGTTACTCTTTTGGTATCAATATAAGTCATATTTTTGAAGATTGCTCTTTTATTTTGGCATAACTCCATTATAGCACCGATATAATCACTTGGACTCATAATAGTTGCATTTACATAAGGCTCTTCAATATCTTTTATATGAGTTGGATCGGGCATTTCTGAAGGATTATGCACTGTAACTATTGATCCATTAGTTAGATTAACTTTATAGATAACACTTGGAGCAGTAGCAATTAATGGAATCCCAAACTCTCGATCAATTCTTTCTTGAATAATATCCATATGTAAGAGTCCTAAAAATCCAACCCTAAATCCAAATCCAAGTGCTTTAGATGTCTCAGGTTCATAGACTAAAGAAGCATCATTTAATATTAATTTTTCTAAAGCTTCCTTTAATTCTTCATATTCTTTATTATCAATTGGGAATAGACCACTAAATACCATTGGATTAAGTTTTCTATAACCCGGTAATGCTACAGGTGCTTTTTTATTAAAATGGGTAATTGTATCCCCAACTCTTACATCTTTGATATCTTTAATTGCTGCACTAATCCAACCAACATCACCAACAGTCAAGAAATCTCTTTGAATTTCTCTAGGTGTATATATACCAACTTCTACAACTTCATGCACAGCTTTTGTAGACATCATATATATTTTATCACCTTTTTTTATAGTTCCATCGATAATTCTAATTGATGGTATGATTCCTCTGTATTGATCATAATATGAGTCAAAAATTAAAGCCTTTAATGGTGCATCAGGGTCTCCGGTTGGCGCTGGTACACTTCTAATTATTTCTTCTAAAATGTCTTCAATCCCAATTCCATTTTTAGCAGAAGCTAAAATTGTGTGTGTTGTATCAAGTCCCACATTTTCAATTTCAAGTTTTACCCTTTCTGGATCTGCATTTGGAAGGTCAATTTTATTAATTACAGGGATGATATGTAAATCATTATCAATAGCAAGATAAGCATTTGCTAATGTTTGTGCTTCAATTCCTTGTGCTGCATCTACAACTAAAATAGCCCCCTCACATGCAGCTAGAGATCTAGATACTTCATAAGTAAAGTCTACATGACCTGGGGTATCTATTAAATGTAATATATATTCAGTTGAGTCTTTTGACTTATATGTAATTTGCACAGCGTTTAGTTTAATTGTAATTCCGCGTTCTCTTTCCAAATCCATAGAGTCAAGCATTTGCTGCTTCATGTTTCTTGTCTCAACAGTTTGTGTTAATTCTAAAATTCTATCTGCGAGTGTACTTTTTCCATGATCTATGTGTGCTATGATTGAAAAGTTTCTTATTCTTTTTTGTCTTTCTAGTAAATTATTTCTATCCATATTTTTATATTCCTTTATATCTTATTTTACAATATTTCTACAAAAAATGCAATATTTATTAAACTAACGTAAAACATCAACGAGAAAATAGATTTCTTAATACTTTAACTAAAGAAATATTCTTATTTTTTGAATAAACAACTTCCCTTGTAATAAGCGGATTATCAGTTATAATTCCATCAATATCAAGATAATTTATCATCTCTAATCTCTTTTTATCATTTACTGTCCAAATATATACTTTCTTATTCATTGCTTTTATAACATCGATATAGTATGGATTGTTTGAAATAATTTGTCTTTCAAATGCTACACAATCAATATATTCATAATCACTTAAGGATTCTATATTTCCGAAGAATGTTGTAACTACAAGAATTGTTTCAATATTATGATTTAATTTTTTAATCAAAAAAAGATCAGTAGTACTAGAAGTCATTATTTTTACATCATTAGCTAAATTATACTTTTCTATTAACTCAACTACAGACTTAGTAAATAAATGATTATTAACTTTTAAATCAATTATTACATCAGCACGCCTATTTATAAAAACTAAAGTTTCTTCAAGTGTTGGTATTTTTTCATCTTTATATTCAACCGAAAACCAACTTCCAGCATCAAGTAATTTAATATATTCCAAATCAACATCTTCAATATTTTTATTTTCCTTATCATTTGTTGTCCTTCCTAATTTACTATCATGAAGTAAAATTGGAATACCATCTTTAGTAAATCTAATGTCAATTTCAATAATATCTGTACCTTGAATAATTGCCTTATCAATTGCTGCTAAGGTATTTTCTGGTGCAGATTTAGATGCGCCACGGTGTGCAATAATAGATGGATAATTAAATAATTCTACAGGAATCTTCGATTCTTTTATTAAACCAAGGACATTGCTAATATTTATTGCAAAAACAACAATAAAAGTAAGAATGATTAAACGTTTAGTTAATTTAAGATTTTGATTATTTTTAGAAATTAATACATTAGGTTTATTTAACTTAATTCCTTGTTTTTGTTTAGATCTATAATACCAAGAAGTGACTAACGAAAAATTGATTGGAATAAGGATTATTGATGCTATAAAACTTATACCAATATATAAGGCATAAAATACAGTGAAAACAACTCCTAAAACAAAATGTTGACCAAATGTAATTAGAACTATTAGAGAGGTAATAGCAAGGGTTAATAAATAAGTAAGATAAAATAAAGTATTTAAAATAATATTCAAAGTTATAAATTCACAGATCATCCTAAGACGATTATTTTTTATAATTTTATAATTTTCTAGCCATATATTTATCTTTATTGATGAATCTAATGTATAAATATTTATTTTGTTAACTATATGGATAAACAATATAAAAAGAAAAAGTATTAAAAATATAAAACTATATTTCAATGTAGGTATGTTATTAATTTCATTTAATATAAAATCAGGAATGGATAAAGTAGATATTAAACCTGCAATTTGTATATACTCTACAAACACAAAAAAGAAGATAGCCGGAATAATTATAAAAATGTGATATCTTTTAAATACAAACAATGTTTTTTTTAATCCATATTTTAAGAAATCCAAAAAGTTTACTTTTATTTTGTGATAATTCAGATTAAACAGTAAACTTAAAAATATTAATTCCCATCCTATATAAATACCTAATATTACAAGTAAACAAATAAAAATTATAATGGTTGTTGGAAGTAATAAATATTCAATCACTAATTCATTGCTAATATAATTATATTTTGATAACTTTATTGATAGATTAAATAAAAGTCTAGTTAGCGGAAATATTACAAATACTCCAATAATTCTATAAAGCACTTCAAAGTATATTAGAGATTTAAAATTATATTTTATATTTTTTAGAATACTTTTTAAAAGATCAATCATAATTTCACCTATTTACATTATTATTTGCATAATTAGAAAATAATATAATAATCATCTAAATAATGCAAAACATACTCAAATTCAGATTTGAGTATGTTTATTTTCAATATTTGTTTACCAAAAGAGGAATTTTGTGATAATTACATATTTCTTGTAAAGTATTTGATTTCTTATTTGTGATAACTGCAACAACATCTAAAGTAATAATTAACTCTTCAAAAGGAAAATTATACTTTTCTACAATCCCCTCATCATCAATCTCAATATCAATTAAAACAATTGTATAAGAGGTACATTCATATGTTTTTAAATCACATACACTTCTTAACACAATTATGTTTTCATCGTTGTAATTAATATTTGTACTATCCTTATTTATAATTAATACCATATTCCACCTCAATATAGATTATGTAAATAGCATAATTTAAGTTACTTTATATCTTCAATAAAATATTTAAAAGTGTTATAATTATATTAGGTGAGATAAATGAAAGTAAACTATCCATTTCCTAATCAACGAACAATTAAAAAAGTAGATTTAAAATCTCATGGTATGATGTTTGAAAATGGACTTAATATTACAAATGAATATTATAGAATTAATAATAAAGCAATTATATATAAAAAGCCTACACCTATTCAAGTAGTAAAAGTAGACTACCCCGCTAGAAGTAAGGCACGGATTGTGGAAGCATATTATAGAACCCCTTCTACTACAGACTATAATGGTATTTATAAAGGCAAATATATAGATTACGAAGCAAAAGAAACTAATAATAAAAGTTTTGCTTTTAAACATATATTCCCTCATCAAATAGAACATTTAAAATTAGTTCACGATAATGGAGGAATTGCTTTTGTATTAATATATTATAAATGTGTTAACCAAGTATATTTAATAGACATTGCAGTCTTTTATAATTTATACAAAGAAGGAATTAATGGCGGAAGAAAAAGTATTACAATTGAAAAAGCGAGTGAAGTTGGTGTATTAATTAAACAAGGATATACTCCACCTTTGGATTATTTAAAAGCTATTGATACTTATTACTTTAATCAATAATTTGCTTCATAGGAGACATTTATCTTTTTAATTATGGATCTATACTAATAAAATTTTACTGGAGGAGTTATGGAAGTAATTAAACTTACAAATCTAACCAAAGATTTTGGAAAATTTAGAGCCCTTAATAATATTAATCTAAGTGTTAATCAAGGTGAGATCTTTGGATTTATTGGCCCTAATGGTGCTGGAAAATCAACAACAATTAGAATAATCTTAGGTTTATTAAAAGCAACTAGTGGTAGTGTTGAAGTATTTGGTTTAGATGCTTTTAATGATACTATTTTAATCCACGAAAATTTAGCCTATGTTGGAGCTGAGGCTAATCTTTGGGGTAATCTAACAGGTGGGGAAGTTATTGATATCTTACTTAAAATGAGTAAAGTAAGTGATTATACTTTAAGAGATGAATTAATTAAAAAATTTGATTTAGATACTTCTAAAAAATGTAGAACATACTCTAAAGGTAATAAGCAAAAAGTTACTTTGATTGCAGCTTTAGCAGCTAATGTTGACTTATATATTTTTGATGAACCCACATCTGGATTAGATCCATTAATGGAAAATGTCTTCCAAGAAATAATCTTAGATTTAAAGAAAAAAGGTAAAACAATATTTTTATCTAGCCATATCTTATCTGAAGTAGAAAAAGTCTGTGATAAAATTGCAATTATAAAAGATGGAAAAATCGTAGATAGCGGCAGTCTTAGTGATATGCGTCATTTAACAAGATCTAAATTTACTATTAAGACTAAAGATAATATTGCATTAGATAATATTAAAGGAATTCATAATGTACAAAGAAATGATGATCAATTAATATTTTTAGTAGAAAATTATTTAGTAAATCAAGTTTTACTGGAACTAGGAAAATACAAATTAGAAAATTTTCAAGCAAATCCGCCTACATTAGAAGATCTATTCCTAAGTTATTATGAAAACAAGGCTAATTAATATGAAGAAAATTAATTTATTATTATATAAACTTATAATAAAAAACGATTTCAAGAAAATATTAATTTGGCTTATAAGCATTGTAGGAATTACTCTTGTTAGTGCAGATTTGTATCCAAGTTTATATGAGACTGAAGAAGCAATTTTAAACTATGCAAATATAATGATAAATCCAGCTATGAAGGGCTTGCTTGGAAGTGCTTATCCAATAGATGCTTTCAATCATACAGTAATTTTTTCTCAAGAATTATTACTATTTACTTTAATAGCAGTAGCAGTAATGAATATCTATTTTTCTATTAAATTTACTAAAGTTTCAGAAGAAGCTGGTTTAATAGAAATAATAACATCTAAACCAGTAAATAGATTTACTTATCTTACCTCTTCTCTTGTTGTAATTATTGGAATAAATTTAATTATTTTTTTAAGTGTATCTATAGGACTGATAATTATTAATATTCCTAGTTCAACAACTCTTGGTGCAATCATCTATGGATTAATCCTTGCTTTAGGTGGACTTTTCTTTGCTCTTGTAGGATTTGTAGCAACAAAATTATTTAATACAGCAAGTGCAGCTTATAATTTTTCATACTTAATTCTACTTGTATCATATTTAATAAGAGCAATTGGTGATGTAGGAGATAACTTCATATCATTAATATCTCCACTAGGATTATTACTTAATGTCCAGGTTTTTTATAAAAATAACTTAATATATATCACAATAATCTTACTTCTTATTATAATACTGTTCGCTTTAAGCCTCTACCTCTATAAAAACATTGATTTTGGCTCAGGTATTTATAATTCAAGTAAAGGTAGAACTAAAGCATCTAAGTTTTCTAAAAATAGTTTTGGATTAATATTCCGTTTAGAAAAAATCCAAATTTTAGTATGGACTGTTAGTTTATTTATCCTAACAGCTGCCTTTGGAGCAATCTTTAAAGAGTTTGAAGCATTTTATGAAATTGAAATTGTGAAACAATTCTTAGGATCAAATACAGCAAATTATTCTGAAGTTATAATAATCTATATTTTAAAAATTATAACATTATTTAGTTTAATTCCTGCCTTATTTATTATTTTAAAACTAACTAAGGAAGAAGCAAACTCATTTTTAGATAATATATACTCAAGACTATATTCGAGAATTAAGTATTTCCTAAAGCATATAATATTTGCATTTTTATTTTCAATTATTATTCAATTAATTATTGTACTAGGTATGTGGATTACAGGAAGAGAGTTTATTTTAGAAGTTATGAGCTTTTCTAAATTAATTCAAACTGGTTTATCTTTTATACCAGCTATTTGGCTAATTTTTAGTCTTGCTTGTATACTTTATAGTATAGGTATTAAGTACTCTAAGATAATTTGGGTTTATATAGCTTTTAGTTTTGTTGCATTATACCTAGAAAATGTTTTAAAACTTCCAAAAGCAATAATGTATTTTTCGTCCTTTTATCATATTGATCCACTTGAAACTAATATCTTAACTTCAACAATTATGATAATATGTTCAATGATATTAATAGTTAGTAGTTTATTTATCTATAAAAATAGAAATCTAAATTAAATATGAGTTCCCTTTACTGGGAACTCATTTTATTTTTTGGATTTAAATCAACATATTCTACTAAGTGATAATACTTTGTAATTAAAACAGTCATAACAATCATTGATAAAATAATTGATGGAGCCATATAAGCTAAATTATATGTAGCAGAGCCAATCCAAATTAATGTTAATGCAATACCTTCATCAAATAAATCTTGACTCCAAAATAGTACACCTGAAAGTATATGAGCAAATGTTCTTAATAATCCACAAATTAATATAGCGATAAGTGCATATATAACACTTCTAATATTATCTTTATTTTTATAAACTGTTTTTGATAATACACCTGCAAGACCAACAAGACCATATGCAACAGTATAATCTAATAATGCTTGTGCCCAACCAACTATTCCATTGCCAGACCAAAGCATTTGGATACTTCCAATTGCTATTCCAGAAAACAAACCACCTTTTAAACCATAACGAAAACTCATTATGAAGATTGGCACCATAGCAATCGAAATAGACCCACCATTTGGCCAAATAGCATCACCTATTGGTTTTGCAACAATATCAAAAACTAAGCCAAGGGCAATAAATATACCCATTTCAGCAATAAATCTAGTACCTTTATTTTTCATTTTATACCTCCTAAGAAAAAAATTCTTTAGGAATGCTAAAGAAAAAAGTTTTTCCTACGCTAGCATTACCTAGATCAGGTTTTGGGTCGTTATAATAAATTTATTATAACCTCTCAGCCGTAGCTCCCCATTAGATTATATATATAATTATACTATTTTTTAATCATTAATACAAATGAATTAATCAACTAAATTCCAATCTACAATAGATTGGTTAGTATCTTTTAAAAATTCATTAACTTTTGAAAAATACTTACCACCAAAAAACCCTCTATAACTAGAAAGTGGACTAGGATGTGCTCCAGTTAAAACTAAATGATTTTTATTAGTAATAAACTTTTGCTTAGTTTTCGCATTATTACCCCATAATATAAAACAAATCGGTCTAGAAGTATGATTTAAGATAGAAATAATATAATCTGTAAAAATTTCCCAACCTATATTTTGGTGCGAATTGGGATTACCTTCACGAACAGTTAAAATAGTATTTAATAACAAAACACCTTGCTTAGCCCATTTTGTTAAATCACCATTATTAGGTATTTCATATCCTAAGTCTGAGTTCAATTCTTTAAATATATTCTTTAATGATGGAGGTAGTGGAGTTCCTTTTCTAACCGAAAAAGCAAGTCCATCAGCTTGATTTAAACCATGATATGGGTCTTGTCCTAAAATTACACACTTTACATTATCCAACTTTGTAAGTTTAAACGCTCTAAAAATATCCTCATTTTTAGGAAATATATTATATTTTTTCAAATCATTGTTTAAAACATTTAAAATATTTTTAAAATATTCTTTTGATAATTCCTCATTGATAATTTTCTCCCAATTCATAATAAAAATCTCCTTATAAATATTATACCAAAAATTGATTCATTTTAAAAAGCATATTTAATTCAAACTGAAATAAACTATGTTATAATACGATTGTAAGTTAAGTTAAACAAAAAACTTTAATTACATTTCAAAAAAATATGAATATAATAAAATTAGGAGGAACGAAATGAATAAAACTTATCCATTTTCTTTAGAAAAATTACCTTATGAATATGATGCTCTTGAACCATATATTGATAAAGAGACAATGCATTTTCATCATGACAAACATCACCAAGCATATGTTAACAATTTAAACGCTGCTTTGGAAAATCACCCTGAATTACATAATAAAACATTAGAAGACCTATTAAGAAACTTAAACACATTACCAAATGATATTCAAACAAAAGTTAGAAATAATGGTGGTGGAGTATTTAATCACAATTTATTCTTTGATTTACTAACACCAAATTCTCCAAAGAAACCTGTTGGTAAATTAGCTGAAGCAATTGATGCGAAATTTGGTTCATTTGAAAAATTCAAAGAAACATTTAAGAAAGCAGCAATGGACAGATTTGGTTCTGGTTGGGCTTGGTTAGTAGCAGATAAAAACAATGAATTAATGATTGTATCAACACCTAATCAAGATGTTCCATTACAATTAGAAGTAAAACCATTATTACTAATTGACGTTTGGGAACATGCATACTACCTAAATTACCAAAATCGTCGTGCAGATTATGTTGAAAACTTCTTCAATATAATTGATTGGGAAAAAGTAAATAAATTATTCTAGTAAATGAAAATAGCAGCACTAAGCTGCTATTTTTTTATGTTAAAATATTGAAAATAGGTAATCAAGGATTGCAAATATTGCTATGATATAAAACACTATTTTCCATGTCATGCTAAGTTTATCTACATACACTTTCGCAATTCCAAGTACAACTATTAAAGCTAATCCATAACCAGCATAAGTAAAAAATGAAGTCTGTGCGCCAATTCTATTTAAAATAAAACTAGCAGTAAAAATCAAGAGTGAAATAAATGCTAAAAGACCTAATAAATCTCTTGTAGTACTTTTCATATTGATCAATTCCTTTCAATTATATTATTTACAATTAATTCATTGTTATAATAGAATTTCCAATTTTTTTATTTTTTAGACATTTTTAGAAATTTATTATACCAATCATAAACGCATTTAGAATTAAAAGGATCTTCTCTTTTTTCTATCATATCTAGTAATGTGCTTAAATTATATTTGATAATATCAAGAATTTCTTTTGTATAATGTAAATCTTTAATATTAAAATCAAATTCATCTCTATCTAATAGTAATACCTCTCCATCAGGAAATAATTTTACATCTAAATCATAATCAATATACTTTAAACCTTCCTCATCAATAATAAACGGTGAACTTAAATTACAATAATAGTAAACATCATTGCTACGAATCATACAAATTACGTTAAACCAATAATCTTTAAAGAAATAACAAATGGCAGGCTCTCTGGTTTTCCAGCGTCTTCCATCCCCATCAATAACATCAACTTTATTATTTACTATAACTACTAAATCTTTTGATTCGTGGATTTTTACTACGTTTTTCCAAACACGGTGAAGTTCGCCATCGTGTTTATAACTAATAATATCTAATCGCTCCATAACCCACTTCTCCTACTAATCTAATTATAACAAAATTTCTAAGTCTTGTAAAATGAATTTTTTTTTTATTAAAAACAGGGATAATATAATCCCTGTTTGTTATTTATGACTATTAATCAAACTTTCAAGTTTTTGTTTTGGAGCAAATCCAACAATACGATCAACTTCAGTTCCGTCTTTAAATAGAATTAAAGTAGGTATGCTTCTAACTCCAAATAAGCCTGCTAATTCTCCTTCTTCATCAACATCAACTTTTGTAAAGTTAACATCTGTCATTGATTTTGATAAATCTTCTACAACTGGTCCAACCATACGACAAGGACCACACCAATCTGCATAAAAATCTACTAAAGTTAAACCTTTAGTTGCTTCTTTAAAATCATTTTTGCCAATTTTCTTAACCATTTTTAATCCTCCAATTTTTAAAATTAACTTTTTAATGTTACTACAGTAACTCCTTGGCCACCTTCATTTGCACCGCCAAAACGAAAACTTTCTACATATGGTGAAGTTTTCAAGAAATTAAGTACCATTTCTCTTATCACACCTGTTCCAAATCCATGAATAATTGTTATTATTTGTAAGGAACCATATATAGCATCATCGATATACTTCTCTAGTTTTTGGTATGCTTCTTCATACCTTATGCCTCTTAAGTCTAGGGTGCTAGGGACATTTTTCTTAACCCCGACAACGTTTGTTCTTGGTTTTAAGTGTTCTTTAGGTTTGTTTTCTGTAGGTTTTAAATATTTTTTTTCTACATTAACAGTAGCATTCCCAATTTGTACATCGTAACGATTATTCTTATTTTCTTTGATTATTATACCATATGCACCGAAGTTTTCAACAAATACGCTTTGATTTGCTTCAAACTCATAGTTAGTATAAATAGGCTCGATTTCAATATTTGTACTAGTTTTTAATTCTTTAATATCATGTTTAACTTGCGCAATTTCATGAGCTTTAATTTCTCTTAATTTCATAGAATTAAGTTCTTCAATAATCTCATCTATTTTTTTTGAAGATTTTCTAATTAAGTCTTGCGCATCCTTTTGGGCAAGAGATAGGATTTTATTTTTTTCTTCTTCTATCTTAATTTTTAGTTCTTCATTTTCTCTAATTTTTTGACTTATTAAATTCTCTTTATCTTCTAATTCATTTAATTTTTGATCAAATTCATGAGTTTGTTTTATTAATTTATTTAGTACTTTATTAGTATCACTATCTTTTTGATATGCATACTTATTTGCATTTTCAATAATTTTCTGATTTAATCCTAAGGTCTTTGATATTTCTAATGCATTTGACTGACCAGGAACACCAATTAATAATTTATATGTAGGCTTAAGTGTTTTAATATCAAATTCAACACTTGCATTAATTATTTTATCTGAATTAAAGGCATATGTTTTAAGTTCTGAATAATGACTAGTTGCAATAATTAAACATTTCTTCTCAAGTAAGAATTCAATTATAGAAATTGCTAGTGAAGATCCCTCAAGAGGATCTGTTCCGGAACCAAGTTCATCTAATAATACAAGCGAATTATTTGTTACATTATCTATAATATTAATTACATTCTTTAAATGTGATGAAAAAGTAGATAAGTTTTGGTCAATACTTTGTTCATCACCTATATCAGAATAAACATTATCAAAAATCATGATATTGCTTGATTCATCACAAGGTATTAATAATCCAGCTTTAACCATTAAAGATAGTAAACCGACTGTTTTTAATAGTACAGTTTTACCACCAGTATTAGGTCCTGTTATAATTATTCCTTGATAATCTTTGCCTATAATAACATTATTGGGAATAACATTTTCTACATTTAGTAAAGGATGTCTACATTTATATAGTTCAACAATGCCTTTAGCATTAATCTTTGGTTTTTTCCCATTAATTTTTAATCCATATAATGCTTTGGAGAAAACAATATCTAAATGAATTAATACATCTAAATTAATAATTAATTCATCAAATATATTAGCAAGTGAATTGCTAATATCTCTTAATATTTTATTAATTTCTTTCTTTTCATTTTCTCTTAATTGATTTAATTTATTATTTAAATCATTTACAGCCAAAGGTTCTATAAAGAATGTTTCTCCTGATGCAGATTGATCGTGGATAATACCCTTCACTGTATTTTTAAATTCGTTTTTAACTGGAATAACGTATCGGTCATTCCTAATTGAAATTAAACTTTCAGTTAATTTTGAAGATAATTTCACAAGTAATTCTTGAAGTTTAACTTGAATATTCTTTTCAGTATCTCTGATTTGTTTTCGAATATTATACAAATCAACAGATGCATTATCATTTATATCTCCATATGGAGTTATTATTTCTTTTATTCTTAAATTAATATCTTTTGGATAAAATAATTTATTAATATTGTCTTTATAATAACTAGCTTCAATTTTCAAATTTTCAACTGTTTCTAAATAAACTATATTTGCTTTAACTGTATCTAAAAATTTTAAAATTTCAACTAATTCTTCAATTGTTATTATGTGAGACTTTCTAATTAAAGTAAGAATCTTTCTAATATCACCGCGAAAATATAGCGGAAATTTCTGCATTCTTTCTAATAATATAGTAGCTTCATCTATTTCATTTAAAGTATTTTCAATTATTTTCAAATCATTCATTAACTCATTATTATCGAGTTGTTTTTTTGATTCTTCTAAATAACAAAAATCCTTTACTTTAGAAATTATCTTATCTAATTCTAATATTTTATGGTATTTATTCATTGTCTTATACAAACTTTCTTTTTATTCAATTTTATGATATAATAGTATTAAGGATATGGTGAAAATGAGTTATACATTAAATTTAAATAATAGTCAATCTGACTTAATAATTAAAAAGTATCAAGATTATTCTATCAAACACACTAATAATTATACACTTTTTAGAGCAAAATACAAGGGTGCGACAATAACTTTATATAAAACTCTTACTCTACTTGTACAAGGAAGTAAGGCTGCAAATGTATATAAAGAAATTTGTGATACTTTAGATATAAGTGTTGCGATAGAAGAAAAAAATACTGAAGTACCAATTAACCTAAGGGTTATTGGAACTGATGAAGTAGGCACGGGAGATTTTTTCGGGCCTATTATTGTGGCAGGAGCTTTTGTTGATAAAGACAAAATTATTCCTGTTATGAAACTAGGTGTTAAAGATTCTAAAGATTTAGATGATAATAAAATAAAAGAAATTGCAGCGGAACTAATAAAAATAATTCCTTTTCAAATAGTATCATTAGATAATATGAAATATAATTATTTAACACAAGTATTAAATTATAATATGAACAAAATAAAAGCGTTGCTTCATAATGATGTTATCTTAAAGTTAACCCAAAAAGTTCAAGATTATGATGCAGTTATTATAGATGCATTCACTACAAAAGAGAAATATCTTGATTATATTGATGATCAAAAAACTAAAATGTTGAATGTGGAATTAGTTGAAAAAGCTGAATCAAAATATCTATCAATTGCTTGCGCAAGTATTTTAGCTAGAAACGCATTTCTAAAGCAAATGGATAAATTATCAGATGAAATAGGATTTGAATTACCTAAAGGTGCAAGTAACAAGGTTGATCTTGCTATAGCAAAAATCTTAAAAGAACAATCAGAATCTATTCTTACAAAATGTGCAAAAACAAATTTTAAGAACCTAGACAAAGTAAAAAACAATCATTAATTTGATTGTTTTTTTTATTCATTAGCTATTATTTCATCTAAATATTCTAAAAAATAATCAGGTAATGGACTATTAAATTCCATATATTCATTAGTTCTAGGATGAATAAATCCTAAAGTTTTTGCATGAAGATATTGTCCATAATTAGATTTATCTTTTCTTAAACCATATTGTGGATCTCCAACTACAGGAAAACCAATATATTTCATGTGAACACGAATTTGATGTGTTCTTCCCGTTTCTAAAGATAATTCTAATAATGTATGGTCTTTAAATCTTTCAATTACTTTAAAATTTGTTGCAGCATGTTTTCCTTCTTCAACAATAGCCATAAGCTTTCTGTCTTCTTTACTTCTACCAATAGGAGCGTCAACTCTACCTAGATTATGATTTATAACTCCGTGTACTATTGCAATGTATTTTCTAGTAACTGTTTTAGAACTAAATTGTTTACTTAAGTTTTTATGAGTAAAATCATTCTTACATGCAACAAGCAAACCAGATGTTTCTTTATCAATCCTGTGAACAATCCCTGCTCTAATTACTCCATTAATAGTAGATAAATCTTTACAATGGTGCATTAATGCATTTACTAATGTGCCCTCATAATTACCAAATGCTGGATGAACTACCATTCCAGTTGGTTTATTAACTACTATTAAATCACTATCTTCATAATAAATATCTAGAGGTATTTCTTCAGATTTAATATCCAAAGTTTTTGGTTCTACATACTTAACTACTACCTCATCATTTACTCTCAACTTATATGAAGGTTTAGTTGGTTTATTATTTACTAAAATCTCTTCATTCTCTATCATTTGTTGAATTTGTGTTCTAGTCATTTCAGGTAAATAATCAATTAGATATTTATCAAGACGAATATCAACTTCTTCAATAATTTTAATTAATTTGTCCACCTTATACCTGTCTCTCCGAACAATATATCAATAGATAACAGAATTACTCCAAAAGTTAAACATATATCCGCTATGTTAAAGATAGCAAAAGATGGCCAGAAACTAAATTTAATAAAATCTCTCACAGATCCATCAACTATACGATCAATAAAGTTCCCAATAGTTCCACTAATAATTAATATTAGTGCAACACTATAAATTGGTTTTGTGACTAAATCAAAGTCTTTCATTAAATAAATGAAGAATGCAAATGCAATTAAAGTAATAATTATTAACATCCACATTCTGCCTGCAAATATTCCAAAAGCAGCACCATCATTTCTAACTGGATATATTTTAAATCCTGGGATCGAATCATACTGTTTATTCATTTCTAGATTTTTGAATACGATCAATTTTGTGAATTGATCTATTAAAACTCCTACTACTATTAATATAAGTCCTATTATTAATTGTCTTGTCTTCATCATGAATACTCCTATCTATTTATTAGTTGAATACCAAAAAATACAATTATGAATAAACTAAATAATCCAAAACCAAAATTAAGTATTTGGTAAAAGAATATGTATCTAGGTTCTAATTCTTGTAAAGTATTCATGTCTTTATTATATGCTTGAGCTAATTTAACAGTAAAATAATTTGAAAAGCCATTGAAGAGCATCATTAGAATCCAGATAATTGTTAGATATAAAACAAAAATAGATAAATTATAACCAAATATCATTATAAATTGAAATAACATTAATCCAAAAGGTAAAATTATTACTGCTCCAAAAAGTAAACCTGCTATAAAAGTTATTATACTAGTTTTGGTATTTAACTTAATATCATAAAATTTTCTTTGTTCTAATTTTCCACGAATCCAAAAGTTTGGTTCTTTATAATTTTTAAACATTAATTTTCACCTTTTAAATGACTAACTATTTCTGCAAATGTTTTTACTTCAACAACTTCAAATTTTGCATCTATTTCCTTAGCTTTTTGTTTAGCTTCTTCTGCATCTTCTGGATTTACAAAAAATATATCTGCATTATATAAATTTGCAGTAACTATTTTTTGGCTAACTCCACCTATATCTCCTATTTGACCAAATACTAATTCAGGATTATATGTTTCTACTGATACAGTACCTGTTCCAATAATAGTTTTTCCATTCGTGATATCAACTTCTAAAATTGAGTTGTAAATTGCTAGAGCTTGCATAGCTCCTCCACTACCACCAATAGAACTATAATTTTTATGAATAGTAAATTCTGGAAAAGCTGTTTCTTCATCTATTATATATGAATCCATTGTAGAGATACCAAGTAAATATTGATTAGCTGCTTCATCAAAATATTTTTTTGTAGTTATTTCTTTAACAACATCCATCTTTGCAACAGAATCATATCTTTTTACTGTTAGTTTAATATTCTCATCATTATTAATTTTACCAATTTCAGTTCTAAATGTATCAGGCTCTATTTTTTGATCATTTAAATGTGTAATAATATCATCAGGTTCTAATTTTGAATCTTTATTAAAAACATAAGAAACTAAAACACCTTCAAATTCATAATCAATATTTATATTATCATCAACTTTTTTAGCTTCTTCATAGGCAACTATTAAAGCATTTATTATGCTTACATCTTTACTTTTTTTACCTAGAATTAAATCTTCTTCTTTTGAAAGACTTGTTTTTGGATCATAGTCTTCAAATGCAATATCATCATTCATTTTACTTATTAAATATTGGTAAAGAGATATTCTCTTTCTTGAATGAACACCAACTGTAAAAATATTTCCCGGATTGTAATCAGTATCTACAAATACATTGGGACTAGCAATATTGTATTCATTAGTTCCAATGTTTGCATTTATACCACCCGGTGTAATTATTTCCACATTAACTTTAATAGTTAAAAGTGCTATAAGTATAAAATAGATTAAAATAAGTGATGAATAAAATATTTTTCTAGTAACACTTGATTTCTTAAATCCATTTATTAAATCTTTAAAAAATTGAATCATTATTTAACCTCTAATGTCATTTCATTTAATTTACGATAACTTACACCTGCTGCATCTAACATCCTTTTAGACGCAATATCAGCCTCAGTATTATTATATTTATCATCTAAGTAGACAATTTCTTTAATTCCGCTTTGAATTACAAGTTTTGCACACTCATTACAAGGAAATAATGTAACATAAATTGTTGCATTATCAAGTTTTTCAATTGAATTTAAAATTGCATTAGGTTCTGCATGGACAACATAAGGATATTTAGTATCTAAATAATCCCCATGATTTCCCCATGGAAATTCATCATCGCTTAAACCCACAGGTAATCCATTATAGCCAATACCTATTATTCTTTTTTTCTGATTAACTATACATGCACCAACTTGAGTATTAGGATCTTTACTTCGCATACTAGATAGAATAGCTACCCCCATAAAATAGTTATCCCAAGAAAGATAATTAGTTCGCTTCTGTGTTTGCATTATTCTCCTCACATTTTTTATAGAATTCTTGAATAGTTTCTTTAGGTTTTGGTGAATCATCAAACCTAATATAGCAAGAATTATTATTGCAGCTACTACATTGTTCAGGTAGTTCTACATTATCCGGTTTTTTCGTTAAACCATTAACTATAACAGCCAAAAAGAAAAGCATGATTACAGAAAAAACAACTATTATACTTACAAAAATATTTAAAAACATATATTACTCCTCTATTATTTTCTTTATTACATAATCTGCTAATAATAACCCCATACTTGCAGTTACTGGCATGTAAGAGCCAAGATTAGCGATTTTTCTAGGAGCTTCTGTAGAAGATCCTACCATTATTTTATCATAAATTTGGTCGTCTCGTAGTTTTTTTCTTAAAATCTTTGCTAATGGATCATAAGTAGTTTTACTTATTTCCATTATAGCTAGTTTAGTTTGGTCGGTTTTTTTTGCAGCACCCATAGATGATATGAAATTGATTTTTTTAGCAACACAAGTTGTTATTAATAAATATTTATCATCTATTTGATCAATAGCATCAATTAGAAAATCAAAATCATAGTCAAACAACTTTGAATTTTCATTAAATCTTTCATTAAGTTTAATAATTTTACAATTTGGATTTATTCTTTTTATTTCTTCTTCAACTAAATCAGCTTTGCTTTTACCAATTGTTTCATAATTAGCAATAATTTGTCTATTTATATTACTTGGTGCAACAACATCAAAATCTTGTACAATTAATGTTCCAACACCATTTCTAGCTAAGGTAATAGCGCTAACTCCACCTACTCCTCCTAAACCCACAACAGCGACTTTAGAATTATTAAGTTTATCTATTGAACTACTACCTAGAAGAAATTCTAATCTTTCAAAACTCATTTTTTAATAACCAATTTTAATTCATCTAATTGTTTTTGACTAATAAAACTTGGTGCTTCACTCATTGGATCAATTGCGGAAGCAGATTTAGGGAATGCAATAACATCTCTTAATGATGTTGAGCCTGTTAGAATCATAGCAAGTCTATCTAAACCTAATGCTATTCCACCATGAGGTGGTGTACCATATTTTAATGCTTCAACAAAGAAACCAAATTTTTCTTTAATTTCATCATCGCTTAAACCAATAGCTTTAAACATATCTGATTGAACTTTTTGGTCATGTATTCTAATTGATCCACTTCCAAGTTCAAAACCATTTAAGACTAAGTCATAACATTTAGAATAACATTCTTCTGGGTTTGATAGAAGTTTATCTTTAAATTCATCCTTTGGCGATGTAAAAGGATGATGGGCAGCGATATAACGGCCTTCTTCTTCATCATATTCAAAAGAAGGAAAATCAACTATCCATAAATAATTAAATTTTGAGTTATCAATTAAATTTAATTCTTTTCCTAAGACATTTCTTAAATGACCAAGCGAAGGATTTGTTATTTTCTTATCATCACTTACGATAAATATAATATCGTTATTTTCAATATTTAATTTTTTAATTAAATTTTCTTTTATTTCATCAGTTAAGAATTTAACAATCGATCCACTAAATTCATTATTATCATATTTTAACCAAGCAAGGCCTTTTGCCTTATATTTCTTAACTTCATTTGTTAATCTATCAATATCTTTACGAGAATATTTATTTGCAGCATCTTTTGCATTAATAGCTTTTACTACTCCACCATTTTTTATTGTATCAGTAAATACTGCAAATTCAATATTTTTAATAGCATCTTCAATATTAACTAAATGTAAAGCAAATCTTGTATCTGGTTTATCAGTTCCAAAGATATCTAAAGATTCCTCATATTTATAGCGTGGGAATGGAAGTTCAACATCAATATTTTTAACTTCCTTCATCATTTTGGAAATTAATTTTTCTACTAAAACATAAATATCTTCTTCATCTACAAAACTCATTTCAACATCGATTTGAGTAAATTCCATTTGACGGTCTGCTCTTTGGTCTTCGTCACGGAAACACTTTACTATTTGATAATAACGTTCAAATCCTGAAACCATTAATAATTGTTTATAGATTTGTGGTGATTGAGGAAGTGCATAAAACTTTCCTGGATTAACTCTGGATGGAACTAAGTAATCTCTTGCTCCTTCTGGAGTTGATTTACCAAATACAGGAGTCTCAATTTCAACAAAATCTAAATCATTAAAATAGTTTCTCACTGACTTTGCAATATTATGACGGAGAATTAAGTTCTTTTGCATTACTGGTCTTCTTAAGTCTAAATAACGATACTTCATTCTAGTATCTTCTAAAGCATCAGTTTCATCGGCAATAATAAGTGGAGTATTTTTAGCTTCACTCAAAATTATTACATTTTGTACAACAACTTCAATTTCTCCTGTTGGTAAATTTTTATTTTTACTTTCTCTTTCTATTACAGTCCCTTTAACTTGAAGAACGTATTCATTTCTAACATTTTCTAATTTTTCGTAGTTTGGATTTTCTGGTTTACAAACAATTTGAGTAATTCCATATCTATCTCTTAAATCGATAAATATTAAACCACCTAAATTTCTAGTTTTTGCAACCCAACCTACTAATTTAACTTCCTTATTTACATCATTTAATCTTAACTCGCCATTATTATGTGTTCGCATTAGATCTTCTCCTTTAAATATTCTAATAACATATATTCTTTTATTGTAATTTGTTCTTTTGTTTTAGTGTTTTTAATAGTTAGAGAATTATTTGCTAACTCTTCTTCACCAATTATTATAATGAATTTTGCATTCAAACGATCACTCAATTTAAATTGTTGCTTCATAGTAGTATTAAAATAATCTATATCTGCATAATAACCATTCATTCGTAATTTATTTGCAAGATTTAAACTATATAATTTTGATTCTTCATCTAATGCAATTAACACAACATCTGCAGCTTTATCTAAATTAGGAAAAAGACCTTTTTGATCCATGATAGAGATAACTCTTTCTATTCCAAAAGCATATCCAATTCCTGGAATATCTGGACCTCCAAATGATTTAACCATATCAGAGTATTTTCCACCACCACAAATTGCAAGACCATTTAGATTATCATCACTTTCAATTATAAATTCAAAGACAGTGTCTGTATAATAATCAAGTCCTCTAACTAGATTTTCATCTACAAAATAATTGATATTATTATAGTCAAGAGCTTTTAAAACTTCCTTAAAATAATCTTTTGCTTCTTGTGTTAAGGAATCTGAAATTTTTGGAGCCGATTTAATTATTGGATTATCACTATCAATTTTACAATCTAAAATCCTTAAAGGATTTTTTTCTAATCTATTATTACAATCGCTACATAGTTTATCAATGTCTTTCCTAAAATAATCTTGTAAAACATCAACATAATTATTTCTAGAAGTGAAATCACCAATTGTATTAATTTTTAATTTTAAGTTATCGATTCCTAAAGATTTAAAAATTTGATAAGCGCTAATAATTACATCTGCATCAAGTAAAGGTGAAGATGCACCAAAAGCTTCTACACCAAATTGTGTAAATTGACGGTATCTACCTGTTTGTGGTCTTTCATAGCGAAACATTGGACCAAAATAATACAGTTTTGTAAGAGTTGTATTTGCATACATTTTATTCTCTAAAAAGCTTCTAACAACCCCAGCTGTTCCTTCTGGTCTTAAAGTAATACTTCTTTTGCCTTTATCTAAAAATGTATACATTTCTTTAGTTACAATATCTGATTCTTCACCAGATGTTCTAACAAAAATTTCTGTATTTTCAAAAATTGGTGTAATAACTTCAGTATAACCATAATTTTTAATAACCTTAGATATAACAGATTCTAAATAACGATACTTAATCGCACTCTCATCATAAAAATCCAAAGTTCCCTTTACTTTTTGATACATATTGATCTCCTTAATTTAAATTTAAATAAAAGTCCTTAAGAAAAAATCTTAAGGACGAATTTGTTAATCCGTGGTACCACCTTACTTCATCAAAATGATGCACTTTAATCTTTAACGCAAGATTTACGTCCTAGGTGGAATCTAAGCAAGTGTCCTTCATTAATATTTAAGTAAGTGCTCTCACCAACCACTTTTCGCTTTAACTTAAAACAAATTAATTACTATTCTTACCTTAACGATTTATTAAAATAGATATTACTATATTAACCTAAAACAAAAGGAAAGTCAAGATTTTTCACATATTTTAAATTATGATAAATCAATAATAAAAATTTATCGAATCAATAAAATCAAGTTCAAAAAACATTAAATATAGTCATATCTTGTCGATGATATAATTTATTGTCTAATTTTGTATAAAATGACATTGTCATTTTTCTACAATAAAACAACCTTTTCGTCATCCATCTCAATTTGCTTAGCTTTATATAAAGACCCAAGAGCATTTTTAAATGCATTTTTACTCATTCCAAATACTTTATATATAACAGTTGGATCTGATTTTTCAGTAATAGACATTATACCATTATTCTTATTTAAATAATCTAAAATCTTTTTAGAATCTTCTTTAATTACCTCTTCCTTAGAATCAAATAAAGTACCAGTGTAATCATCAATATTTTTTTTAATAATCCTAACATTAACCTCTTCACCCAAACGATACTTTTTACGCATGTTTGTTTTATAGACGAAAACTATATTATAGTTTTTAGTAACAATATTAATACCATCTTCTGTAATTCTATAAACATAACCAATAACTTTTTGATTTAAAGGTAATTCAAAATGAAGATTTAAATCCAAGATTTCATTTTTATTAAGCATCTTAGAAATTAATCTATCACCTTTAACTCTTAATATACATAGTAACACATCGCCTTCAATTGGCCATTCATTATAATCAATCGGCAGATCATCCTTTGACAGTAAGATATCTTTACTAATACCAATATCTAAAAATGCTCCAAGTGAATTGTTTACTTCAATTACTTTAGTGAAACCTGGTTTATCGATAGTTACATTAGGTGTTACTAATGTAACTGCAATTCTTGCTTTCTTATCACTATATAAAAATCCGTTTACTTCCTCTCCTTCAGTTAAATGTCTAAAATCAGTTTCATTTTTATGAAGAAAATATTCATCTTCTCCAGTAATAGTTAACATATAACCTATTTGTGTTTCTCTTAGTACTTTAAATTTTTGTACTTGTCCTAGTTTTGTTTGCATTTTTTATTCATCCTTTGCTTTATAATTATAATATCCTAAGTTTATACTATTTTGCCCAAATTCTGATTTTAAATTATTTAATAATCTGTTAATTCCATCTTCTTTATTAATAACTTCTGGATCATCAAAAATTGAATATTGTTTTACTTCATCATTTGCATTTTCTAATCTAGATGCAAATATTCCAACTAATCTTATCATATCACCTTGAGTAAAATACTCATCAAATATGTCTTCTACAATATCATAAATCTCTTTATCGTTATTTGTAGCTATCTCTAATCCTGTACTTCTATTAATTTGTTTGAAGTTTGAATATTTTAAGATCAAACCAATTGTTAGTGCTTTTTTATTTTCTTTCTTTAATCTATAACTTACTGTATTTGCAATAACCTTTAAAGTTTTTTTCGCATATTCAGGATCAAATACATTATTATCAAATGTATGAGAATTGCTAACAGATTGTGATTCGCTATAACTATTTACATCAACTATAGAATTATCATTTCCATTTGCATGTTCATACAAACTATTAGCCGTTAAATCACCAACAGTGTTTTTTAATAATTCAAAATCTTTAAAGTTTGCAAGATCTCCTATGGTCTTAATTCCTATTTCTTCTAATTTAGGTTTTGTTTTCTTTCCGACCCCAAACATCTTATCAATTGAAAGTGGCCATAAGTATTTATCAATTTCTCTTTTTCTTAAAACAGTTATACCCATTGGTTTTTTTAAATCTGATGCCATTTTTGCAAGAAATTTATTTGGAGCAATTCCAATACTAGACGGAAGTTTGAAATCATTATAAAGTTTCCTTTGAATAAGATTTGCTAAATCAATTGGGTGGATTTGTTTAAACTTTTCTGTTACATCCATATAAGCTTCATCTATTGAAGCAATTTCTATAATATCTGTAATAGTATATAAATACTCAAAGAACTTATTTGAATATTCTTTATATTTTTCCATCTTAGGTTCAACTATTATTAAATTATTACATAATAACATTGCTTCTTTAACAAGCATGGTTGTTCTAATTCCATATTTTCTAGCTTCATAATTTGGCGACAAAATAATACCTCGATATAATGGATCATTATGCGCAACAACTATCGGTTTATCTTTCAAATTAGGATTTAATGCAGTTTCAACAGAAGCAAAAAATGCATTCATATCAATATGAAAGATTATTTTCGAAGAATTCATATTTTTTCATTCCTTTTTCTAATAACTTATGTTATAATAATACATATCTATAATTATAACATATTTTGAGGTGAAAATAGTGAAAAAAGAAAACAAAAAAACAAATAAAAAAGAAAGAACACCACTTTTAAAAACAAAAGTAAAATTAGACAATTCTGTAGAAGTTGAATTAAAAGATCCTTCAAAAAGTCTACTAGGAAAAATCTTTGTTTACTTGATTGTTATAGGTATGACTGTTCTTAGTTTAGTTTCATTAATATTATTAATAGTTGAAGTATCTAGTAAATAAGCAAACACAATTTATTTGTGTTTTTTTTTATAAAAAAAGACTAAATTTATTTTTAGTCTTTTAATCTATATAATACTCAAAATTATACAACTCTAGTTAACACTTCTCGTTTTTCTCGCTTATGTAATAGACGTAAACGATCAGCAATCATTGCTATAAATTCTGAGTTTGTTGGCTTAGATTTATGATAACTTATAGTATAACTAAATATATCGCTTATTGCATCGATATTTCCTCTAACCCAGGCAACTTCTATTGCATGACGAATTGCCCTTTCAACTCTAGATGATGTTGTATTAAATTTTCTAGCTACCTCTGGGTATAATATCTTTGTAATATTGCCCAGAATTTCAAGATTATGATAAACCATTGTAATGGCTTCGCGGATATAAAGGTATCCTCTTATGTGTGCTGGAACTCCTATCTCATGTAGTAATGTTGTAATTTCTGTGTCAAGATCAGTTTTATTATTAAAACTGTATGCACTCTGAGTTTTGGTTTGGTTCTTTTCGTTTTTCTTTTCGTGTAAATCTTTAATAGTTTCAAATAAATGTGTAAAGTTAATAGGTTTTACAACAAAGTAATCTGCACCTAATTCAGCAACACTATTCATAATTTTTTCATTTGAAAAAGCTGTTACTGCAATGATAGTTTTTGGTACTTTGTAGCGGTCTCTTCTGGAATTCAATTCTTGTAACACTTTTACCCCATCTAAGTTTGGCATGAAAATATCCAGTATAAGTAAATCGACTTGTGTAACACGAAGTGTGTTAAGTAAAGTAACACCATCATTGTGTACACCAACAACTTGAATCTCTTCTTTATCGCTAAAGAAGTCCTGCATTGCTTGGACTAGTTCTTTACCGTCATCAGCAATGATAACCTTTAAACTATTCATAATTTTTCTCCTCCACCATATAGGTAACTCTAATTTACACTATTGATTTAGATTTTTCAAGAAAAATTTGGAAATTTACCTTTTTTTTATAAAATAATTTTTTGAATTTGTCAAATTTCGACATCGTATCTTGAATTTTTACACGGTTTTGTCGAAAAATGTAGAATATTGTATGCGTGTTTTGGCACAATTAATATACTTTATAAAAAAATATAAAATTTATGAAGAATATGCTATAATAATATAGTAATGGAGGTATTATTATGGAAATTAATGACAAAATTCTACAAGCAATGAAAGAAGCAAATAAACCAATAACAGCTGGTGAAGTTGCAACTGCAACAGGCTTAGATAGAAAAGTTGTAGATAAAGCTTTCAATGCTCTAAAGAAAGAAGAGAAGATTGTTTCTCCTATTAGATGTAAATGGGAACCAAAAGTTAAATAATCTAAATTAAGGGCTTAAAAGCCCTTTTTTTTAGCCAAATTAGAAAGCATTATACATCCACATCGCGTATACACCGTAACCATATTCAGGAGAATCAACAACAACATGCGATACAGCACCAATTATTTTTCCATTTTGAATTATTGGACTGCCACTCATGCCTTGTATTATACCACCTGTAGTTTCTAATAGTCTTGCATCTGTAATTTTAATTTTAATACCTTTAATACCTGTACTAGTTTGTTTCTTTAAGTCAACTACTTTTACTGTATATACTTCTTTTTTTGAACCATCAATAACTGTCCAAATTTCTGCATCACCAAGTACTACTTCATTTGGGGATGCAATTTTCATTTTCTTTTCATTGGAGAAATCATTTATATTATTTACTTTACCAAAGATACCTATTTGAGTATTTCTTTCAATTGACCCAATCGATACTGTTGATAATGTAGCTTGTTTTTCACCTGGAACACCAGGTAATGATTTCCTAATTCCACGAATAGTTGATGCTGTAATTGTTCCTAAACTTTTGCCATTTAATTCATCAGGTATAACTGAATGACCTAAAGCAGCATAAGTATTTTTGTTTGTTTTGATGAAAGTCATGGTACCAACACCCATTATCTCATCTTTTACATATAAGCCTAATGACATTTTATCATTGTCAGATTTAACAACCTTACATGTAGTCATAATCAAAGTATTTTCTCTTTTTAACTTCATGAGAACGTCTTGATCACTCTTTATATTAGAAATAATCTTCTGTAAATCTCCTATTTTATTAACAACTTGATTATTGACTTCTAAGATTTTATCTCCGACTTCTATATCGCTTTTAGACCATGGTGATGCTTCACCGTTTTTTGTTTTTACATCGTACTTACCAGTAATCACAATTCCGGTGTTTAATTGTAACCCGATAGAGTCACCACCAGGAATGACATAAATATTAAATTCTTGTGCGTATAACGATGTGGTACTGACAAATAAAATTACAAATAGCAAACATAAACTCAATAAAAATCTTTTCAAAATTTTGATAAAAATTACCTCCTTTTTTGGCTACATCATTATTATTTGTAATTTTTAGATAAAAAAAAGCACTTTTAAAAATTGGAAGTGCTTATTTTTTTAATAATTCAATTGATAAATTTTTACTTGCATCAGTAACTTCACCATTAGAAATCATCTTAGCAATTTCGATAATTCTTTCTTCATATTCAAGTTCTTTAGTATTTGTAATAGTTCTATCTTTTATGATCGCTTTAGAGATATTGATTTGCTGATCTGCAATTGCTGCGACTTGTGGCAAATGGGTTACACATAATACTTGAACTTTTTGCGAAATAGTATGAATTTTATTTGCAATACTATAAGCAATTTCACCACTAACACCATTATCAATTTCATCAAAAATAATAGTTTGTAATTTAAGTTTTTCACTTACTAATACTTTAAGTGTTAACATAAAACGTGATAACTCACCACCACTTGCAACCTTTGATAAAGGTTTTAAAGGTTCACCAATATTGAATGATATTAAAAAGTCAATTTCATCTATACCATCTGCTTTAAAGTTAATATTTTCTAAATCGTTAAATAGTATGTCAAATTTAGTATTCTTAAGCTTTAAATCTTTTAAGTTTAAAATAATATTTTCTTCTAATGATTTTGCAAGAATAATTCTTTTATTACGTATATTTTTTGCAATCTCAAGTGTTTTATTATAGGCATCTTTTAACTTTTTTTCTAATTTTTCAATATTTTCGTCGTAATTTTCAATATTATTTACATCATTTAAAATCTCATTATAATAAATTATAATCTCTTCTGTTGTTTTTTTATATTTTCTTTTAAAATCAGAATAAATCCCTAATTTATCATTTATGCTATTTAACTCATTTTCATCAAAATCAAGCAATTTTAATTCTTTTGAAATTTCATCAATAACATCAGTAAGAGTATAGTATGAATCTTCTATAGTTTGTTTGTATTGTTTATACTTCGGTTCGAACGATTCCAATTTTGAAATATAGCTAATTGAATTATATATATTATCTAGTGTATTTTCATCATTATATAAATCAACAATTAATTTTAAATTATTTAATATATTTTCATAATTCATTAAATAATTGCTTCTTGTTTTAAGTTCTTCTTCTTCAGATACTGAAAGTTTTGCATTTTCAATTTCATTTATTTGAAATTTCAAAAAATCCAATCTTTGTAAATCAGTATTACTTTTATTAAGAAGATCTTTATACTCTTTATTTATTGCATTATAAACTTTTAAATTATCTCTATATTGAATTAAAAGATTGTTTACTTCTTCATCATCAATAAAGTTTAAATAATTTTTAGGATTGAAAAGTCGTTGTGTGTCGAATTGAGTATGAATATCACCAACTAAGTCCGATATTTCTACAAGTTGTGACAATGTCACATTCTGATTATTAATTTTACAAATACTTTTTCCATTAGCATAAATTTCTCTTCTGATAATTAAAACATCGTCTTCTTCACAACTAATAATTTCTTGTACTTCTTTTGGAACATAAGAAAAAACACCTTCTATAATAGCTTTATCTTCACCAAAACGAACTAAATTACTAGAAGCTCTATTACCAAATAATAATCCAATAGCATCTATAATAAGTGATTTACCAGCACCAGTTTCACCAGTAATTACTGTCATATTATCTTTGAAATCAATTTCTACATTATCTATTATTGCAAAGTTTTGTACATACAGTGATAATAACATACGTCTATTCCTTTATTTAACATTTTTTAAAATATCTAATATATCTAATCCTAAATCTTTTTTAACTAATTCAGTTTTTCCTTGTTCTACAAAAATATCATCAATTGCACATGATGTTATTTTTAAGTTTAAATTAAATTCATTATTTGCTTGATATATAAGTGAAGCAAGCGAACCATATTTTGTTACTTCTTCATATACAATTATATTTTTATTCTCTAAACTTCTAAGCAAAACTAAATCTAGAGGTTTAATAAATCTTGCATTAATTAAACCAATATTTAGATTATCATTTTTTATAATTTTTTTAGCATCACCAACTGCTGGGCCATAGGTAATCAAATAGTTATTGTTATTGTCAATAATTTTATCCCATTTACCAAGTTCTAATTTTTTATTAGTAATATTAACTTTGTTTGTATTACCTCTTGGATATCTTATAACAAAAGGTCCATTATGATCATTAAGTCCATAATCTAATAAACTATTTGCTTCATCTAAATCTTTAGGCATAGTGATTACCATATTTGGAATTGAAGATAAGAATGCAATATCAAATGTTCCTTGATGTGTATCGCCATCTTCACCTACAATGCCAGAACGATCTACTAAAAATATAACATGAGAGTTTATCCTTGCAACATCATGGTTTATTTGATCATAAGCTCTTTGCATGAAAGTAGAATAAATTGATACAACAGGAATTAATCCGTTTATGGACATTGCGGAAGCCATGACAACACTATGTTCTTCTGCAATTCCTACATCAATTAATTGTTTAGGCAATTCATCAGCAAATTTCGCAAGTCCAGAACCTTGAACCATAGCTGGAGTTATTACTTTAATTTTAGAATTATGCTTTGCTTTTTCTAATATTAAATTACCTATTCCATTACTCCAACTAACAAAACCATTGGTTTCTTTAGCCTTAATTTCACCAGTTTCAGGATTAAAAGGTCCAACTCCGTGCCATATTCCTTGTTGGTCTTCTTCTGCGTATTTAAATCCTTTACCCTTTAAAGTTTTCACGTGAATGATTATTGATGAATTAGATTTTTTCGCATGTTCTAAAAACTTAATAAGTTCTTTTATTTTATGTCCATTAGTTGGTCCGAAATAGCGAAAACCAAAAGAAGCCATTAAATTATTGCCATGTAAATAAGCACTTAAAGCACTTTTTTCTTTTGAAAATAGTTTCTTAATAAATTTTGGTGTAATTCTTCTAAGCAATGAATATGATTTTTGTAATCTTATCTTGTCGAATGCTTTTCCTAAAACGCCAACATTAGGTGAGATTGACATATTATTATCATTCAAGATAATGATTGATTTTTGATCAGTTCTTGATCCTAAATAATTCATAGCACTAAAAGCTAAGCCATTTTGAATTGAACCATCACCAATAATTGCAACTACTTCCCCAATATTTGCTCCAGCAGATTTTGCTTCTAAAAAGCCCGCTGCAGCAGATATGGATGTGGAAGAATGTCCAGCTTCCCAAACATCATGAACACTTTCTTTAGTTTTTAAGAAGCCACTCATTCCTTTATATTTTCTCAAATTTTTAAATTCTTTTGCGCGTCCTGTTAATATTTTATGCGTATAAGTTTGATGTCCAACATCAAATATTAATTTATCATGTGGACTATTAAATACATAATGTAATGCGATAGTTAGTTCGATTATTCCTAAATTTGAAGATAAGTGTCCTCCTGTTTTACTAATATTATCAATAATAAATTTTCTTATTTGTTTAGCTAAATCTTCTAATTCTTTTATTGATAAATCTTTTAAGAATTCAGGATTTCTAATTTCTTCTAATTTAATCATAATATCCTCTCTATAAGTTTATAAAATAATTTATCACCTAATATATTAGAACATATATCTAGTGATTTCGTTTTATATTCATCTAGTAATTTAAGAGAAATATCCTTACCAATGACACTTGGATAAGTAACTTTCTCATTATCAAGATCACTTCCCTCTTCAATTAAATCATCTAAATCATCCTTAATTTGAAAAGCTAATCCAAAATAATTAGCTAATTCATCAAGTTGGTTTAATTTGTCATGACTTAAATTTGCAATAATTCCTCCACTTTTAATAGCAAGATGAATTAAATCGCGAGTTTTATGATAATGAATCTTTTTCACATCTTCTAAAGAATAATTACTACCAATCGATGCTATATCTAAAACTTGACCCATAACCATGCCATTACTACCAGAATTATTTGCAGCAAGTTTGATTATCTCTAATTTTTTTGAATCTTCAATGTCTGAAGTAGAAAATAGTAAAAATGCATCAGTAAGAAGGGCATCGCCTGCAAGTATTGCATTAGCTTCACCAAACTTCTTATGAACTGTTAATCGTCCTCTTCTATAATCATCGTTATCCATAGCAGGAAGATCATCATGTATTAAAGAATAATTATGAATCAATTCGATAGCAGCTGCTTGATTTATACCTAAACTTAAATCTATATTTAAATCATCTAATAAACAAAGTAATAATAGTGGTCTAAGCCTTTTTCCTCCTGGAAATAAAGCATAATTAATTATAGTTCTTAATTGATCATTAGCTATTTTACTTATATATTCTTTTAGTTTTAAATTAATAAGTTCGGTGAATTTTTCCATCACTATTCACTCATTTTTTGAACAACAACTTCTTTTGCGCTCATTAATTTTTCTTTACATAATTTACTTAATTCAAGACCTCTTTGATATTTTTTTATCGATTCATCTAATGTTAATTTTCCTGATTCAAGCTCTTTTACAATCTCATCTAATTCTTTTAATAACTCTTCAAACATAACCTATTTCTCCTTAACCTTATTTTTAGGAGCAGTTACAATATCTCCATCGTGATATTTAACTACTAAATCTTTATCTGACTTTACTTTATTACTGCTTGTAATTAACTCACCATTTTGATAAGTAAGAACATAGCCTTTTTTCAATAAATTAAGTGGATTTACTAATTCCATTTTAGTAAACAATCCCTCATAATTTTTTTCTAACATCATAATTTTTTGGTTTAAATAATAACTCATTAGATTAGTTTTTTCATTAATATTATCTACTTTTTCAACTAATTTAGCTGGTAAATTTAATGATTTTAATCTTTCTTTGTATTCATCAACTTTACTTAAATTGTTTTCAATTGTTTTTAAAGGTGAATGCATATGCAAATTATAAGTTATTCTTTCTAAATCTTTTGATTTAAAATCTATTATTTCAAAGAAGTTTTTAAAATGATGTTTAGAAATAATTTTTTCATATTCATAATATTTAGTTTCTAAAATTTTCTTATAATTTTGGACCAATAAATTGTGTTTATTGTAAATATCTTTAGCTAAAATATATTGATCCTTTGTAACTACTACAGCAGCACCTGTAGGTGTTGGTGCTCTTTTATCACTTACAAAATCAGCAATAGTAAAATCAGCTTCATGACCAACAGCACTTACAACAGGAATCAAACTATTTCTTATTGTTCTAGCTAGTTGTTCATCATTAAAACAAGAAAGGTCTTCAAAACTTCCTCCTCCTCTTCCAATAATAATTACATCCGCTAGAGCATCTTTATTAGCTCTGTTAAGAGAATTAATTAATGATCTAGGAGCATCTACTCCTTGGACTAATGCAGGATATAAATATATTTTAGTAAGCGGAAATCTTTTTTGAACTGTAGAAACGATATCATTAATTGCATCTCCAGTTGCTGAAGTTATAACTGCAATACTTTTTACATATTCAGGTATTGGTCTTTTTAACTCTTCTGAAAATAAACCTTCTTTTTCTAATTTTTCTTTTAATTCTAAAAACTTTAAATATAAATCTCCTAAGCCAGCATCTTCTATTTTCCTAACATTTATATTGTAAGTTCCACCTTTTTGATAAACATTTATAGAACCGCTAACAATTACTTTCATACCATCTGTCGGCATAAATGTTAAGGTCCTTGCACTAGATGCAAACATAATTGCTCTAATTTCACTTTGATCATCTTTTAAGGAAAAATATAAATGATTATTTGAAATTCTTAAATTTGAGATTTCTCCTTTAACTTCTACAGATTGCAAATTAACATCTGTTTCGAATTTATAACCAATATATTTATTTAATGCTGTAACTGTTAGATATTTATTTTCCATCAATATACTTCCCTATTTCATCTAATAATTTATTATTAAACCTAGATTCTGTATCTCCATCAATTTCACTATAAGTGTGAGTAAGATTTAGTATTTCATTGATGATTATTGGTCTTGGTGTATCGGTATAAAGCATTTCATAAGTAGCTATCCTAATTAAATTTCTATCGATATAGGACATCCGATCAATAGTCCATTTTTTAAGATTTAAATTAATAATTTTATTAATCTCTCGCAAGTTATTAATAACACCATTAACTAGTTCTTCATAAAACTCTTCATCTACTTCAACATCAGCAACTTCGTTAACTAAATCATCTAAGTATTCTTCATCTATTTTTTCTGCCATTAAATCATAATGGTATAAAGCAACTAAAGCTTTAATTCTACTATTATTTCTTTTCATGTTAGTACTCCTACATCTTATTAATTTTACCATAATTTTTAGTTTTTTTAAAGAATAATCTTAAGAATTACAAAAATAAAAGAAGTAATCAACTTACTTCTCCCATTACTTGTTCAGCTGTAGAAAATTTTACAACCACATTATCGAATTCTTGATCAAATTGCATCATGCTTTTTATTATTATTTCATTAGCTTTTGAAACTGAATGTTCATTAGCTACTACTGTGATTTCAACTCCAGTAGCAGTAGCATGCACAAATGCATCCCTGAAGCCCATTGCAATCACTTCTAATTCAAGTAATAACTCTTTTTCAGTTAAAGAGTTTATATATCTTTTTTGATCCAAAGCAGCCGTTTTTTCAACAATGCTCTTTGTAGTATCTGCAATTATTGCATCTAAACTTAATACCGCCAGTGCTCTTTCTTCGCGAACTGTAGCTCTCCATTCCGCAATTTCTTCAAGTCTTCCTGTTTCAGTCGTATTATCTTCATCATCCGGATCTTTTTCATTGTTATCAAACGGTGATGTTATATAATACACTGTCAACATTAACACTAATGTCAATAATATTAAAGCTAATTGGTTTTTTTTAAGCAAAAGTCTCACCCTCCATAGTCAATAATATATATGAGATGAGACTAAATTTTATACTATTTATTTAAATTATTTCTTCACTTGAATTTATTTTAAATAAAACAATTAGATAGAACAGTGAAAAAATAAATATATATACATAAATTAATTGGTAACTAAACCAAAGTAATATAAAGAAAATTATTGAAATTGGAATACTAGTTATAGCAGCTATATTATAATATTCACTAAATTTCTTTATTAATCCATTTTTTCTAAAGAAAATCCATAAAACAATTATTGTAATTAAAGTAAACAATACACCTATTAAAAATGTTAGAGTATATGATTTTAATTTAATTTTATTATGGTTTCCAATAGAAAGTTGGCCTAATATATAATTCCCAAAATCTTCAACATCGATATTTTCAGAATCAATTGCAAAATCGGGTAATAAGCTTTGATAATGTACTTCAATAACTTCTTCTTTTTTAACATGTGGATGTTTTTCTTTTATTCCAAAAGGTCGAGCTTGAAAATATAAAGTATCACTTGCAAATCTTAATAAATAATCTTCACTATTTTCCACATAAGGAAAATTTTCAATTGTAAATCTTTCACGAGGATCGAAATTAGGATCAACCTCATCTATAAATACTTTATTAATATCAAATAAATCAATAACTAAATATAAATTCTTAGTTAAGCCATTTTCACCTTCAATACTAATGGTATTTGTATAATACAAATCAGATTCATAGCCGTTGCATTGTAATGAAGAATCAATTACCTTACATTCTTTAGATATTATTTCTTGAATAATATTGTTTGTAACTTCATCACTAGGTATATTATTTAATATTTTATAGTCTTCATGTCCTATAATACCTTCATCAGCAAGAACTTTACTTCTGCCTACTGGAGCACCTAATAGAAATGAAGCTATAACAAAAATACAAATAGAAATGATTATATTTATATCTTTATACCTTACCATTTTTTTAGGATTAAAATATGTACTTAAAAATTTAAATTTTTTCATACTTTCCTCGTAATTTATTGTTTATTTTTATACTTCATCTGGTGCATTATTTATCTTATACAGTGAGAAAATATAATAAATTAAGAATCCAAAAATACTATAGGTTAAACTAAAACGGTAATCTCCCCATATCCATAAAATAATGAAAGTTAAAACCATTGGAGCAATAATAGATATTGCAGCTATATTATAATATTCTTTGAATGTAACTAATTTTCCATTTTTTCTAAACATTAACCAAAACAGCATTATAAAGAATATAGGTAATAACACTATATTTATAAATAAATAAGCTAAAAATTGAGAATTTAAAGCAGCAACATCTGCATCTAATAATATTCCAACTATATAACCACCTAAACCTCTAGCTCCAGCTTCATCTCTTTTTAAATTCAATTCAGGCATGAAAGAAGAATAATTGTAATACGGTCTAGTTTCATAAACTAACTCATTATCATTATGAACTATTTTTTCTTCAACTTCATTTATTCCTTTTTGATGAGCTTGGAAATATAGACCAAGTGGATAGAAACCAACAAAATATATTTCTTCATTTTCAGTATATGGATATGTATCTAAATCAATTACTGGTGCAGCTGCGTTTTCTTTTAAATCAACTACAAATCTTATTTTTTTCGTTATATTATTTACTTCTATAACAATTTCTTCATCAAAAACTTCATTGTCTGCAAGGTTTGCACAATTTAAGACACCTTTATCAACAGCACATTCTAGATTAGATAATTTTTGTAAGACTAATTCATTTTCAGGACTTCCTGGTAATCTAGCTTCTATTTCCTGAAGTGCTTGATAATTATATTGTAATCTCATCTCATCTTTAGATAATTTAATATGATGAGAAATTGGTACTGATAAAAAGTACACAATTAATACAAATATTATAATACTTAATAAGGCTAACATATAACGATATTTAGCCATTTTTTGTGGTACAACCAAGGTTTTTAAAAATTCTAGTATTTTATTCATTTTTACTCCATTTCTTACACAATATAGAATTTAATTCTATATATTTTTAAACAAACAGTATTATAACATATCTATGATATCATTACAATTTATAACTAAGCATATTTTGTCATATATTAGAATTTTAAGATTTCTTTACTTATGATTTTTAAATTAAAGTATTCATAACTTGCTATTGCTGTAATAATTTCATAATTTAATACTTTAAAGATAGCAATATATTGTTGATGATCTCTTAGATCTAAATCAGAATAAATACCTTTGATATATGTATTATTAATAAAAGTATCTAAGTTAATACTATTGAAAGTATCATAATTTAAAATCAATCTGAATTCATATCTTTCTAAATCTTTAATTACTTTATTAATATTAAAATTTT